>NZ_CP104694.1:837500-1137500 GCF_025398735.1 Tahibacter amnicola
CAAACGCGCCGTGCAGGCGTGGAATGACGTGGCGGACGGCAGCGAGCAGATCCATCCCGCGCGCGTGGGCCTGTTCGATCAGGTGGGCGATGACTTCCGTATCCGTCTGCGTGGCAAACTCGTAGCCGGCAGCCTGGAGCTCGGCACGAAGCGACTCGTGGTTTTCAATAATACCGTTGTGAACAACGGCAATCGTATCCCGCGAGGCCACCGGGTGGGCATTGGTGGTGTTGGGTGCCCCGTGCGTGGCCCAGCGCGTGTGCGCAATGCCGGTGAAACCGGCCAGTGGCGCCGTACCGAGCAGGGCTTCCAGGTCGCGCACCTTGCCCTTGGTGCGCTGGCGTTCCAGGCCCTTGTCGGTCAGGAGGGCCACGCCGGCGGAGTCATAGCCCCGGTATTCCAGGGCTTTCAATCCGCTGATCAACGTGTCTACGACGTCGCGCCGCGCGGCGGCGCCAACAATTCCGCACATCGGGGAAGTCCTTCGGTGTAGTACGGGAGAGGTCGATGATTCTACCGCAGGGGGGCAGATGGCAGGGCCAAAACCGGGCGATTTGCAGGCAGTTCCCGGGGTTTGACGCCGCGACAATGCGCTTGTCGCCCTCGTCGCTGCCGCCGGGATGCGTCAGCTTTCACGCTTTTTCGGGCGTTTCCAGCCGGAAATCGTGTGCTGGCGCGCGCGCCCGATGGTCAGTTCGCCGGCCGGTGCATCGCTGGTGATCACCGACCCGGCAGCAATGGTGGCTCTGTCGCCGATCCTGACCGGCGCAACGAGCGAGGAGTTGGATCCGATGAAGGCGTCATCGCCGATTGTGGTGGTGGATTTGTTTACGCCGTCGTAGTTGCACGTGATGGTGCCTGCCCCGACGTTGGTGCGGGCGCCGATGACGGCGTCGCCCAGGTAGGTGAGATGGTTGGCCTTGGCGCCCTCGCCGAGCACGGCCTTCTTGGTTTCCACGAAATTGCCGACATGCACGCCCGCTGCGAGCTCGGTGCCCGGACGCAGCCGCGCAAACGGACCGATCGTGCACGGGCCATGCGTGACCACACCGTCGAGGTCGCAGTGCGACAACACCTGCGTACCTGCCGCCAGCGTCGTGTTCTGCACTCGGCAGAAGGGCCCGATGCGGACGCCGTCGCCCAGTTGCACGTTGCCTTCGAACACGACGTTGATGTCGATGTCGATATCGCGTCCCACCGTGACGCTGCCGCGCAAGTCAAACCGCGAAGGGTCCGCAAATCGCACGCCCGCGGCGCACAGTGCGCGGACCTGACGCAACTGGTAATGACGTTCCAGTTCCGCCAGCTGCCAGGGATCGTTGGCGCCGAAGGCTTCGTGGCGGTCGTTGCAGGGCACGCAGATGGCCGGCGTGCCGGCGTGGGAGGCCATCGCGAAAACGTCCGTGAGGTAATACTCGCGTTGCGCGTTGTCATTGCGCAGTGCATCCAGCCAGGTGCGCAGCAGGTCGCCGCGCGCCGCGATGATGCCGGTATTGACCAGGCAGATGCGCCGTTGCTCGGTGTTGGCATCCTTTTCCTCGACGATCGCGCGCACCTGGCCGAGTCCGTCGCGCACGATGCGGCCGTAGCCTGTGGGATCGATCAGTTCTGCGCCCAGGACAGCCAGTTCCGCATCCGCTTCCGCCAACGGTGCCAGCGTAGCGGCCGTAATGAGCGGCACATCACCGTAGAGCACCAGGACGCGTGCGCCCGGCGGCACTGCGGGCATGGCCAGGCGCACGGCGTGACCCGTTCCATGCTGTTCGAGCTGGTGCACCCAGGTGATATCCGTGTCGCTGGCAAAGGCTGCCAGCACCTGGTCGCCCCGGTGGCCGTAGACCACGTGGATGGCGGCCGGCCGCAGCGCGCGTGCCGTCGCCAGCACATGGCCGAGCATCGGCTGTGCTGCCAGTGGTAGCAACACCTTGGGTTGGGCCGATTTCATGCGCTTGCCCTCGCCGGCGGCGAGAACGATGACGTGCAGCGGTGCGGTCATGAGTGCGGAAGATTCCAGGATGATGGGGGTGGATTATCGCAGTTTGGGGACGCTACGCCGGTGCGACGTCGCCGGATGCGGCATTGTGAATTCTGCAGCCCACGTGAAGGCCGGCGAAAACCTCTGCCAGCCATTGGAAAAGTGGCCGCCAGAATGTGCTGGCACAAAGGGGCGAACGGACGCCGTCATGGCCGGTGCGATGAGCCGCTTTGCAGGGTCGGCGTGGTTACGGTGTCTTCCGGCTGGTAGCGCGACAGCGCGAGGGTCGCCTCCAGCGTGCGCAGGTTGAGGTCACGGAAGAATCGGTGCAGATAGCGGTCGCCGCGGCCCGCGAGGTCCAGTGCGTCGAGCTGCGCAGCCAGGCGT
This sequence comes from Tahibacter amnicola, assembly GCF_025398735.1. Lineage (NCBI taxonomy): Bacteria > Pseudomonadati > Pseudomonadota > Gammaproteobacteria > Lysobacterales > Rhodanobacteraceae > Tahibacter > Tahibacter amnicola. The sequence goes on from NZ_CP104694.1 coordinate 839,863, forward strand.
GCGCTGTCGGCGCCAGCGCCGTTGTCGGCTGGCAGGAACTCCGACGCCAGGAGCGGTGCGTCCAGGCTGCCCTTGGCATCGCGCAGCAATTTGCCCAGGCGGGTGCAGGCGGCGGTGTCATGCCAGGCGGAGTGTTCGCGGCACAGCGACTCACGCGCCTGGTTGAGGGTTGCCTGCGTCATGGCGCGCAGACCAGGGTGAAGATCCAGCACCGCGCCGCAGGTTCGTGGTTGGTAGCCGTCCGGACGGGCCGGGCTGTCCTTGGCGACGACGAGGGCGTCGTAGTAGTGCGCAAGGATTTCTGCCGTACCGTCGGCAAAGTGCCTGGCGGCCGTGATGGCGGTGATCGTGGTACGGCGGGTCTTTTCATCGGCACCCTCCTGCTCGATCACGCGCAGTACCCAGGGCCAGGCGTTCTGGCGATCCACCGATGTCCACGCGTCGAGAATGCGGCGGCAGCCATCAGCGTCGCTGCCGGCGCAGCGGCCTAGCGTCAGCAGCGTGCGGGAACCGGCGTCGCGGGGAAGCGGTTGAGGCGGGATGGGCTGATCGTCCGGAAGGATGGCGTTTGCCAGGAGTCGGTCGCGTGGGTGCGACGACGTCTTCAGCCGGGCCACTACCGGCTGGAGCCACCGGTCGCGCGCCGTGTCATAGGCGATGTCCTCGGCCCGTCGGGCCGGGCATTCGGTGCCCTGGGCTACCCCGCTGAGGACGGCGGCTGCAATGAACAGGGCGACGGTGACGGAGCTGGATCGGTGCTTCATGGCGGTCATTCCCCTGTAGGCGGAATTCGGTGCGGAATGTCATCAACGGCTGGCTGGGCCGTCGCGGTCAGTGTGATGGCTGGCGGGCAAAGTTCGCCTGGTGGGTAATCGTCAGTCAGCGACGATGATGGCTGCGCCAGCGCTGCAATGCCTGCAGCTGCGCCAGTGCATGGATCAGTTCCGCCTGGGCCCGGGCGATCTCCTGCCTGTCGGCCGCACTGGCCAATATCCGTTCGGCGTGCGCCTTGGCCTCAGCCGCAGCCGCCTCGTCGAGGTCGTCCGCGCGGATCACGGTATCAGCGAGCACGGTGACGGACTTTGGCTGCACCTCCAGGATGCCGCCGGACACATAGAACAGTGGCTCTTCGCCGCTGTCGAGGATCATTCGAACCTGCCCCGGTCTCAGCCGGGTGATCAGCGGCGCATGGCGCGGCGCAATGCCCAGTTCACCCATCTCGCCCGAGGCGATCACCATCCGGACTTCGCCGTGAAAGATATCGCCTTCGGCGCTGACGATGTCGCATTGGATGGTGAGTGGCATGGCGGAGTAGATAGCCCGGCAAGCGTCGTGGCGTCAAACCACGGCGGACCGGACCGGCGCTGATTGCAACGTCCTGCGAAGAACGGAGGCGCCACGTTCAGCCCGCTACCACTCGGTGCCTGGCAACGTCGTCGGGGCGCGGTCTATTTCAATGCACAACACCGCTCAAGCTCCGCCAGCGCGGACTGCTCAGCGCGCTGCCGGGCTTCGGCACTGATACGCCCCGCGTATTCCGCGAGCGTTATCTCGTCCGTGCCGAGCAGCGGATCGACCATCTTGGCGCTGTACTGGTACTGATAGGCCAGGGCGTGGTCAGCTGGCGCCCGGTAGCCCGTTGCATAAGAGCTTGCGAGCAGGATGTAGGCCTGGGCGTTGGGCAGTAACGATACTTGCCGAAGGTAGTGCAAGGACGTTTCCTTGTAGGGCCGTATGCGGTCCGGGTGGCGGAGCAACTCGCGTTCGTCACCCAGTATCTCGTCGGGAAAATACGCATAGTACAGTTGCGCCTGTGGGTGGCCCGCCGCGGCGGCCATCTCAAGGAACTGCCCGCGTTTGCCAATCAGTTCGCCGGAAATTCCCGCGCATAGCTCGAACTGCTCCTCGGTGTGCGCCACATGGTCTGCGGCCTCTTGTTCCGGAACGTTCCGCAATGTCGCAGGCAAATCGGTGCTCAGGACGCCCTTGCAATGGCGGAGGGAATGATAGATCGCAAGCGCTGCCTCGCGATCCTGCGGGGCTTTCCGGATGAGTTCCGGGAGTACGTCGCTGTAGCGGCCTTCCGGGCGGTGGCTGAGCAGTAGCGGCGGCTTGCGATAGCGGCCAGGTGTGCGCAACGGCGTGCCGGTGGTCAGCACGGCGGAGCCAGGGGGTGCAGCAGTACTCGGAGCGTCAGCATTCGGCTCGGTTGGTGTAGCCGGATCATCGGTGGGAGCGACGACGACTGGCGTCCCGGATGGATGCTCCGGATGCCGCTGGTCGAACCACACCATCAAGCAGGCAATCGCTGCAACTGCCGCAATCAGACCTGGCCAGTTGCGGCGTTCATATCGCAGTGTTCGGTGCGTCATGGTGCCGAGGAAAATTCAGTGATCGGTGCGCAATCGAATGCGCGGGCAGTGGCTGGGACGCGTGGCGCCGTCGTAGTGGCTGACTAGGGGACTGCGCAGCAGTGATCGAGATCTTCGCGCGCTGCCTGTTCGAGTCCCTTGCGCTCCAGCTCGGTCAGCAGCGGTGCCAACTGGTCGCGGATCCGGATGACTTCGGGGGGCGTGTTCGCGAGCTGCGTTGCCGTCCAGGCATAGCGATACGCCTGCGCCAGGTCGATGTCAGCCAGCACGCCGTCGCGATAGGTGGAAGCGAGCAGTTCCATGGCCTTTTTATTGCCGCTTGCAGCTGCATTGCGCAGGTAGCGGACGGCGCGTTCCTTGTACGGCGGGATGGCGTCGGGGTTACGCACCATTTGCCCGTAGGTGCCGACGATCGCGGCGGAATCCGTAGCGTATATGGCTGCAGCCATTGTGTTGCCGGTGTCAGCGGCGATCGTCAGGAAGGTGCCGCGTTGCTTGATCTGGTCAGCGGAGACGCCGGCACACTGGTCCACAGAGGGCGCCGTTTCGGCCAACATGGATTCATAGGCCTGATCGTCGCCGGCAAATTGTTCGCGCGACACCCGCCGGGCAAAGAAGTCGCGGCACAGGCTCAGGGCAAAGTAGCCGGCGAGGGCGGCTTGCGCATCGCCTCTGCGGGCGCGCTTTTCCAGATCCGGCAGCAAGGCTGTGACCGGTATGGAAGGGAAATCGACTGGAGCAGGTTCGACGTCCCTGTAGACGACGGCGCGGGCAGGTCCGGACGTCGTTCCGGGGGGATTGCCGTAGTGACTGCCGTTGTCGCGATCACCGTTGGTCGAACCGCGTCGCGCGCAGGGGCCTGGACGGAACGCGTATCGGAAGGTGCCTCCGCGCGGTTACTGCGTGCAAAAAAGGGGATAACAACGCAAATGACGATAATGGCGATGACGGCGAAAGCCCGAATGCGTCGCGGTATCGGCTTGCGGGTTGAAATCACTGAATCAGGGACCGGATCGTCGTATGTGAAGGCAAATAGTGCACTAGACGAAACTCTGTGCGCTACCGAATCGTCGTTGCTTGCGGCGCTTCTTTCGACGGCGCGTGAATTGCGCGTCAATGTGGAAAGGTGTGCGAAAGGCACGCGTTGGGCCGGGTTGGCGCTGATGGACTCGTTGTCACAAGGGCGTTCCGCCAGATTGCTGATGCTTTCTGCGGAAATAGGCGTGGACCGCCGGCTTGAAAGCCAATCAGAGGGCTGGACGCTCTGCAGAAGATCGGGGGTACCAGCCTTCTCTTCTGCATCACGACGTACGTAGGCTTCCCACAGCCAATGCCGGGCATCGTGGGGTGCGTCGGCGATCCAGCGTTCCGGAGGCGCGGTGCATGTCGCGACTCCGGGCCTCGATGCAGAACCAAAAACGCCGGCTCAAGGCCGGCGTTTTCGAATCAGTCACGTGCTCGAACTTCAGTGTTTGAGGTTCTTGCGCAGTCGCTCGAGTGCCTGCAGCTGGGCCACGGCCTGGGCGAGTTCTGCCTGGGCCTGGGCGATTTCCAGCGCGTCGGTACGGTTGGCCAGGGCGCGCTCGGCCTGTTCCTTTGCCTTGCGGGCAGCGGCTTCGTCGAGGTCCTTGGCGCGGATGGCGGTGTCGGCCAGAACCGTCACGACCTGCGGCTGCACTTCGAGGATGCCGCCGGAAACGTAGAAGAACTGCTCGTCGCCGTTTTCCAGGATGACGCGCACCTGGCCAGGCTTGAGACGGGTGATCAGCGGCGCGTGACGCGGCGCGATACCCAGCTCGCCAAGCTCGCCGGTGGCGACGACCATCTGCACGGCGCCGTGGAAGATCTCTTCCTCGGCACTGACGATGTCGCAACGAATGGTGGATGCCATGGGGTTTACCTTATTGCGTTGGGCGGATCAGGGATCCGCCGTCACCGGTCGTGTTGCGAATCCTTGGCGGTACTGCGACGGAATTCGACGTCGTACCGGCAAGGTGTGGGGGATCGTGGGATCCCCCGGAGCATCAGGCAGCCTTCTCGGCCATTTTCTTGGCCTTTTCCATGACTTCGTCGATGCCGCCGACCATGTAGAACGCCTGCTCCGGCAGGTGGTCGCATTCGCCATCCACGATCATCTTGAAGCCGCGGATGGTTTCCTTGAGCGAGACGTACTTGCCCGGCGAACCCGTGAACACTTCGGCCACGTGGAACGGCTGCGAGAAGAAGCGCTCGATCTTGCGCGCACGGGCCACGGCCTGCTTGTCTTCTTCCGACAGTTCGTCCATGCCGAGGATGGCGATGATGTCCTTGAGTTCCTTGTAGCGCTGCAGCGTGCCCTGAACCTTGCGCGCGACTTCGTAGTGCTCGCTGCCGATCACGTTCGGATCGAGCTGGCGGCTGGTGGAGTCGAGCGGGTCGACGGCCGGGTAGATACCCAGCGCCGCGATGTTACGCGACAGCACGACGGTGGCGTCGAGGTGGGCGAAGGTCGTGGCCGGCGACGGGTCGGTCAGGTCGTCCGCGGGCACGTACACGGCCTGGATAGAGGTGATGGAGCCGGTCTTGGTCGAGGTGATGCGTTCCTGCAGGACGCCCATTTCCTCGGCCAGCGTCGGCTGGTAACCCACGGCGGACGGCATGCGGCCCAGCAGCGCCGACACTTCCGTACCGGCCAGCGTGTAGCGGTAGATGTTGTCGACGAAGAGCAGCACGTCGCGGCCCTTGCCGGACGCGTCCTTCTCGTCGCGGAAGTATTCGGCCATGGTCAGGCCGGTCAGGGCGACGCGCAGACGGTTGCCCGGCGGCTCGTTCATCTGGCCGTACACCATCGCAACCTTGTCCAGAACGTTCGAGTCTTTCATTTCGTGGTAGAAGTCGTTGCCCTCGCGGGTACGCTCACCCACGCCGGCGAACACGGACAGACCCGAGTGTTCCTTGGCGATGTTGTTGATCAGTTCCATCATGTTGACGGTCTTGCCCACGCCGGCGCCGCCGAACAGGCCGACCTTGCCGCCCTTGGCGAACGGGCAGACCAGGTCGATGACCTTGATGCCGGTTTCCAGCAGCTCGTTGCTGGACGCCTGCTCGGCGTAGCTCGGGGCCTGGCGGTGGATCACCCAGCGATCCTGCTCGCCGATCGGGCCGGCTTCGTCGATGGGGTTGCCGAGCACGTCCATGATGCGGCCCAGCGTCTTCACGCCGACCGGCACCTTGATGCCTTCACCCGTGTTGCGGGCGATCAGGTTGCGCTTCAGGCCGTCGGTGGAGCCGAGGGCGATCGCGCGCACGATGCCGTCGCCGAGCTGCTGCTGAACTTCCAGCGTGATTTCGGTGCCGTCGACCTTGAGTGCGTCGTACACCTTCGGTACCTGGTCGCGCGGGAATTCGACGTCGACCACGGCGCCGATGATCTGAACAACTTTGCCCTGGCTCATGATGGTTTCCTTTGACTCTTGAAATTCTTTGTGGGCGGTCGGCGCGAGCGGGGCACGCGGCACGACCGGCCCGGGGATTCGTCAGACCGCCGCAGCGCCGCCGACGATTTCGGAGATTTCCTGGGTGATCGCCGCCTGGCGCGCCTTGTTGTAGATCAGCGACAGGGTTTCGATCGCCTTGGTGGCGTTGTCGCTGGCCGACTTCATGGCCACCATGCGCGCCGCATGCTCGCTTGCCAGGTTTTCCAGGGTGGCCTGGTAGACCAGCGACTCGATGTAGCGCGTCAGGACGTGGTCGAGCACCGTTTCCGGGCCCGGCTCGTAGATGTAGTCCCACTCGTGCGACGTCGCCAGTTCTTCCGACGGCGGCAACGGCAGCAAGGTGTCGATCGTCGGCTTCTGCGTCATCGTGTTGATGAAGTCGTTGTAGCCGAGCTTGAGCTGATCGATGCGCCCTTCCGTGTAGGCATCGAGCATCACCTTGATCACGCCGATCAGGGCCGCGACCTGCGGCTTCTCGCCGAGGTGGGTGGCACTGCCGACCAGGTTGACCTTCAGGCGCTTGAAGAAGGCGTTGGCCTTGGCGCCGATGGCGACGACATCGATCTCCACGCCGCGGTCCGTAAGTTCGCGGATTTCCGCGATCAGGCGACGGAAGAGGTTCGAGTTGAGGCCGCCGCAAAGGCCGCGGTCGGTCGACACGACGATGTAGCCCACGCGCTTGACGTCCTTGCGCGCGACCATGAACGGATGCTGGTACTCGGTATTCGCCTTGGCGATGTGACCGATGACCTGCCGCATCAGGCGCGCATAGGGACGCGAGGCCTTCATGAGGTCCTGCGCCTTGCGGATCTTCGAGGCCGAGACCATTTCGAGCGCGCGCGTCACCTTGCGGGTGTTCTGCACGCTCTTGATCTTGGTTTTGATTTCTCTGCCGCCTGCCATAGATATCTCGTCTTGGGTGTTCGGGGCGCGGCGCTAGCTACGCCAGTACACACACACTTGAAGCCGTTGGAACGATCCGCGCCTTTCCCGGGTGGGAAAGGATCGCCCCCTCGGTCGAGGGGGCGAGGGGCGTCTTACCAGCTGCCAGTCTTCTTGAACTCGGCGATGCCGGACTTGAAGGTGGCTTCGATGTCGTTGTTCCAGTCACCGGTAGCGACGATCTTCTTCATCAGCTCGCCGTGGTTCTGGTGGAAGAACGCGTGCAGGCCCTTTTCGAACGGCAGGATCTTGGCGACCGGCAGGTCGTCCAGGAAGCCCTTCTCGGCGGCATAGACGGACAGTGCCAGTTCCGCAATCGACAGCGGGGCGTACTGGTTCTGCTTCATCAGTTCCGTCACGCGCTGACCGCGTTCGAGCTGGGCGCGGGTGGCGGCGTCGAGGTCCGAGGCGAACTGGGCGAAGGCCGCCAGTTCACGGAACTGCGCCAGCGCCAGCTTCACGCCGCCGGAGAGCTTCTTGACGATCTTGGTCTGGGCGGCGCCGCCGACGCGGGACACCGAGATACCGGCGTTCACGGCCGGACGGATACCGGCGTTGAACAGGTCGGTTTCCAGGAAGATCTGGCCGTCGGTGATCGAGATCACGTTGGTCGGAACGAAGGCCGACACGTCGCCCGCCTGCGTTTCGATGATCGGCAGGGCGGTGAGCGAACCGGTCTTGCCCTTTACTTCACCGTTGGTGAATTTCTCGACGTATTCCTCGTTCACGCGGGCGGCGCGCTCGAGCAGACGCGAATGGAGATAGAACACGTCGCCCGGATACGCTTCGCGACCCGGCGGACGCCGCAGCAGCAGCGAGATCTGGCGGTAGGCCACGGCCTGCTTGGACAGATCGTCATAGATGATCAGCGCGTCCTGGCCACGGTCGCGGAAGTATTCGCCCATGGCGCAGCCCGAGTAGGGGGCGATGTACTGCAGCGCGGCGGATTCGGAAGCCGAGGCGGCGACGATGATGGTGTGATCCAGGGCGCCGTTTTCTTCCAGCTTGCGCACGACGTTCGCGATCGAGCTCTGCTTCTGGCCGATGGCGACGTAGATGCACTTAATGCCGGTGCCTTTCTGGTTGATGATCGCGTCGATGGCCAGCGCGGTCTTGCCCGTCTGGCGGTCACCGATGATCAGCTCGCGCTGGCCGCGGCCGATCGGAATCATCGAGTCGACGGACTTGTAGCCGGTCTGCACCGGTTCGTCGACCGACTTGCGCCAGATCACGCCCGGCGCGACCTTTTCGATCGGCGAGGTGACCTTGGCGTTGAGCGGGCCCTTGCCGTCGATCGGGTTGCCGAGCGAGTCGACGACGCGACCGAGCAGTTCCGGGCCGGTGGGGACTTCGAGAATGCGGCCGGTCGTCTTGACCTTATCGCCTTCGCGCAGGTGCTGGTACTCACCCAGAACCACGGCGCCGACCGAGTCGCGCTCCAGGTTCAGGGCCAGGGCGAACGAACCGCCCGGCAGCTCGATCATTTCGCCGGACATGACGTCGGCGAGGCCGTGGATGCGCACGATGCCGTCGGAGACCGACGTGATGGTGCCTTCGTTACGCGCTTCCGCCGTGGCCTGGAACTGCTGGATGCGGCTCTTGATGAGCTCGCTGACTTCGGAAGGATTGAGCGTGGTTTGCATGGGATTTCTCACGTAGGGCGGGCCTAGGGCCCGCCGTTCTGAACATGGTCGCGACGGCGGGCGCGAGCCCGCCCTACTCGTCAGTGCGTCAGGTTCTGCGCCAGGCGTTCGAGGCGTCCGCGGACGGAACCATCGATCACCACGTCGCCGGCATCGATGATCGCGCCACCGATGACGCTTTCGTCGATCTCGCTTTCCAGTTCGATCTGGCGGCCGAAGCGCTTGGTCAGGGCAGCCTTGAGCGTTTCCGCCATGGCTGCATCGACTGGCACCGCGGCGCGTACGCGCACCTTGAGGACGCCTTCGGATTCGCGCTTGAGCACGGCGAAGCCCTGGGCCACGTCAACGAGGATCGGCAGGCGGCGGTTGGCCGCCAGCGTGCCCAGGAAGTTGGCGTAGGCCGAATCGGTCTTTTCGCCCTGCGGAAGCAGCAGACCGACCAGTTGCTCGCCGGTGACACCCGGGTTGCCGATCAACTGGCGGACCTGGGGATCGCTGGCGACAGCGGCGGCGAATTCCAGTTTCTTCGACCACTCGTTCAGCGCGTTGGCTTCCCGGGCGAGGTCGAAGGCGGCGCGCGCATAGGGACGTGCGAGGCTCTCAGCGCTGCTCATGGATCAGATCTCTTTGGCCAGTGCGTCAAGCAGATCGCGGTGACGGGCCTGATCGATCTCACGCTTCAGGATCTTCTCCGCGCCGGCAACCGCCAGCGAGGCGACCTGCTGACGCAGCACTTCCCGTGCCTGATGCGAGAGGGATTCGATCTCGGCCTGGGCCAGGGCTTTCTGGCGGGCGCCTTCGGCGACCGCATCGACCTTGGCCTTGTCGACGATCTGGTTGTACTGCTGGTTCGCGCGGTCGACGATGTGGGCGGCCTCTTCACGGGCCTTGCGGATTTCGTCGGCAACGCGGGCGTCGGCGTCCTGCAGTTCCTGGCGGGCGCGCTCGGCGGCAGCCAGACCATCGGCGATGGTCTTCTGACGCGATTCGATGGCCGCATTCAGAGGCGGCCAGATGAACTTCATCGTGAACCAGACGAGGATCCCGAAGGAGATCATCTGGCCGAAGAAGGTCAAATTGATATTCATGTTGACTCCTCAGGCATTCGCTGCGTGCTGGCCATGAAGGCGGTGCTTCATGACAAACCGCGCGGCCCCGTCATGGGGCGCGCGGAGAGGTGCAAGCGACGTGCGTGATTAGTGCGCGGCGGTCTGCAGGACGCTGATCAGCGGGTTGGCGAACGCGAAGAACAGCGCGACGGCCAGACCGATAATGAACGCGGCGTCGATCAGGCCGGCCAGCAGGAACATGCGGCCCTGCAGCATCGGCACGAGTTCCGGCTGGCGGGCGGCCGATTCCAGGAACTTCGAACCCATGATGGCGATACCAAGGCAGGCGCCGAGCGCACCCAGACCAATGATGATGCCGATGGCGATGGCGGTCAGGCTCTGAACGTTGGCAATGAATTCCATGGTGGTTCTCCTGAAGTGAAGTCGATTACAAAAGGTGAAGGAAAAGAAAAACGATTAGTGACCTTCGCGGGCGCCGGCGATGTAGACGACCGTGAGGATCATGAAGATGAAGGCCTGGAGCAGGATGATCAGGATGTGGAAGATGGCCCACGCCGCGTTGGCGATGATGCCCGGCAGGAAGGTGAACCAGCTTGCCATCAGGCCGGCGATCAGCATGAACACGAGCTCGCCGCCGTACATGTTGCCGAACAGTCGCATCGCGAGCGAAACCGGCTTGACCAGCCATTCGATGATGTTCATCAGCAGGTTGACCGGGGCCATCACGATGGCCATGGGGCCATGGGCGTGGAACGGCGCGGTCAGGAGCTCCTTGCCGAAGCCGAAACCGCCCTTGGCGGCGATCGCGTGACCCAGCAGGATGAAGAAGACGGAGGTCGACAGCGCCAACGTCGTGTTGAGGTCGGCGGTGGGGACGACGCGGAAATAGGTGTGGTGGGCGGCCTCGGCGCCGGCCACGGTCTGGACGAGCCAGCCGGGGAGGTCGAGCGGGATCAGGTCCATGGTGTTCATGAACACGATCCACATGAAGATGGTCAGCGCGAGCGGGGTGACGGAGCGGCGGTCGCCATGGAAGGTGTCCTTGACCTGGCCGTCGACGAATTCGAGGATGATCTCGACGAACGCCTGGCCCTTGCTCGGCACGCCGGCCGTGGCCTTGCGGGCCTTCGAGCCGAACCACATCACGAAGATGAGGCCCAGGACCAATGCGACGATCCAGCTGTCGAAGTTGAATCCCGAACCGATCTGGATCGTGTTGTGGGTCAGGTGATGCGAGATATACCCGTTCAGACCGCCGGTCGCTGCTTCGCTGCTCACGTTGAACTCCGCTAATCCTTGAACCGCAGCCCCGCCAGATTCACCAGCGTGGCCGCAACGAAACCTGTAATCGCCGCCAGGGGTGGAAACCGCCATACGCCCAGCAGGGCCACCAGGCCACCCGCGAGCAACAGCCACTTCAACACCGTGCCCAGCAGGAAGCCCCAGAAGGCCCCTTGCCCACTGATGGCCTCTCCGACGAACATCCGGGCCGCCAGCAGAGCGGTCCCGCACGTCGCCAGCATCCCGCCCGCGAAGGCGCCCGTTGCCGGTCGCGCTCCCTGCGCCAGGAATACCAATGCCATCAGAAGGGAAACTCCCGTCTGGGCGAACACAATCCGAGCGGCCAGTCGCCGGCCGGCGGCGATCGAATTTCTCACGCGGATGTTGCCCTGACGGTTGCCCGGTTCCGCGCTTCGAAGCTGCGCAAACCGGTCACTAAGCAGCGGAATTATATCAGCCGGTTTTCGCCAGCCGCAACCGAAATGGCAGGTAAAGTCGGCCATTCGCGGCGCCCCGCCGCCGCCGGCGGGTTCTTGCGCCAGGCCACGGAATTCGGTGGAAAAGTCGGGAGGCTTTGGTGTAGCGCGGACGCTATGGCGTGACGGCGAACCGGCAGAGATAACTCCAGGTCTCGCCGACCTGGGTGACCCCATAGGTGTGCCCGCCATTGAACGTCACATAGTTGAGGGTGTCGCCCGCTACCCAGCCGGCCGTCTGGAAACGGACCGGGTCCTGGGAGGCAAAATAGGGCGAGCCATACATTGGATCAGTGGTGCCCAGGTGGATGTCGAGCGGCAGTTTGCGCGCCTGGGTGTTGAGACGGTTCTGGCAGCCGGCTTCGCTCTGTCCGGCGCAAGCCAGGGCATAGAGCCTTGCCGAGCCGACGGAGTAGGCCGCGAGATGGTTCTCATCCAGTTCGGGCACGGCACCGTTGACCAGCAGGTCGTGGGCGACGCCGCCGCCAGCGGAGAAGCCCCACAGGTACATCCGCGCGCGATCGATGTTGTAGGCGGTCGGCAGGTCCTGCGCCACGGCGGCCAGGAAGTCGTAGTCGGAATAGCCGGCAGCCGGCGGATTGAGCCACGATCCGGACGGGCCGTTGGCCACGGGCGCCGCGATAATCGGACGATGGGCGCTGGTGGCCGATTCCCAGGCGTTGCGCGCGCTGCGGGCGTAGGCGTCGGCGTTGACGGGCGTGCCGGCATAGCCGTGCAGCACAATCACCAGGGGCCAGGCGATGCGCGGATCGTAGTCCGGTGGGATGGACAGGTGCACGGTCTGCGTCCCGGTGCCCAGTCCGCCCAGGCTGTACTGGCGGATCTGCCAGCCGGTGCCCGTACTGCCGGAGCCGCCGCTGGGCTGGCTCGGGACGAATTCGGGACCGTCGAATCCGCTGCGCAGGATGCGGTCGCCCGTGCCGCAGGCCCAGGGAGGGAGTTTGACAGTCGTGGCGGCGGGAGCCGGTGCGGCCAGAAACAGCGCAAGAAGCAGATGGATCGATCGGGGGCGCATGGCGGGGACGATGATGTTCTTCAGCGCAGACTAGCGGTCCCCCGGGAGAAATGGTGTGAATTCCCACGCAGTCGTGTCCGGGCCTGTGCCGGGAAGCCGGACGGACCTGGCGGGTTGCGCCCGCCCAGGTTCACCGGCCCGCCGCTGACGAGCGGGCCGGGGCTGTGCGCGGGCGGTTGCGTGCACAGGTGGAAGTGTGGCTATTGCAACTCGTCTGCGCAGGGCGATGGCCGTGGCAGGTGCCAGGCCCGGTGATGCGTCTGTCGACCGCTAGCGCGGCAGAATCGTTTCGGGCGTGTCTTCGAAGTCATCGGCAAAGATCAGATCGGGCGGCGGGTTGCGCTCGACCAGCGAGATATCGTCGAAGTACACCTCCGGCTGCGGATCCTTGTTCTGGTCGCGGAAGTGAAATTGCGTGAATCCTTCGTCGATGATCAATGGGTCAACATCAAAGGAGGCTGTCACCTCGGTCCACATGTCCGCCGGAATGGGGCCGCCGATCAGATCCGAAACCAGGACGGACGCCACTTCTTCCGGCGGCTCGCCATTGAGGAAAGTCAGGCGGATGACCTGGCCGCCAGAGGATCCGCCGTGAATCCAGAAGCGCAGTGCGCGGTAGATCTCCGTGCTGATGCCGCCGGCCGGCGCACACCAGCTCAGGCCGCCGAAGTAGGACGGGGTGAAGCGGATGGCGTAGTCACCCGAATGCACGGTGGCCGTGCTGGCGAAATCGACGTCCGGGCTCCAGGTGCAGGTCTGGTCGAATCCGTTCTTGGTGGAATCATCGTAGATGACCAGGTCTGCCGCGGCGGCAGTGGTAGCGGTGGCGATCAACAGCAGCGATACGACGGCGCGTTGCAATGACATGGCGTTCTCCCTCGGCGGATGCAGTCCAGGACGCTTGCTATCGGTGCCGGTCGCGAGTGGCGGCCAACACGCACTAGTGTGCGCCTGACGGCTTCGGGCTGACTAGGTTGAAAGGCGCCGGCATGGCGAGCCCGGGCGTCGATTGCCGCGCGGATTCCCCGCTCGGCATAATCGCTGCGAAGCGACGCACGCGGCACGGGAAGGCACATGGCAAAGGCGAACGACCTTTACATCGAGGTTCCGGCTGGGCAATGGGTTTTTCGCGAAGGCGAACCCGGCGCCGAGATGTTCATCATTGAATCGGGCACGGTCGAGATCCGGCGCAGCGCGCGTGGTGATGTGACCATCGCCACGCTGGAGAGCGGCGACTTCTTCGGCGACATGGCGATGCTGGAAGACCAGCCGCGGTTTGCCTCGGCACTGGCCCGGACCGATTGCCGGCTGCTGCGGATACAGCGCGCCGCCTTTGCCGACCTGTTGCGCCAAAATGTGGAAATTGCGGTGCGGATCATGCGCAAGCTCGCGGCACGCCACCGGCGCGCCGAGCAGCGCGCCGCCGAACTGCAGGCCGCGCTCGACCAGCTGCGGGGCGCCGCAGCGACGGCCGCAAAGCCGGCGACCGAGCCGGCGGTCCGCCCGCCGCGGCCGGTGACACCGCTGCCGCCGCCATCGGCAGTGGGGCCTGCAGTCCTTGTGCACGCGGCCAGCGGGCAGCGTTTTGCGCTCGATCCGGCACGTACCGAATTCCTGATCGGCCGTACGGATCCCGTCACCGGCATCACGCCCGAGATCAATCTCGGTCCGCTGGATGCGTCACGCAGTTTGAGCCGCCGGCATGCGAAGCTTCTGAGCGAAGGGGGGATCTACTTCCTGCGCGAAGAGGTGGGTACCGCCAACGGCACCTTTGTCAACGGACAGCGCCTGGCGACCGGCGCGACTGTCCCGCTGAAAACCGGAGACCGCCTGAAATTCGGTGCGGTCGAGATCGAGTTGGTCGCGGCCTGAAACGCGACAGGGGAGCATCATGACGAACGAACGACTGGCGGCGCTCGAAGCGGTGGATCTGTCCGCCGTTGCCGACCTGAAACACCTGAAGGCCGAGCAGGACATCCTGGCCGAGCGTCTGACCCAGCTGGAGGAACGGCGGAGCGCCGTCGCTGATGCGGTGTACCTGCGCGTGCGCGGCGACTACCAGGCCAGGACGCGCGAGCTGGAAACGAAGTCGGCACCGCTCAAACAGCAGGCGCGCGAGCAGTACGCCACGCTCAAGGTGCTGCACCATCGCTTCGCCGCCGATCACGAAGCCATCTCGCTCGATCGCCAGGAAATCGAGTTGCGTCACCAGCTGGGCGAGTTCGACGGGGCCGAGTTCCAGCGCCGCAGCGCTGATCTCGAAAAAGACCTGGCCGAGCGGCGCGAGGCATTGGGACGCGCCGAGTCGCTCAAGGCGCAGTTCCTCGAAGCCTTCCATTCGGAAGCCGAGCTCGAAGCGGCCGCGCGTGCACCGGAACCGGCGCCCGCTCCATCTGTCGTAGCGGCCCCGCCGGCTCCGCCTGCAGCGGTCGAGCCCGATCCGGCACCGACGCCCTCGCGCAACGAGATCCCGACCAAGGCCTACCAGACGCTGGAAACGGAAACGATTGCGCCGCCGGATGCGACCCAGGCCATGGCGATGCCGCCGTTGCCCACGATGGAGCCTGCGCCCGCCATGCCAGCCCCACCGGCGACACCGCGGCGTCCTCCCAGTGAGACGCAGATCATGCCGGTACTGGACATCCCGCTGCCGGCCCGCTCGAGCGCCACGCCGGCCGCGCCGTCGGGCGCGACGGTCGTCGTTCGCGCCGCCCGGCTGGTGCCGCAGAATCCCGAGGCGGGCAAGAACAGCATCATGCTGAACCTCAAGCCGCTGAACATCGGTGCGGACCCGGCCAATGACGTTCGCGTCGGCGGCCCGGGCGTGGAAGCCAGGCACGCCCAGCTGACGGTGAGCATGGCGGGTTATACGGTTGTCGACCTGGGCACCGCACACGGCACGCGGGTCAATGCGGAGAAAGTGCGCGAGCGGCTGCTGCGCGACCAGGACGTCATCCAGGTCGGTGCTGCGCGCTGGGTATTCCGGGAGGGTTGAGGGGTGGGCCTTGAGATCGTCACCGAGCAGCAGGGGCAGGTGCATGTCCTGCTGCTGGGCGGCCGGCTCGACGCCGAAGGGGCGGTCGACCTGGAGCTCGCCCTGCAGGAACTGGAGGGCGCAGGTGCCCGCTATTTCCTGTTCGACCTGACGGCGCTCAATTACGCGTCCAGCGCCGGTATCAAGGTGCTGGCCCACCTGGCGGACCGTCTGCGCGGCAAGGGGACGACCTGGCTGGCGGGCGTTCCCGATTCACTGCGGGAGATCTTCACCCAGCCCGAGCTGGCGCAACGCCTGCCCGTGTACGCCGATCGGCGCAGTGCCCTGGCGCGGCACTCCCAGGCGCAGCTGGATCCGCGCCTGGTATCAGCCGCTACGGAACTGATGGGGGCGCCCGCGGCGGACTCCGCGGCGGCCGGCGGCGGCGCTTCCGACCTGACCCAGGCGGCCGCACGGCTGCTGGGAGCCAAGACAGCGCCCGAGAGGGTCGAAACGCGCAATCCGACGCCATTGCCGCCCGGCCGTGAACCGGCAGGGCTCGCGGCGAAACTCAAGCGGTGGCTGGGGCCAAAAAGCTGACCCCTCACCGCTGACCCTGGAGCGCTCGCGGGGGCGAGTGCATTCGAACGTTCCATTCCGATCAGAAAGGAAGGCGAAATGACGATTGCGCTCTGGACCATCCTCGTGGCGGCCTTTCTGCCGCTGGTGTTCACCGGCATTGCCAAGTTCAGCAAAGGGGCGACGCGCTTTGACAATCGCCAGCCGCGCGTCTTCCAGGCCAACCTGGACGGATTCCGCGCCCGTGCGCACTGGGCGCACCTGAACTCGATCGAGGCGTTCCCACCGTTCGCGGCCGCGGTGCTGGTGGCGCATGTGCTGCACGCGCCACAGGACAAAGCGGATCTGCTCGCCGTCGCGTTCATCGTGCTGCGACTGGTGTACGGCGCGATGTACCTGGCGAACCAGGCGACCTTGCGCAGTGTCGCGTGGGCGCTGGGCGTGGCCTGCGTGGTCGGTCTCTTCGTGATCTCGGCCTGAGGCCGGGATAGCAGTCCCCCAAAGAAAAAGGCCGGATGACTTGCGTCATCCGGCCCAAAGCAGCACTGCGACTACGGGGAGGGGAGGGTCGTCGCAGCGCGGCTTGGTACTCGTTGTTCAGTGCTTACTTCGCCGGGGCCGCGGGGGCAGCCTTCTTGAAGGCGTTGGCCTGGTTCTGCAGCGTTTCGTTGGTGGCGGCAAAGGTCGTCTTGGCCAGTTCGCCGAGCGCTTCGCTCGTCTTGATGCCGAGGCCGAACACTTCCTGGCTGGTGCTGTAGACCTTCTCGGCCGATTCCTTGGCGAGGCTGACGCTCTTCGGCCAGATGGCCTTCAGACCGTCGAAGTCACGCACTTCCAGTGCTTCCGACACGAACGCCGCGGTGGCGTTTGCACGGTTCTCGAACGTCTTCAACTGCAGGTCAGCGATCTTTTCGAAGTTCTGGAGCGCCAGGCCCTGAACCTTGAAAGCGGCATCGGCGAAGCTCTTGCTGAACGCCAGCACTTGGTTGTTGTACTGCTCGATCATGGTGGCTTGCCCTCGCAGGCGGTTGGTGGAGTGTGGGCGCGAAGCGTACCAGGGGTTTTGTTGCGTTGCAACACGTGATTCGCAAGAAAATACCCATGACACCGGGATCGGTAGAAATGACGGGAGTCTGCCCGGTGTCAGGGCGTCGTGCATTGCGTCAAAAAAGTGTTAGCAAGGCGGGATTGCGCGCGCGATCCCGCAACGCCGCCCAGGGCGGGCGGTGGCACGAAGCGTGTTCTGGCGCCGGGCGGTAGGGGGCTCAGGGCCCGTCGATATTGGCCAGCAGCGTGTCGCGGAATTCCCGCGGCGCCTTTTCACCGAGCCAGATTGCGATCAGGGCGCGGTTGAACTCCACGCCCGCCAGCTGGCCGACGGGTTTGTTGTCCACATAGATGCGCATGCCGGCATCAGGGATGTAATCGAACAGGATGGTCTGGCCATGCTCGGCGGCGCCGAAGAGGGCCAGGAAGCGATCGACGTTGCCCTTGATGCGCGGCATCTGGTTCGCACCGACCGCGTCGGTGAACGATTTCAGCCAGTACTCGTCGACACGGGCATCATCAAGAGCAGGGATCTGCCAGATGACGGTCATGCGGAAGGGGGACATGCCCGATGCCAGCTGTTCGCCCGAGCGCACCGAAAGCGGTACGTACAGCGCAGCGGTATAGAACGGGACGAAATTGCGATCCAGGACGGCCGCGCCGGACAAATGCAGGTTGTTGCCCACGCCCGGGACGTCAATGCGCTCCGGGAATTCCTCGCCGCCGACAGTGACGGCGGAGGCGGTTGCGGAAAGCGTCAAAAGGCACAACGAGAAAATTCGCGACAGAAGCATGCGCGACACCGGCCCGGAAATTTTCCCGAGTTTAGCCGGTTCCGGTGCTGTCGGGGCCACCGTATGCGCAGCCGGATGTACAGGTTTCGTGAACCACTACACGGCTGAGCAGTGGCAGCGCCGGTTTGAGTTGCTGCCAGATCCAGATCGCCAGGTTCTCGCTGGTGGGATTGGCGAGTCCGTCGATGTCGTTGAGGTAGCGGTGGTCCAGCGCATCGAAGACCGGCGCGAAGGCCTGCTTGATGTCGGCGAAGTCCATTACCCAGCCGGCGCGCGGATCGACCGGGCCGCTGACGTGGATTTCAATCCGGAAGGAATGACCGTGCAGTCGTGCGCACTTGTGGCCCGGCGGAACCTCGGGCAGGCGGTGCGCCGCTTCGATCTGGAATACCTTGAAGAGATCCATCGCGCAGGACGGTGCCGGTCGCGTGCCGGCAAAATACGTGGCCGGCGCGCCAGAAGAAGGAATGGTGGCTAGAGGCGGGATCGAACCGCCGACCTCAGCATTATGAGTGCCGCGCTCTGACCGGCTGAGCTACCTAGCCACTACGGGTAATTGTGCCCGAAATAGGGTCGGGCATTGTAGCTTCGCCGGGGCCGCTGTCAAGGCCGGTTCCATACTCTGCCTTGCTGGCCCCTCGCGCGCTGTGGAAGAATCCTTGCCAGGGCGTAATTTGGAGTGGCCAGTGATCGATCCCGATGGCTATAGGCCGAATGTCGGCATCGTTCTGTTGCGGGATGATGGCCGCCTGTTCTGGGCACGGCGCATCAACCGCGATGGCTGGCAGTTTCCGCAGGGTGGCATGCGCAGCGACGAAACGCCGCTGGAGGCCATGTACCGCGAACTGCACGAGGAAACCGGTCTTGGCGCCGAACATGTGCAGGTGCTGGGAGCCACGCCCGGCTGGCTGCGTTACCGGTTGCCGCGCCGTTATCTCCGGCGCAATGAGCGCCCCCTGTGCATCGGTCAGAAACAGGTCTGGTTCCTGCTGCGGTTCATTGGCGAGGAGCGGCATTTCCGCCTGGATGCCAACGAGAAGCCCGAGTTCGACCTGTGGCGCTGGGTCGATTTCTGGTACCCGGCGCAGAACGTCGTGACTTTCAAGCGGCGTGTGTACGAACGGGCGCTGCGCCAGTTTGCGCCGACGGTGGAGTCGGTGTGCCGTGTGCGCCTGGGGGATCTCCCGGCGCCGGTCGAGAAGAGCCTTTCGGCGGTTCCGGCCCTGGTCTGACGTGCGTGACCGTGCCGTCAGCCGCCCGGCCGACGATGTACGCAGTGGGGCAGCGCGGTCGCGATGTCCGGCAGGTTAGGTGAGATACATTCCCAGTGGATGCCCATCGCCAGTTCCGGCGTCGTTTCGCCGCGCAGGATGATCTGGCCGCCGTCGACGCCCGAGCGCCCGTCGAAGGTGAGGGTGATGGTTGATCCGCTGACGGCCAGCGTCCGCAGCGATTCTCCCCGGTAGAGCGACGGTTCCGGCAGGCCGGCCTGGGCATTGGAGCTAGGCCAGGTACCGTGGGAGAAGTAGAACTCCGCCAGGGCCACCCGGGCTGGATCGGCGGCACGGCGGAAATCGCTCTCGAGGACGCGGTCCCGTTCCTGGCGCGCGCCAACCCCGAAATCACCGCCAGTGCGGCTGCCGCGCAGGTAGTCGTGGAGAAGCAGCGCCGCCAGCGCGGCCGCGAATACCACCACGAAATTCAGGGCCAGGCGCTGCATCGGCGTGCTCCTTGGTGCGCGTGATGATGATCGACACCGGGTGGGTTGCGTCCAATGGGAGAGATGTTGACAATCATTCTCATTTGCAGTTGAATGGATGCACCAAAGGGGCTCTGCACCATGTACGTCTGCATCTGTAACGGCATCACCGATTCGGCCATCCGCGACGCGGCTGCTGATGGTGTACGTTCCCTGGCCGAGCTGACCATGCGGACCGGTTGCGCCGGTACCTGTGGATCCTGCGCCGACTTTGCCGAGCAGGTGCTGCGCGAAGCCATTCCGCGCAATGCCAAGCCCTTCGGACTGGCCCTGGTGGCTGCCGCCGCCTGACGCGCGGCCCATTCCCTCCTGCTGTTCTGCGGTGCCCGGCGGATGAGCCTGGCGATTTCCCGCATTGGATAGTGCATCCGATTCGCGTTTCCTCCTGGGCAGACCGGCGGCGGTATAGTCTGGTCGTTTTCGTTCAAGGAGCAGGACATGAAAGGCGACGCCAAGGTCATTGAGCATCTCAACCGGGCGCTCTACAACGAACTCATCGCGATCAACCAGTATTTCCTGCACGCGAAGATGTTCAAGAACTGGGGCTTCAAGGAACTCGCCGATCACGAGTACAAGGAATCGATCGACGAGATGAAGCACGCGGACAAGCTCATCGACCGCATTCTGTTCCTCGACGGCCTGCCCAACCTGCAGCAGCTGGGCAAGCTGCTGGTCGGCGAATCGCCCAAGGAAGCGCTGGAGTGCGACCTGAAGCTCGAGTACGCGGCAGTGCCGGACCTGAAGGCCGCCATCGCCTATTGCGAACAGGTCGGCGACTACATCAGCCGTGAACTGTTCGAGTCGATTCTCGAATCCGAAGAAGAACATATCGACTGGCTGGAAACGCAGCTCACGCTGATCCGCCAGCTGGGCGATACCGCTTATCTGCAGACCAAGATCGGCAGCTGACATCCGCCCTTTGCGGGCACTTGCGGGTGGGGGTCTGAATACGTACATTAGTACGTATGACGACCCCCGAGCTCACTCCCAAGCAACGCCGCGTACTGGAATTCGTTCGCGCCTATGCGAGCGAGCACGGCTATCCGCCCAGTCTGCGCGAGATTGCCGAAGCGCTCGGCCTGCGCAGCCACAGTTCCGCCCAGGACTACATCGACGCCCTGATGCGCAAGGGCGCCCTGGAGCGCTCCGCCCAGCACCGCGGCCTGCGCCTGCCGGCTGTCGAGACACCGTCGGCGGATTACCGGCTCCTGCCGCTGGTCGGCCGCGTGGCAGCCGGCAGTCCCATTCTTTCGGAAGGCAATATCGAAGCCCAGTTTGCCGTGGCCGGCAATCTGTTCCGGCCGCGGGCGGATTTCCTCCTGCGCGTGGTCGGCGCGAGCATGCGCGAGGTCGGCATCCTCGATGGTGACCTGATCGCCGTGCACCGCACGCCGACTGCGGATGATGGCCGCATCGTGGTGGCACGGCTGGATGACGAAATCACCGTCAAGCGTCTGCGGCATGCGGGCGATCGCCTGCTGCTGCTGCCGGAGAATCCGGATTTCTCACCCATCGAGGTCGATCCACGCCGCACGGACAGCTTCGCCATCGAGGGCGTGTACGTGGGCGTCATCCGTCAGGGGGAACCATGAGTGCCGCACCGGTCCGATCGCTACCCCTGGAAGGCGGCCGTTCGGCGCCTGCCGCCGGGCTGGATGGCGTGCTGCGCCATCCAGGTGTATGGCGCCGCTCCGCGCCGCTGTCGATGCGGGCGCAATCCACCGGCTGGGATGCGCTGGATCGTCTCCTGCCCGGCGGCGGCTGGCCGCTGGGAGCACTCTCGGAAATTCTCATCGGTGCCGATGGCCTGGGAGAGCTGAGCCTGCTGATGCCGGCGCTGGCCAGCCTCACCCGCCAGAAGCAGCGGGTGGTGTTCGTGGCGCCGCCCTACATTCCCTATGCGCCGGCCCTTGCTGCCCAGGGCATCGACCTGGCCTTCGTGGCGGAGGTCGGCAATCCCACCGACGACCCTCTTGGTTCGATGCGGCCGCGTGTCTCCTCGGCGGCCGCTCTGCAGTCCGCTGGTGGAATAGCACCCGCTGCGATGCCGCCCAGGGCAGGAACGACGACGTCTTCTCCTGCTGGTGGGCGCCGGGTGTCCGATGCCTCCTGGAGTGCCGAGCAATGCCTGCGTTCCGGTGCCTGTGGCGCCGTCCTTTTCTGGGCCGACAAGACCGACTACGCCCAGCTGCGCCGTTGGCAGCTGGCGGCGGAACATGGCGGTGGGCTCGCGTTTGTCTTCCGTCCCGAAGCGATGGCCTCACAGGCCAGTCCCTCGGCGTTGCGCCTGCTTGTACATGCGGACGAACAGGGCACATCGGCGGAGATCCTCAAATGCCGCGGCAGCTTTGGTGCTGCTGCCACACGATTGCGATGGCGTGCCTGAGCAGGCAGACCGCCCAGGCCTCGCAAACCTGTCAGTTGGTCAGGAGTTCACCGCCACGGATGGCACTTCGACAGGAGCAACTCATGTGTGAAACACCAGCTTGCTACGCACTGGATAGCGGATGCATGCGACAGCGTCGCAACAGGGCAATGCAACCGACGCGTTCGTCGTCCGCTTTGCCACTTCTGGTATCAGCCGGCGATGGTCCTTTGGCATCAAGCACCGTCAGACGACGCAAGCCTGGGTCATCGGTTGCATCGGCGCCGGAGTGGGTTACGGGTAACCCTCTATCGTTGCCGCCAGCACCATCCGGCAGCGATGCCGTGGTTTCGCGGACCGGCATGCGGTGCACGTCCTTGCCATTCGATGCGTCGACGAGGGGGCCGATGAAGAACGCTTCTCCTGCGAGGCGTGGGTCTTCCGGCGGGAAGGACCAACAGCAGGGCCGGTCACTGGCCGCGAGGCGTCCTGGCAATTGATCTGGCGCACATCCTGAGACACGTACTGGCCAAGGTTGGCTTTCCTGACCACATTACCTTGCCATGCTCTGGGCCTGCCTCCATTTTTTTGAATTGCCCCTGGCAGCGGTATTCGCTACCGCAGGTACCGCGGAAGCGGTGACCGATGACGTCGCCAGCGAGCCGGCACAACCGCAGGCGGTGTATGAAGGTCCGCGCCAGCGGCCGGTGATCGCGCTGGCCAACGCGCCGGCGCAGGCCCAGGGGGTGCGGCGTGGTCAGTCCTTGCCGGCGGCGTCGGCCTTGTGTGCCCAGGTGACGCTGCGGCCGCGCGATCCGGCAGGTGAGCGGCAATTGCTGGATCTGCTCGCCGCCTGGGCCTACGGCTATAGCGCCCAGGTCAGCCGGTTCGAGGATCACTCCCTGCTGGTGGAAGTGGGAGCCAGCCTGCGTCTGTTTGGCGGATGGTCTTCACTGGAGCGGCAATTGCGCGCCGACCTGCAGCAACTGGGGTACGCCCACCGCATGGCGGTGGCGCCTGTCGCCGCTGCCGCCAGCGTACTGGCCCGGATCAGCGACGGTGTCGCCATTGTTCATGACGCGCCGCTGCGTACGGCACTGCGTCGCGTACCGCTGCCTTTCTGCGGGTTGGATGCGAAAGCCGTGGAATGCCTCACCGGCATCGGGCTGACCCGTCTGTGCGACGTCCTGGCCCTGCCGCGCGCGGAACTGACCCGGCGTATCGGCGTTGACGGCGTACGCTGGCTCGACCGCCTGCAGGGTCGAGCCCCCGAGACATTGCCGCTGTACCGTCCACCCG
Organism: Tahibacter amnicola; assembly: GCF_025398735.1. Classification (NCBI taxonomy): domain Bacteria; kingdom Pseudomonadati; phylum Pseudomonadota; class Gammaproteobacteria; order Lysobacterales; family Rhodanobacteraceae; genus Tahibacter; species Tahibacter amnicola. The sequence goes on from NZ_CP104694.1 coordinate 862,976, forward strand.
ATCGCTTTGCGCGACGAATCGAGCTGGACGGGCGCGTGGACAGCTGGCCGGCGCTACTGTTTCCGTTGCGGCGGCTGGTGCGCGAACTGGCGCTCTACCTGGATCTGCGCGACAGCAGCGTCGAGCACTTTCATCTGCTGCTCGAACACGAGCAGCGCGCCGCCACCCAGGTGCCGGTCACCCTGCTGACCGCGCGCCGCGATGCCGACGGTCTGTTCGAGTTCTGCCGCGGACGCCTGGAGCGCGTCAGCCTGGCTGCCGAGGTTAGTGCTATTTCCCTGGTAGCAGAAGACCTGCCGCCCTTCCAGCCGCGCCACGGCGACCTGTTCGACGTACGCCGTGAGCAGTCCCTCGACTGGCCAGACCTCGCCGATCGCCTGCGCGCCCGCCTGGGCGACGGCGCCGTGCGACAGCTGGCCGTCGGTCACGATCACCGGCCTGAACTCGCCTGGCACTACGGGGCGGCAGGTCGCCTGGACCCACCCCTGCGTGGTCCACGGCCGCTGTGGCTGTTGCGCCGTCCGATCGTGCTGCGACCGGATCCGGCGCGCATCCTGGCGGGGCCCGAGCGCATCGAAAGCGGCTGGTGGGAGGCTGATGCGCGGCGCGACTACTACATCGTGCAGACCCGCGATGGCCAGCGTGCCTGGGCCTTCCTGCCTGCCGGGGCGTACAGCGGCTGGATGCTGCACGGCTGGTTCGCATGAAACCGCCCGGCAAGGTGGTGCCGCTGCGGCCGCCCTCCTTTGACGAGCCGCCGCAGATCCACGACCACGGCCCGGTCAGCCGCCCGCGCCGCCTGCCGCGGCCCCGCGTGGATGGCGGTTCCGAGGCGCCGCCGTTGCATCCGTCCGTCGCCGTCTACTACGCGGAACTGCATTGCCTGAGTGACTTCAGTTTCCAGCGCGGCGCCTCCAGTGCGGCCGAGTTGTTCGAGCGGGCCGCGCGGCTGGGCTACAACGCCCTGGCCATCACCGACGAGTGCTCCCTGGCCGGCATCGTGCGTGCCTGGGAGGCGTCGAAGAAGTTCGACCTGCGCCTGATCGTCGGCAGCGAGATCCGGCTGGCGGACGGCCCGACCCTGGTCTTCCTGGTCGAAGACCTCGCCGGCTACACGGAGTTGTGCCGCCTGGTCACCCTCGGGCGACGCCGCTGCGAAAAAGGCAGCTACCGGCTGTGCCGGGCGGATGTGGAAAACCTCGCGCCGGGCCTGGTCGTGCTGTGGCTGCCGGATCCTGCCGGCCTGCCTTCGCGCCAGCCGGCGCCGGACGCGCAGGCGGTCACCGCGGCGCTCGCCGATGATGCCGACTGGGTCCGGCGGCACTTCGCCGGCCGTGCCTGGATTGCCGTCGAACTGCATCGCGGCGCGGACGACGCGGCCGACGAAGCGGCATTGGTGCAATTGGGAAAACACAGCCATTTGCCGGTGCTCGCGGCCGGTGGCGTCCATATGCACCATCGCAGCCGGCGCGTGCTGCAGGATGTCCTGACGGCGGTTCGCCTCAACACCACCGTTGCCAACGCGGGCGATGCGCTGTTTCCGAACGGTGAACGGCACCTGCGCCAGATCGCGACGCTGTGCGCGATCCATTCGCCGGCGCTGCTGGCCGAAACGCAGGTCGTGGCCGACCGGTGTCGCTTCCGGCTGGATGGCATCAACTACGAGTATCCGCATGAACTGGTTCCGCAAGGCCGCGACGCGACAACTCATTTGCGTGAACTGACCTGGCAGGGAGCCCGTGCCCATTGGCCGGACGGCATTCCGGACAGGGTGGTCCGCCAGCTGGACAAAGAGCTGGCCCTGATCCGGCACAAGAAGTACGAGCACTTCTTCCTCACGGTCTACGAACTGGTCGACTGGGCGCGCCGGCAGGATCCGCCCATCCTCTGCCAGGGGCGCGGATCGGCGGCCAACTCGGCTGTCTGCTACTGCCTGGGTATCACCTCGGTCGATCCGGCGACAGGGCACCTGCTGTTCGAACGCTTCCTCTCGGCCGATCGCGACGAGCCGCCGGATATCGATGTGGACTTCGAGCACGAGCGGCGCGAAGAGGTGCTGCAGCACGTGTTCTCCAAATATGGTCGCGACCGTGCCGCGCTCGCGGCGACCGTGATCACCTGGCAATCCAAGAGCGCCGTGCGCGCGGTGGGTGCGGCGATGGGGCTGGGCGCTGATCAGCTCGATGCGCTCAGTCGCGTGTTCACGCGTGGCAACGGGGGCGAATCGCTGGATGCGTTGCTGGCGGAAAACGGCTTCGACAGCCGTGATCCCACCCTGCAACGCATCATGGCCGTCACCGCCGAGCTGGTGGACCGCCCCCGCCACCTCTCCCAGCATGTCGGTGGCTTCGTCATCTCCGAACATCCGCTGCACAGCCTGGTGCCGGTCGAGAATGCCGCCATGGCGGACCGCACCGTCATCCAGTGGGACAAGGACGACCTGGAGGCCCTGGGCCTGCTCAAGGTCGATTGCCTGGCCCTGGGCATGCTGACCTGCCTGCGCAAATGTTTCGACCTGATCCAGGTACACAAGGGAGAGAAACTGGGCCTCAAATCCATCGCGCCGGACGATCAGGCCACGTACGAAATGATCCAGAAGGCCGACACGATCGGTGTCTTCCAGATCGAATCGCGTGCGCAGATGTCGATGCTGCCCCGCCTGAGGCCGGCCACCTTCTACGACCTCGTCATCGAAGTGGCCATCGTGCGGCCGGGGCCGATCCAGGGCGGCATGGTGCATCCCTATCTGCGCCGGCGCAGCGGTGAAGAGCACTATGTTCCAGACGAGCGCCTGGCGCCGGCGATCGGTCGGACGCTGGGCGTGCCGATCTTCCAGGAGCAGGTGATGCACCTGCTGCAGCTCGCCGCCGACTTCACGCCGGAGGAATCGGACAAGCTGCGTCGTTCCATGGCGGCCTGGAAGCGGCACGGTGGCCTCGAGCACTTCGAGCAGCGTATCCGCGACGGCATGCGCCGGAATCACTACGACGACGCCTTTGCCACGCAGATTTTCGAGCAGATCAAGGGGTTTGGCAGCTACGGCTTTCCTGAATCCCACGCGACGAGCTTCGCCCAGATCGCCTATGTGTCTTCCTGGCTCAAATGCCATCACCCGGAAGCGTTCACCTGCGCGCTCATCAATTCCCAGCCGATGGGCTTCTATCCGCCGGCGCAGCTCATCCAGGACCTGCGCCACCACGGCGGCTGCGTACGCCCGGCCGATGTCAGCCACAGCGACTGGGATTGCACCCTGGAGGCGCTGCCCGGCGGCGGCCATGCACTGCGCCTGGGCCTGCGCCTGGTCAAGTCGCTCAAACAGGTGGTAGCCGAACGCATCGTGACAGCGCGGCGCGTGCGGCCATTTGCCGATGTGGCCGACTTCACCGCCCGCGCACAGATCGAACGGTTCGAGCGCGACCGTCTGGCGGAAGCCGGTGCACTCAAATCGCTGGCGGGGCATCGCCATCGCGCCCGCTGGGAGAGCGCAGGCGCGCAGATCCCCACGCCGCTGCTGAGCGGAGCCACCGTGCAGGAGGAGCGCGTAGCCCTGCGTCCCCCCACGCGTACAGCCAATGTCATGGCCGACTACGCCACGACCGGCCTGTCACTGGAAGCGCATCCGGCGGCATTGGCGCGCGCCGCCCTGCGCCGGCGTGCAGTGCGCGATTCGCGCGAATTGCAGGCGCTGGACGGCAACACCTTTGCACGCAGCGCGGGGCTGGTCACGGTGCGGCAAGCCCCGCCGACGGCCAGCGGCGTGGTCTTCGTCACGCTGGAGGACGAGCACGGGCAGGTCAATGTGGTCGTCTGGCGCGACCTTGCGCAACGCCAGCGCCGGGTCTTGCTGGAGTCGGTGCTCCTGGGGGTCGATGGTGTACTGCAGACGGAGCAGGGCGTCCGCCATCTGGTTGCCAAGCGGCTGCACAACTATACGTCGCTCCTGCCGGCCGGGCTCGACAGTCAGGTTCGCAATTTCTACTGATCCACAATGCGCCATGCGAAAGGCTAGGACGCCTGGTCGCGCATGCCTTCCAGGCAGATGGAAAACCAGTCGTATCCCTCGCACAGCGTATCGATCTCGCTGTCCGGCGACAGCATGCCCAGCGCCGCCGTCAGCGCCCAGTACTCCCCAAGATGATGTTCGAGCAGGTCGGCGTTCTGCTCCAGATGGCGGAAAATCTCCAGCCGCAGGGCATCCAGGCGGCTGTAGTCGAAGCCTGGCTGCAGCGATTGCGTCACCATCGCCATGGCGCGGCGCGCCAGTTCCGGCAGGGCGAAATCCCAGCAGCCCAGCTGCAGGCACATCGACACGCGCACGTAGTCGTTGGCGGCAGCCAGGCCATGGTTCTGGAACAGCTGACGAATTGCCGGATGGTCCGCCATTGGCTACGACTGCGCCTAATCGACAAAAAGAGAATCCAATTAGTACACGAAGTCGCGCGATTGCGGTATCCGTTCCTGCGCGTCGTGGCTTAGACCTTGGTCGTTGGCACTAATGGCCTGCAACACGCGAATCGGAAGAGACTGACTCGTTCCGGCCGCGCTGGACTTGCCGCTCACTCGGGCTGTAGCACTGCTCCCCTCACCCCGAAGCGGCGCCCAGCACGACCAGCCCTTCGCCAGTCACTCCCGACTCTTCGATTACAGGCCACTAGCGATTGGTCAGCTGGATCTCGATGCGCCGGTTACGTGCCAGTGCCTCGGGTGTCTGCGACGTATCCAGCGGCTGGAACTGGCCGAAGCCGTTGGCGGAGAGCCGATGCGCCGGAAGCCCCTGCACCACGAGATACTTCACGATCGACACGGCGCGGGCCGACGACAGCTCCCAGTTCGAGGGGAAGCGATCCGTATGGATGGGGCGATCATCCGTATGGCCGTCGATACGCAGCACCCAGTCGACGGTGGAAGGAATCTCCGACGCCACCTCCCGGACCGTCATGGCCAGTGTGGCCATCGACGCCAGTGCTGCCGGGCTCAGCTCGGCCGAGCCCGAATCAAACAGGATGTCCGTCGGCACGACGAACCGGTCGCCCACGATGCGGACGTCCGCCCGGTTGCCGAGCGCCTCACGCAGGCGGCCGAAGAACTCGGACCGGTAGCGTTCCAGCTCGCCCACGCGATTGGCCAGGGCAATATTGAGCTCCTTGCCGAGGTTGGCGATCTTCAGGTCTTTCGCGGTGATGTCTTTCCTGGCCACGTCCAGCGCGGCCTGGATCTGCGCCAGCTGCGTGTTGACCGCCGCCAGCTGGCGATTGAGCAACTCGATCTGCGCCACCTGCTGGGCGGACAGTTCCTTGCCCTTGGCCGTCTCCTCCTGGCTGATGCCGAGCTCACCGGCGAGCTTGGCGACCTCGGTTTCCAGCTCCGCCTTGAGCTTCTGCAGTGCCGCCACGTCGGCGCCCAGGCGCGCCGCTTCGGTCTGCGCCGCATCGAGGGAGGTCTTGAACTGGTCGCGTTCGGCGGCGGTGGCGCCCAGTGATGCCGACAATTCCTTCACCTGCGCGTCGAGCGCAGTCTTGGCGGATTCGGCGAGCGACAGGGTTCTCGCCAGTTCCGCCACGCGCGCGTTCAGGCTGTCCAGCGCGCGGTTCTTGCCGGCGAGCGAGTCAGACAGCACGAACTGCCCGATGGCGAACAACAGCAACACGAACATCATCACCATGATCAGCGAGGTGAGCGCATCCACGAATCCCGGCCAGATATCCAGGCCGCGGCGACGCGTCGCAAGACTGCGCATGGGAGGCCTCAGTAACCGCGGTCAGCGGGAGCGGGACGACGCTGCGTGTCCATCGCGGCTGCGATCGTGCGCGACAGCAGGCGGAACTCCGAACGTAGATCGTCGGAGAGCGACTGTCCGCCCTGGGACTGGGCTGCCAGCGACTTGAGCACCGTGCGCAGTTCCTCCTGCACTTCAAGGCTGGCGTGCCGCTCGCGCGCATCGCGCGCGAGGAATTCGGTGAGCTTGGCCAGCTGTCCGCTCAATTCGCCCAGGTGCTCGTTCGAGGCGCGGCGCTCGCGGTCGTTTTCGACCAGGGCGCGATGCATCCGCTCCAGGCCGTCGGCCGTCTGCTCGAGCAGGGCCTGCACGTAGGCAGGCACCGATGTGTCGCCTTCGACGCCGACGGCGGTTCCACCGGAAAGGCGGGTGAGACTGGACAGCCATTCCTCCAGTTCGTTGTAGAAGCGGTTCTGCGCGTGACCTGCCTGCAGGTCGAGAAAACCGACGATGAGCGAACTGGCCAGGCCGAACAAGGACGTGGAGAAGGAGGTTGACATGCCCGCGAGCGGTTCGCGCAGATTGGCCTTGAGCGCAGTGAACATGGCGGCCGCGTCGCTGCCCACGTCCAGCGAGCCGATGATGTCGGAGACCGAACGGATGGTCGCCAGCAGGCCCCAGAACGTTCCGAGCAGGCCCAGGAAGATGGCCAGGCCGATCAGGTAGCGCGACAGGTCGCGCGATTCCTCCAGCCGAAGATAGACGCCGTCGAGCACCGTGCGCATGGAGGTAGGCGTCAGCGCCAGCTTGCCGCGCTCGCGGCCGGCCAGCATCCGCGCCATCGGCACCAGCAGGCGCGGCTTGCCCGGTACCGGCCGCTCGGGGTTCGCACGGCGGAAATGCTCCATCCAGTCGATGTCGCGATTGAGCATCAGCACCTGGCGCAGGTTGACCGCGATGCCGCAGGCCAGGGTCAGCAGGATGATGCCGTTGAAGAACGGGTTGGCCTGGAACGCATCCACCAGGCGCGGCGCAATCAGGGCGACAAGGGCGGCGATGGCGGCAAGGAAGCCGATCATCCAGAGGAGGCTGCGGTACGGTCGGGTCATGTCGGTGCCTGGAGGAGGTCGGGACGGGCGTAACGCCCCCCGGTTGGATGCCGATCAGCTCCGACCGGTTGCGTCGGACTTGGTTCCCGTCCAGCGCCGCCGCGGAGGCTGGCCGACTGTACCGCAGCGTCCGTGAACGTCAGTCCAGCCCGAAGAACTGCATCGCCGTCGCGGTCGTGGCGGCGGCGGTCGCTTCGAGGGACTCGCCGCGGTCCCGCGCGAGCTCCGCGCAGATATGCCCCAGGAACATCGGCTCGTTGCGCCGGTGGCTGGGCATGGGTTTCAGGTTGCGTGGCAGCAGGTAGGGGCTGTCCGTCTCGATCATCAGCCGGTTTGCCGGGATATTGCCGACGATTTCGCGCAGGTGCGTGCCGCGGCGTTCGTCACAGATCCACCCGGTGATGCCGATGTGGCAGTCCAGGTCCAGGTAGTCGAACAACTCCTCGCGCGTTCCGGTGAAACAGTGCACGACCACGGCGCCAAGGCGATCGCGGACGGGTTTGAGCAGGGAGATGAAATCCGCGTGCGCGTCGCGCTGGTGCAGGAACAGGGGCTTGCCGCAGTCCAGGGCGATTTCCAGCTGGCGCTCGAAGGCGAAGAGCTGGGTCGGGCGTGGCGACAGATCGCGGTGGTAATCAAGCCCCGTTTCGCCGACGGCGCGCACCTCGGGGGCTGCGACGAGTTCGCGCAGCAAATCGTCCGTTTCCGCGTCGAATTCGGAGGCGTGATGCGGATGGATGCCGGCCGTCGCGGCCATCAGGCCAGGAAACTTCCGGGCGAGCTCCAGTGCGGCCGGGCTACCCTCGCGGCTGGCACCGGTAATGACCATCCGGCAGACACCGTGTGCGCGGGCCCGCTCGACGACGGCGTCCAGATCATGCTGGAACGAGGAATGGGTCAGGTTTGCGCCGATGTCGATCAACTGCATGGGGTATCACCGCGACAAAGAGCGCGATTATCCTTCAAGGCCGCGCACGCCTCCACGCAGGCACGGCGAGCGACCTCAGACGGGCGGGAAAGTTCATAGGGAATTCATGCGTTCGCGGACAAGCTGCGGACGGTGCGGAAGGCTTATCCAACGGAGAGTGTGATGCGCAATTTCAAGGTTCTCGGCTGGGCCGGGTTGGTTCTGGTGGGCTTTTCGGCCACCGTCATGGCGGCCGACGTGGTAACCGGTGCTGCCGCTGAGGGACGTCGCGAGTCGGTAGCCAGCGAGCAGCAGCAGGCACAGGTCCTGCTGGGCGGGGCAACGCAGAAGACCACCGCCAGTCGCAGCGCTGGTGCCGCAACGACGCCGGGCCCCGTTGCCAAGGCGACCACACCGGCTCCCAACGCGTATCGTGCCTACGCTCCCAGCTGCTTGTCGCACCCATTGCCGGAACAATTCTCCGGCCCGCTCACACCGCCCACGGCTCCCTTCCGCGTGCGCCTCGCCGCAATCCAGACCGGCGTGAACGGCTACGTTACCGAAGATGTCAACGTGCGCCTGTGGCGTATTCCCTGCAGCAGCAGCGGACAGTTCTACGAATCGGTCACCCTGCTGGCGATCGACCGCGATGCGGCGAACGAAGGCAACACGCAGCGCTACCCGCTGTTCCCGGGCGTCCGGGTCACGCAGGGCAGCAATACGCTCAAACTGGTGCGCGTGGCCGAAGAACCCAACACGGTGCTCTCCCACACCAAGGCGGATGAGCCGCTGATCCGCAGCAGCACCTTCGTCCTGGAGAACTTCGCCTCCAACGACAGCTCCACGGCGTACTTCGACTTCAACAATCCGTTCACCATTACGTTCTTCAACTTCTTCAACGGTGACACGGGCCAGGCGCTGCAGGTGCCGGTCTACAACCCGACGCAATCGACTTATCCCACCGCGTTCCAGAACCAGCCCATCACGGGCTATCTCACCGGCAACTGGTATGACCCGGCGCACAGTGGCGAGGGCATCCTGGTGCAGGTGTTCGACCTGCCGGGCAACACCACGCGTAAGCTCTTCACCTTCGCCTGGTTCACCTACACCAATGATGGCCGTCCGTTCTGGCTGTTCGGTGCACAGGACTTCCCCATCGATTCACGCGGACCGCTCGTCGTGCCGACGGTCTACCAGAACGGCGGTGGCTTCGCCGGCAACTTCGGCGCCAGCGCGCAGAGCCTGCCGTGGGGTTCGGTGACGTTCAACTTCCCGACCTGCTATTCGACCAGCTTCACCTTCAACGGCACCGCCAATATCCCCGGCGTCCCGGCCGGCAGCGGCACGCGCAACTGGATCCGCGCGGTCGATACCAACGGCTTGACCTGCGAATAGGCCCACGTTACACCAGTTGTTCCCGCAAGCGCCCCGCGAGGGGCGCTTTGCGTTTGAGGGCAATCAACGGGCTTACCCTATGACCGACGCATTCGAGATCACCACCGACCCGGCACGCGTGGACCGCGACGTCGTCTTCCGCTACCTCTCCGGACATTCGACCTGGGCACGGGGCATATCCCGCGCCGTGGTGGAACGGTCGCTCGATCATTCCCTGTGTTTCAGCGGCTACGTCGGATCCACGCAGGTGGCCTTCGCCCGCGTCATCTCGGACTACGCCACCTTCGCGAACCTGGTCGATGTCTTCGTGCTCCCCGATCGCCGCGGACAGGGCTACAGCAAGCGGATGATGGAAGCGGTGCTGGCGCATCCGCAGTTGCAGGGGTTGCGACGTTTCACCCTGGCGACCTGGGACGCGCACTCGTTGTATGCGCGCTACGGCTTTACCAGCCCGAGCCGGCCCGAGTCGCTGATGGAGCGGTATTTTCCGGACATCTACGCGAACGCCGCTACGCCATGAGCAGCGACTCCGTCTCGATCATTCCGCAGACTGGGGATTACGTCCGCGCCGCCGGCGAGCTGATTGTCGCCATCCAGCGCGATGAGTTCGGCTTCGCGATGAGCATCGACAACCAGCCTGATCTGGTCGACGTCGATGGCTACTACCGTTTGGGCAAGGGAAATTTCTGGATTGCTCTCTCGGAAGGACGTGTCATTGGCACGATCGCGCTCAAGGACATCGGCAATGGCCAGGGCGCCTTGCGCAAGATGTTCGTGCATCCGGATTTCCGCGGTGCCGCGGCCGGCGTCGCGCAGCGCCTGCTGCAGGTGCTGCTGGATTGGTGCCAGGTGCAGGGTTTCCAGACGGTCTTCCTTGGCACCACGGAGCGCTTCCAGGCTGCACACCGGTTCTACGAACGCAACGGCTTCGTGCCGGTGGCGCAGGAAGACCTCCCGGCCGCGTTTCCGCTGATGGGCGTCGATACACGGTTCTATGTCCGGCGGCTTGGGGCAAGGTCTTCCGCTCAATAGGGCATGGCGGCATGGCGGCATGCGCGGCCTGTCCGCGCCCGTTACGCTATGCGGATGACCCAGCCCGCTCCCGTCGCATTCCCCATCCACGAAATCCTCCCCGATATCCGGCGCGCCCTCGCTGAAGGCACGCGCCTGGTACTGGAAGCGCCACCGGGCGCGGGCAAGACGACGCAGGTACCGCTGGCGTTGCTGTCCGCTGAATGGTTGGCCGGGCGCAAGATCATCGTGCTGGAGCCGCGTCGCATCGCGGCGCGGGCGGCCGCCGAGTTCATGGCGCGGCAGCTGGGCGAAGAGGTGGGGCAGACGGTCGGTTATCGCATCCGGTTCGAGGCCTGCGTGAGTGCGACGACGCGGATCGAGGTGGTGACCGAGGGCATTCTGACGCGACTGATCCAGTCGGATCCGGAATTGCCGGACATTGGTGCAATCCTGTTCGACGAATTCCACGAGCGCCATCTGCAGGGGGATCTGGGGGCGGCGCTGGCGCTGGACGTGCAGGGCACGCTGCGGCCGGATCTGCGGCTGGTGATCATGTCCGCGACGCTCGACGGCGAGCGGATTGCGCGGTGGCTGGAGGCGCCGCGGCTGACCAGCGCGGGGCGCAGCTTCCCGGTGCGCATCGAGTATCCGCCCGCGCGTTCCAACGAAGACCCATTCACGCACCTGCGACGAACAGCGGAGCAGGCGCTGCAGGAAACCGATGGCGACATCCTCGTGTTCCTGCCGGGCAAGCGTGAAATCGATCGTGCGCGCAACCTGCTCGAGTCGGTCGTGGATGCGTCGGTCACGGTGCAGCCGCTGCACGGCGAATTGTCGCTGGCGGACCAGCGCGCCGCACTCGCGCCCGCGGCGGCCGGGCAGCGTCGCATCGTGCTGGCCACGAACGTGGCGGAATCCAGCGTCACGCTACCGGGTATCCGTGCGGTAATCGATGCCGGGCAGGCACGCGAGCCGCGCTTTGATCCGAACTCCGGTTTCACCCGACTCCAGACCGTGGCGATCGCCCAGGCCTCGGCTGACCAGCGCGCCGGTCGCGCCGGCCGCGTTGCGCCCGGCATCGCTTACCGGTTGTGGCCACAGAGCCAGCGCCTGGAAGCAGCGCGCCGGCCGGAAATGGACCAGGTGGAATTGTCGGGCCTTGCGCTGGAGCTGGCAGCCTGGGGCGCGGATGCGCTGCCCTGGCTCGATGCGCCGCCCGCTGGCGCATTGGGCCAGGCGCGACAGCTGCTGTCATTGCTGGGCGCGCTGGATGATGCCGGCCGCATTACGGCACTGGGTCGCCAGATGCTGGCGCTGGGCGCCCAGCCACGCTTGTCCGCCGCGGCGTTGCGCGCGCCGGACGCGTCACGTGCGCTGGTGGCCGACCTCCTGGCGGCGATCGATGCACGCTCGCCGCTGCGTGGCGAGGGCGCCCGCAGTGACGATTTCCGTGGGCGCATCGCGGCGCTGCACGCGTGGCGTCGCGGCGACCGCGGCGCGGAAGGCATCGACCGGGGCGCGATTGCGGCCATCGACCAGGCGAGCACCGGATGGCGGCGGCGCCTGCGCTGCGATCGACCGGCGCGGGAAATCCCCGATTCCCACGCCATCGGCGATCTGCTGTTGCACGCCTTCCCCGATCGTGTCGCACGCCAGGACGCCAGCAATCCCCTGCGTTACGCGCTGGCGAACGGGCGCGGCGCGCGCCTGCACGAGAACACGGCGCTGTACGGCGAACCGTGGCTGGTCGCGCTCGATCTGCGGTTCGAGGAGAAAGACAGCCTGGTCCTCGCGGCGGCGCCGTTCGATCCGCGCCTGCTGGAACGCGATTATCCCGAACGGTTCGTCACGCAGCGCGCGGTGCGGTGGAATGATGCGCGCCGTGGTGTCGAGGCATTTGAAGAACGCCGTTTCGCCGCGCTGGTACTGGAACGGCGAAGCGTGCCGGCGAAGCCGGAGGATGCCGTGCCTGCCCTGATTGCCGCGATTCGCGACCAGGGCCTGGACTGCCTGCCCTGGAGCGACAACGCCCGTGAACTGCGCCGTCGCGCCGAATCGCTGCGTGCCTGGTGTCCGGAACTGGAAATGCCGGACCTTTCCGACGCTACCCTCCTGGCCAGCCTGGAAACGTGGCTGGCCCCGTATCTTTCCGGCAAGTCGCGCCTGGACGCCCTGCGCACGGACGATCTTTCCGAGGCGCTGGCTGCCTTGTTCGACTACGAACAGCGCCGCACGCTCGACGCGCAGGCGCCCGTGGCCATCCGCGTTCCCAGTGGCAATGAGCGTCGGCTGGAATATGTGCCCGGCCAGGCCCCCGTACTTGCGGTGAAACTGCAGGAATTGTTCGGGCTGGCCGACACGCCGCGCGTGGCGCAGGGGCGCATCCCGGTCACCCTGCACCTGTTGTCGCCGGCGCAGCGACCCATCCAGGTCACCCAGGATCTCAAGGGCTTCTGGGAGCGCACCTATCCCGAAGTGAAAAAAGAGCTAAAGGGGCGTTATCCAAAACATCCCTGGCCCGATGACCCCTGGACCGCCACCCCGACAGCCCGCGCCAAGCCCCGCGGAACCTGAGCGCTTCGCCGTGACGGAAAACCGTCACGATGCCGTTGCACAGCGTGTCGCGCGGCGCAGGCCGGCGCGGTCGTCGACACGATTGCACCCCTGATCGCGACTGCCCTGGCCTGTGGCGAAAAATCCACTATGATGAGACGGCGCGTCGCCTGGCGGCGGCGTGGCGGGGCCAACAGGGGTCGCCATGAAGACATGGGATCGGTTCGTCGAGGCAAGTGCGAGCGCGTTGTCCGGCGCCGGATGCGCACGGTCTGAATGACACCATGCGCAGCGCCCGCCGAACCGACGTCCCGCCTGTCGATTACCGGCGCCTGCTGTCCCTGACCTGGCCTTACCTGGGCATCGTGGCCCTGGTCGTCGCAGTGGCCGGTTTCAGCATGGACATCATGTCCGCCTGCCGTGCCTACGTCGGCGGCGAGGCTATGTGGTCCAAGGGCCAGAAGCGCGCCAGCGCGGCATTGGACCGCTACACGCGCACCCGTGATCCGGCTGATTTCGACGAGTACCGCCGGGCGGTTGAGGTGACCCTTGGCGACCGGCTGGCGCGGGTGGAACTGGACAAGCGCCGCCCGGACCTCGTCATCGCGCGGGCGGGTTTCCTTCGCGGGCGTAATCACCCGGACGACATTCCATCCATGATCCGGCTGTTCCGCAATTTTCGCGGCACGGCGGACGTCGACCGGGCGATCGCCTTCTGGGCCGATGGCGACGCACTGATTGACGAAATGGTCCAGCTGGGTGATGAGATCCACGCCTCCCTGACGACCGGTTCGCCGGTCCTCGACCTGGACGCCGTGCGTGCCCGCCTGTGGTCCATCGACGCGCGCCTGACGCCGCTCCAAGAGGGGTTTTCGCAGGCATTGGCGCAGCTCTCCCGGCGCACCCAGACCATGCTGGCGCTCGGCATCGTCGCCGCCTCGGCGGTGCTGGTGTTGATCGCGGTGTGGCGCACGCGCCGGATGCTGGCTGAGAACGAACAGTTCGAACGCAATTCGCGCCTGAACGAAGAGCGCTTCCAGCGCGCGGTCACGGGATCGAGCGATGGCCTGTGGGATTTCGAGCGCGACGACGGCAGCCTTTACCTGTCGCCGCGTTTCATCAAGATGCTTGAGCTGGACCCCGCCCTGGCGCCGCGGCATCCCGGCGAACTGCTGGCGCGCGTCCATCCGGAAGACCGTGCGCCGCTGCTGCGCTGCCTGCGCCTGCACCTGACCCGCGGCCTGCGTTTTGACGCCGAATGCCGCCTGCGGCGACGCGACGGACATTACTGCTGGTTGCGCGTGCGCGGCCATGCGGAACGGGACGGCGACGGCCGCGTGCTGCGCGTGAGCGGATCGGCCGGCGATATCGCTGACCGCAAGAAGGCCGAAGCACAACTCTTCGCCGAGAAGGAACGCGCGCAGGTGACACTGGCCTCGATCGGCGACGCCGTGATCGCCACGGACATCCACGGCTCGGTGGAATACCTCAATCCTGTGGCCGAGTCGCTGACTGGCTGGACCAACGCCCAGGCACGCGGGCTGCCCCTGGCCATGGTCTGCGATATCGACGACGAGGCGACCGGGTCCGGCGTGCGCGATCCCGTCGAGGCCGTGCTGCGCGAGCGTGGAACCGTGGCGCTGGGTACCAAGCTGCTGCTACGTCGCCGCAACGGGGGCACCACGCCGATCGACGAGACGGCCACGCCGATCCGCGATCGCGACGGGGAGATCGATGGCGTGGTGCTGGTGTTCCGCGATGTCAGCCGCGAACGGCAGTACTCGGAAACATTGAGCTACCAGGCCAGCCACGATCTGCTCACCGGCCTGTACAACCGTCATGAGTTCGAACGTCGCCTGGATCTGGCGCTGCAGCAGGCGCGTCTGCTGCAGCGGCCTTATGCCCTGCTGTACATCGACCTGGACCAGTTCAAGCTGGTCAACGACACGGCGGGCCACGCCGCCGGCGACGAGATGCTGCGGCAGATCGGCAAGCTGCTGCAGCGCCAGGTGCGCGAAGACGACGTCGTGGCACGGTTGGGTGGCGACGAATTCGTCGTGCTGCTCGACAACTGCCCCCCGGATGCTGCGCAGCGTGTAGCGCAGAAGTTGCGCCAGGCCATCGCCGAGCAGCCGTATCACTGTGGCCAGCGGCACTTCACGGCCCATGCGTCGATCGGCCTGCTGGACCTGGGCTCCGCCCCGCTGACGCGCGACGATGTGCTGGGCATCGCCGATGCCGCGTGCTACGTCGCCAAGGACCAGGGGCGCGACCGCGTGCACCGGTACCACCCGGACGACACGCTGCTCAATTCACGCCGCGGCGAAATGGCGTGGGTCGAGCGGCTGCATCGCGCCTTCGAGCGGGGTCAATTGCGCCTGTATCGCCAGGACATCGTCCCGCTGGGGGCCGAGCCCTACGAAGGCAGCCATTTCGAGGTGCTGTTGCGGCTGGAGGAAGAGGACCGCGTCATCGTGCCGATGGCCTTCATTCCCGCTGCCGAGCGCTACGGACTGATGCCGCTCCTGGACCGCTGGGTGATCCGCGCCGCATTCCATCGCATGGCGCTGGCGCGTCGCGTGCCCGGGGGCGAGCGGATCTCCCTGTGCGCGATCAATCTTTCGGGCGCGTCGCTGGCGGACGACAGCTTTGTCGACTACGCCAAGGAACAATTCATCCACTTCGGGATTTCACCGGAAAGCATCTGCTTTGAGATCACCGAGACGGTGGCGATCTCCGACCTGAACCGGGCGGCGAGTTTCGTGCAGGAACTGCGTGCCCTCGGCTGCCGCTTTGCGCTGGACGATTTCGGCGTGGGCATGTCGTCCCTGACCTACCTCAAGACCTTGCCCGTCGATTTTCTCAAGATCGACGGCAGTTTCGTGCGCGACATGCGCAGCGACGCCATTGACCGCGCGATGGTGGAGGCGATCCATCGCGTCGGCCAGGTCACCGGCAAGGCCACCATCGCGGAGATGGTGGAGGATGCCGCCACGCTGGAAGAAGCCCGCATGCTTGGCATCGGCTTCGCGCAGGGCTACGCCGTTGCCAAGCCACGTCCTTTCCTGGTGGCTGCGGCGGCCGCGCCGGTTCGCGTCGGCAGCGACGATCCTTCGTGATCGCGCCTCAGGCGCGCAAGCCCACGCCCCGGCGCAGCAGGCTCATGCCGAATGCCGCAAGAATGGCGGCGGCCAGCAGCATCACCCCGTAGGCGACGGCGAGGTTCACGTCACTCACGCCAAGCAGGCCGTAGCGGAACGCATTGACCATGTACAGGATCGGGTTGGCCATCGTCAGCGCGTGCCAGGGCTGCGGGAGCAGGTCGACCGAATAGAACACGCCGCCCAGGTAGGTGAGCGGCGTGAGGATGAAGGTCGGCACGATGGCGATGTCGTCGAACTTGCGTGCGTAGACGGCGTTGACGAATCCGGCGAGGGCGAACACAACGGCCGTGAGGACGAAGGTCGAGAGTGTGACCAGCGGGTGGTAGATCTTGATGTCGGTGAAGAACAGCGACACCGCCAGCACGATCGCGCCCACCATCAGGCCGCGCGCGACGGCCCCGGTGACGTAGCCGGTGAGGATCACCCAGTTGGGCATCGGCGACACGAGCATTTCTTCCACATAGCGGCCGAACTTGGCGCCGAAGAAGGAGCTGGAGATATTGCCGTAGGCATTCTGGATGACGCTCATCATGATCAGGCCGGGCACGATGTAGTCGATATAGCGATGCCCGCCCATCTCGCCGATGCGGCTGCCGATGAGATTGCCGAAGATCACGAAATACAGCGCCATCGTGATGGCCGGTGGCAGCAGGGTCTGGCCCCAGATGCGAAGGATCCGCGCAATTTCGCGGCGAACGATGGTGCCCAGGGCAACGAAGCTGGCTTGTGCGTTCATGTGGGATGGCAGTCGTTGGGAGGTGGTCAGGCGGCCTGCTGCGGCGCAGCGGCGTTGTTGCCTTCGACCAGGCGGACGAACAGTTCTTCCAGGCGGTTGGCCTTGTTGCGCATCGAGATGACGGTGACGCCGCGCGCGGTCAATGCGGCGAACAGCGAGTTGAGGTCATGCGTGCGCGCCATTTCGGCCTCGATCGTGTGATCGTCGATGCGCGTCATCGTGATGCCGTCGACGACGGGCAAATCCGCCGGCGCCTGCGCGACGTCGAGGATGAATGTTTCAACATCCAGTTTGGCGAGTAGCCGCTTCATCGAGGTGTTCTCGATGATCGTGCCTTTGTCGATGATGGCGATGTTGCGACACAGCTGCTCGGCTTCTTCCAGGTAGTGCGTGGTCAGGATGACCGTCGTGCCGGCGCGGTTGATCTCGGTGACGAACTTCCACATGGCGCGGCGGATTTCAATGTCCACACCGGCGGTGGGCTCGTCCAGGATCAGCAGCCTGGGCTCGTTCATCATGGCGCGGGCGATCATCAACCGACGCTTCATGCCGCCCGAGAGCGTGCGCGAGGGGACGTCCTTCTTTTCCCATAGCGACAGTTGTTTCAGGTACTTCTCGGCGCGTTCCCGGGCGACATCGCGCGCAATCCCGTAGAACCCGGCGGAATTGACGCAGATGTCGAAGGGATTCTCGAACTGGTTGAAGTTCAGTTCCTGTGGGACCAGCCCGATCAGCTGCATTGCGGCGCTGCGGCGGCTGTGGATGGATTCGCCGAAGATCCGCGCCTCGCCACCGCTGGCGTTGACCAGCGAGGAAAGAATGCCGATGAGAGTGGATTTGCCGGCCCCGTTGGGGCCCAGGAGCGCGAAGAAGTCGCCCGGCTGGACGGTGAGCGAGACACCTTTGAGGGCTTTCACGCCGGTGGCGTAGGTCTTGGTGAGGTTCGTGACTTCCAGCGCGGGTGTCGTGCTCATGGGCTGCGCGAACGGGGAGGGGCAGGTAGTATACGACCCCCTTTGCTGCCGATTGGCTCCGTTCCGTGACTGAACACTTTCCGCTTCGTCTCGTTTCCAGCTACATGCTTGCCGAGGCGTGTCGGCACCTGGTGTTCGAGCGTGCCGACGGCAAGCCCTTCGCCTTTGCGCCCGGGCAGTTCATCCAGATCCATTTCCACTATCCGGACGGCAAGGCCACCAAGCGCAGCTACTCGGTAGCAACCATCGGTGCCGGCGATGCGACGCCTATCCAGCACATCGAGATTGCCGTCTCCTATGTCGAAGGGGGCGCTGCGACGGCTCTGCTATCGGGCCTGAAGGAAGGCGACACCGTCGACGCCAGCGGCCCGTACGGCCGCTTCTGCCTGTTCGACGCGGACGCCAACAAGCGCTACCTGCTGGTCGGCACCGGCACCGGCATCACGCCCTACCGCGCCATGCTGCCGCAGATCCGCCGCGTCATCGAACAGCGCGGGTGCGAGGTCTACGTCATCTTCGGCGCCCGCACCGAACGCGAACTGTTGTACGGACAAGATTTCATCGATTTCGAACGCCACACGCCCGGTTTCCGCTTCTACTCCTGCTTTTCGCGCGAGCAGCGCGCCGTGCCGCGCCTGTACGACCGCAGCGGCTACGTGCAGAACCTGCTGGCGGAGCTGGCGCCCGATCCCTCCGGTGACATCGCCTACCTTTGCGGCAACCCGAACATGGTCGACCAGGCCTTCGCCCAGCTCAAGGAAGCCGGACTGGCCGTACCGCATATCCGCCGCGAGAAATACATCTCGTCCAAATAGCCGGATCCGGCCTGCCACCGGGCGCAGTGGTTGCTGCGGCGCGTCAACCGACTGCCCGGCGCCGCACGGTGCCGGGCGCGCCTGGCCGGGCGGGACGCGGGCTCCGTACGTGGGAGCACGCCAAGCCTGCAATGGGTAAATGTCCGGACAGATTCTCCGGGCACGAAAGGGGCATAAGCGGCTAAATTTGACGATTATCGCTGTACTGATGCCGGTATTCGTCAAAAACCAGGGGGTGCGTTGACAGCCTCCGCGACCCGCAACTAGCGTCCGTTGCCATGACGCAACGCACCAACCACCGCTGGATTCGCACTGCCGGGCACCCGCTCGCAACGCAGATCCTGCGTGTGTGCGAAGCGCGAATTTCGCTCGTCCTCGTACTTGTACTTCTCATTACCAGCGGAGGTGCGGGTTAGGGCGCGCGTCGAAACAAACGACACGAACACTAAGAACCCCGCACCCGGAAACGAGTGCGGGGTTTTTTGTTGCCCGAGGCCTGCGAACAGCAGCCATGCCGACAGAAGATCCCCAGAACCCCCCGGTACCGAACAGCCCGCGCGAACGCGTCCGGGTGTTCGATACGACCCTGCGCGACGGTGAACAGGCGCCGGGCTTTTCCATGACCCGTGCGCAGAAGCTGCGCATGGCCAATGCCCTGGCTGACCTGGGCGTCGACACCATCGAGGCGGGCTTCCCGCAGGCCTCCGACGATGACTTCGCCGCCGTGCAGGCCATCGCCCGCGAGGTGCGCAGCGCCGGCGTGTGCGGGCTGGCCCGCTGCCAGCGCGGCGATATCGAGACGGCAGCACGTGCGCTGGAACCGGCCGCCCGTGGCCGCATCCACGTGTTCATCGCCACCAGCCCGCTGCACCGCGAGTTCAAGCTGGGCATGAGCAAGGACCAGGTGATCGATGCCGCGGTGGCCGGTGTGCGTCGCGCGAACGAGCTGTGCGGTGAAGTGGAATTCTCCGCAGAAGATGCGATGCGCACCGAGCCGGAGTATCTGGCCGAGGTGTTCGCCGCTGTCATCGAAGCGGGCGCCACCACGCTGAATGTGCCCGACACCGTCGGCTACACCACGCCGGCGGAGATGCACGAACGCATACGCTACCTCCGGGGTAGCGTGCGTGGCATCGAGCGAGCCGTGATATCGGTGCACTGCCACGACGATCTGGGCATGGCCGTCGCCAACAGCCTGGCCGCCGTGGCGGCCGGTGCGCGCCAGGTCGAATGCACGCTGACCGGTATCGGCGAACGCGCCGGCAACGCGGCGCTGGAGGAGATCGCCATGGCGCTCAAGACGCGCGCCGAGTTGTACGGCGTCGAAACCGGCGTGCGTACACCCAAGCTGTATCCGACGGCGCGCCTGCTGGCCCAGATCACCGGCCACACGATCACGCGCAACAAGGCGATCGTGGGCGAAAACGCCTTCGCGCACGAATCGGGCATCCACCAGCACGGCATGCTCAAGCATCGCGGCACGTACGAAATCATGCGTCCCGAGGACGTCGGCTTCGCGCGGTCGGCCCTGGTGCTGGGCAAGCACAGTGGCCGACATGCCTTGCGCGAGCGCCTGTCGGCGCTGGGGTTCGCCCCCGCGGACGGCGAGCTGGAACAGATCTTCGCGCGCTTCAAGGCGCTGGCCGACCGCAAGCGCGAAGTGTTCGACAGCGACCTGGAAGCCCTGGCCCTGGGGCGTGACGCCGACGAACCCGGTCCCTGGCACATTGTGCACCTGCATGCCGCCTCGCATCTGGGGGGCAGTGCCTCGGCGTCGGTGCGCCTGCAGCACGAAGACGGCCGCAGCGCCAATGAAGCGGCCATCGGCGACGGCCCCGTCGACGCCACGCTGCGCGCGATTGGCCGCGCCGTCGGCCATGAATTCGAGCTCACCGATTTCCAGATCCGCGCGCTGTCCGAGGGCGGAGACGCCCAGGGCCAGGCCAACCTCGGCGTGCGTTACGCCGGCAAGGAATGGCGCGGCCGCGGCGTGTCCACGGACATCGTCGAAGCCACTGCGCATGCCGCGCTGGAAATTGCCAATCGTATAGAACGCCACGAATTCGCTTCGGGGGTCGCGGTCGGTCCGGCGCCCACCGTTACCCCGAACGAGCAACCCGACGCGGCCGCCCGTGCGGCCGTGAATCACCGCTGAGGATCCACCGCATGAAATCGCCCGCATTTATCTGGCACAACGGACGCATCAAACCCTGGCAGGAAGCGACCGTCAGCGTAGGCGCCCATGCCCTGCACTATGGGTCCTCGGTCTTCGAAGGCGAGCGTGTCTACGCCACGCCCGGCGGCCCGGCCTTCTTTCGCCTGCGTGACCACACCGAACGCCTGTTCAACTCGGCACGCGTGTACGACCTCGACATTGCCTACAGCCTGGACGAAATCGATGCGGCCTGCGCCGAAGTGGTCCGCGCGAACGGTCTGGGAAGCGCCTACCTGCGCCCGATCGTCTACCGTTCCGGTTTCACCTTCAGCCTGGCACCGCCGCGCGATACGGCCATCGACGTCGCCATCATCGCGATCGAATGGGGCAGCATGCACGGCGCCGCCGCGCTGGAGCAGGGCGTGGACGTCTGCGTGAGTTCCTGGAACCGCGCTGCACCCAACACCTATCCCAGCGGCGCGAAGGCCGGCGGCAACTACCTCAACAGCCAGTTGATCGCACAGGAAGCGATCCGCGGCGGTTTCGTGGAAGGCATCGCGCTGGCGCCCGGCGGGCTGCTCAGCGAAGGTGCGGGTGAAAATCTGTTCATTGTGCGCAAAGGCGTGATCTACACGCCGCCCGTCGGTGCCAGCATCCTGTGCGGCATCACTCGCGACACAGTGATCACGCTGGCACAGGAACTGGGCTACAGCGTGGTCGAGCAACCGATGCCGCGCGAGATGCTGTATTTCGCCGACGAGATTTTCATGACCGGAACCGCCGCCGAGATCACACCGGTGCGCAGCGTCGATCGCAAGCCCGTCGGCGAGGGCCGGCCGGGCCCGGTCACAAAGGCCCTGCAACGCGCCTTCTTCGGACTCTTCGACGGCAGCACCGAAGACCACTGGGGCTGGCTCACGCCGGTTGGCGCCGCTGCGCTGGCGAAGGAGGCTGCGTGATGGCCGCACGTACGTTGTTCGACAAGCTCTGGGATGCGCACGTCGTGCGTCCCGCCGGCACGGCCACGCCGGCGATCCTCTACATCGACCTGCACCTGATTCACGAAGTCACTTCGCCGCAGGCGTTTGCGGAATTGCGCGCGCGCCAGCTCGGCGTGCGCTGCCCGGAACGCACGCTGGCCACGCTCGACCACTCCACGCCGACCACGCCGTTCGACGATCTGGGCCAGCCGGTCTACGCCAGCGAAGAAGCGGCCGCGCAGGTCGCCGAGCTCGAGCGCAACTGCGCGGAGTTCGGCATCCGCCTGAATGGCTGGAGCAGCGACCACCGCGGCATCGTGCACGTCATCGGCCCTGAACTGGGCGCGACGCAGCCGGGCATGACCATCGTCTGCGGCGACAGTCACACCTCCACCCACGGTGCCTTCGGAGCGCTGGCCTTTGGCATCGGCACGACGGAAGTCGGTCACGTGCTGGCGACCCAGTGTCTGCTGCAGCAGAAACCGAAGACGCTGTCGATCCAGGTGGACGGCGACCTGCCGCCCGGCACCAGCGCCAAGGACCTGGTCCTGCACATCATCGGGCAGATTGGCGTCAACGGTGGCACCGGTCACGTGATCGAGTATCGCGGCAGCGCGATCCAGGCGCTATCGATGGAACAGCGCATGACGGTGTGCAACATGTCCATCGAAGCCGGTGCCCGCGCGGGCCTTATCGCACCGGACGACACCACGTTCGCCTACCTCAAGGGACGTCCCTACGCGCCGCAGGGCGAAGATTGGGAACGCGCGGTGGCCTATTGGCGCACCCTGCATACTGAACCGGGCGCAGCCTTCGATAGGGAAGTGCGGATCGATGCAGCGTCGGTCAGGCCGAGCCTCACCTACGGCACGCATCCGGGCATGGTGGTCGCGATCGACCAGCCCGTTCCCGCCGCGACCTCGCTGCAGGACCGCCGTGCGCTGGAATACATGCGCGTGGAGGCGGGCAAGTCCTTGCTGGGCATGCCGGTCGACGTGGTGTTTGTCGGCAGCTGCACCAATTCGCGTCTGTCGGACCTGCGCGATGCCGCCGATGTGCTGCGCGGACGTCGCCTGGACGAGCGCGTGCGCATGCTGGTCGTGCCCGGTTCGCTCGCGATCAAGCGCGAGGCCGAACGCGAGGGGCTCGACCAGGTGTTCCGCGCCGCGGGCGCCGAATGGCGCGAGCCCGGCTGCTCGATGTGCATCGCGATGAACGGGGACCTGGCGCAGCCCGGCCAGCTCGTCGTAAGCACCTCCAACCGCAATTTCGAAGGACGTCAGGGGCCGGGTGCACGCACCGTGCTGGCCAGCCCCGCCGTTGCCGCCGCCAGCGCGGTGGCCGGCCGCATCACCGATCCACGCACGCTGTCGCAGGAGCAAGCCGCATGAAGCCGTTGACCCACCTGCGTTCGCGCACCGCGGTGATCTCGCACGAGAACATCGACACCGACCGCATCATCCCGGCGCGCTTCCTGACCACCACCGAGCGCGTGGGCCTGGGCCGGGTCGCCTTCAACGACTGGCGCTATCTCCCGGATGGCCGGCCCAATCCCTCGTTCGAGCTCAACCGGCCCGAGGCACGGGGCTGCGAGATCCTCGTCGCCGGGCGCAATTTCGGTTGTGGTTCCTCGCGCGAACACGCGCCGTGGGCGCTGCTGGACTTCGGTCTGCGCGCGGTTCTCAGCAGCGAAATCGCCGACATCTTCCGCAACAACTCGCTCAAGAACGGCCTGCTGGCCATTGTGGTGAGCGAGGCCGAGCACCGTTACCTGCTGGAACACCCGGGTATCGAGCTGGCCATCGATGTGGCTGCCCAGACGATCGAACTGCCCGATGGCGGGCGCTTCTCGTTCCAGCTGGATCCCTTCGTGAAGCACTGCCTGCTGGCCGGCGTCGACCAGCTGGGTTTCCTGCTTTCCCACGCCGTGGATATCGAACGCTACGAGCGCACTGCGCCGGGCCCGGCGAACTCCGGCGCGGTCGCGCGCCACGCCAGCCACGCATGAGCACGTCGCCACACCCAAAGGAATAATGAGATGAAAGCAAGAATTGCCATTCTACCCGGCGACGGAATCGGACCGGAGGTCACGGCGGCGGCGGTCAGCGTGTTGCGTGACGTGGCCGCGCGTGGCGGCCATGAGTTCAGCTTCAGCGAGCATCTCATCGGCGGTTGCGCCATCGACGCGCAGGGCGATCCGCTGCCCGCGGAGACGCTGATCGTGGCCAAGCAGGCCGACGCGGTGCTGCTCGGCGCCGTCGGTGGCCCGCGTTGGTCCGATCCGAAGGCGAAGGTGCGGCCCGAACAGGGGCTGCTGCGCCTTCGGGCGGAACTGGGCGTATACGCCAACCTGCGGCCGGTCCGCGTGCATCCGCGCCTGGCCGAGCTGTCGCCGCTCAAGAGCGATCGCCTTGGCGGCGTGGACCTGCTTTTCGTGCGCGAACTGACCGGTGGCGCCTATTTCGGCGCGAAGACGCGCACGGCCGACACCGCGACGGACGAAACGCGCTACACGACGCCCGAAGTCGAGCGCGTCTGCCGCCGTGCCTTCCAGCTGGCGCGCTCGCGCGGCCGCCGCGTGACTTCGGTCGACAAGGCAAACGTGCTCGAAACCTCGCGTCTGTGGCGCGAAACCGCGCAGCGCGTGGCGCACGAGTTTCCCGACGTCGCGCTGGAACACCAGCTTGTCGATTCGATGGCCATGCTGCTGCTCACGCGTCCCGCGGCCTACGACGTGATCGTCACCGAGAATCTCTTCGGCGACATCCTGACCGACGAGGCCGCGGCGCTGGTCGGTTCGCTGGGCCTGCTGCCGTCGGCCTCGCTTGGCGATGGCACGTCCGGCCTGTACGAGCCGATCCACGGCTCCGCGCCGGATATCGCCGGGCGCGGCGTGGCCAATCCGATCGGCGCCATCCTGTCGGTGGCGATGATGCTGCGCTATTCGCTCGACCTACCCGAGGAAGCCGGCCGCGTCGAAGCGGCGGTGGACCGGGTCATCGATGCGGGCGTGCTCACCCGCGACCTGGGCGGCGAAGCCGGCACGCGCGAAGTCACTGCCGCGGTGCTGGCGCAACTGGCCGCACTGGCTGCGACGCGGGAGGCTGCGTGATGCGTTTCGTCGCATATCGCCGCGTGCGCAACGCGGAAAACCAAGACGGCACGGCGCTGCGGCGGGCAACCTGTACGCCAGCGTCGCTTGTAGCGATGGCATCGCCCTTTTTCCACCCGCGCGCATCGGATGCGCTCTCTCTTCGAAGCGACTCATCCTCGCTGGAATCTTGCACCCATGCGCAGTAACGCCATCAAGTCCGGACCCGATCGCGCCCCGGCACGCGCCATGCTTCGTGCCACTGGTCTTGATGACGAGGCCATTGCAAAGCCGCTCGTCGCGATTGTTCACACCTGGTCGAACGTCAGCCCGTGCAACCTCAACCTGCGCGAACTGGCGGCGGCCGCGAGCGAAGGCGTTCGCGCGGCCGGCGGCACGCCGATCGAGTTCAACACCATCGCGGTCACCGACGGCATCGCCATGGGCACTTCCGGCATGCGTGCCTCGCTCGTCAGCCGCGAGGTCATCACCGACTCCATCGAACTGGCGGTCGACGGCCACTGCCTGGACGCAATGGTCGTGCTCTGCGGCTGCGACAAGACCATTCCCGCCGCGGCCATGGCGCTGGCACGCCTGAACATTCCCGGCGTCGCGCTGTACGGCGGCAGCATCGCACATGGACGTCTGGACGGCCGTTCGATCACCGTGCAGGACGTCTTCGAAGCCGTTGGCGCGCACGGGGCCGGCAACCTGCCGGCGAAAAAGCTGTGCGACGTGGAGAAGCATGCCTGCCCGGGTGCAGGTGCCTGCGGTGGGCAGTTCACGGCGAACACCATGGCGATGGTGCTGACATCACTCGGGCTGTCGCCGCTGGGTCTCAACGACATTCCGGCCACGGATCCGTCCAAGCGGGATGCCGCTTTCCGTTGCGGCCAGCTGGCGATGGAATGCTTCAACGCCGGCCGCGTGCCGCGCGAGGTCCTCACACCGGCCGCGTTCCGCAATGCAGCGCGCGTCGTGGCCGCGACAGCGGGTTCCACCAACGCGGTGCTGCACCTGCTGGCCATCGCCCGCGAAGCAGACGTGCCGCTGACGCTGGAAGATTTCGAAGATGCCTCGCGGCGCACGCCGGTCATCGCCGACCTCAAGCCCGGCGGTCGCTACACCGCGGTGGAACTGAGCGCGGCCGGCGGCTTGGCCCTGGTAGCGCGGGAAATGCGTGCGGCAGGCCTGCTGGACGATGCGCCGACGGTCACCGGGCAGGGCCTGTATGCCGAGCTCGACGCCAATCCGCCGGCCGCGACCAACCAGGACGTCGTGCGTCCGGTCAGTGCGCCGCTCAAGCCGCGCGGCGGCTACTCCATCCTCTACGGCAACGTGGCGCCCGAGGGCTGCGTGCTCAAGCTCGCCGGTCACGGCCGCACGCGTCACGAAGGTCCGGCACGGGTGTTCGAAAGCGAAGAGCACGCGTTCGCCGCCGTCCAGGCCGGTGCCATCAAGGCCGGTGACGTCGTGGTGATCCGCAACGAAGGCCCGGCTGGCGGCCCCGGCATGCGTGAAATGCTCGCGGTCACGGCGGCGCTGGTCGGGCGAGGCCTCGGCAACGATGTCGCGCTGATCACCGACGGCCGTTTCAGCGGCGCCACGCACGGCTTCATGGTCGGTCATATCGCGCCGGAAGCGGCACGCGGCGGCCCGATCGCGCTGCTGCGCGAGGGCGACCGCCTGGTGATCGACGCGGAGCTGCGCACGCTCTCGACCGACGCCCCGCTGGAAGAGCGTCGCGCCCAATGGCGCGCGCCGGAACCGAAGGTGACGCGCGGCGCGCTCGCCAAATATGCACGACTGGTCGGCTCCGCGGCCGAAGGCGCGGTGACCAGTGCCTGAGCCCGCGATATTCGCCGATCAATTCATTCTTTGTATCGCATTTCCTCTTTCCCATTTTTCTAACGGAGACGCCCCATGACCGCTACAGTACCCACCACCGCTGCCCTGCAGACCGCCCGTGTTGCCGTACTCGGTTACGGCAGCCAGGGCCGCGCCCACGCCCTGAACCTGAAAGATTCCGGCCTGGACGTCGTCGTCGGCGTGCGCCGCAACGGCCCGTCCTGGGAGAAAGCCCGTGCGGATGGCCTCAAGGTCGCCGAGCCGGCCGAAGCCGTGAAAGAAGCGGATCTGGTCGCCGTGCTGACGCCGGACATGGTCCAGCCCGCCCTGTATCGCGACGCGATCGAGCAGAACCTCAAGCCCAATGCCGCACTGCTATTCGCGCACGGCTTCAATGTGCACTTCGGCCAGATTGCGCCGCGCAAGGACATCGACGTGATCCTGGTGGCACCGAAGGGCCCGGGCGCGCTCGTGCGCCGTGAGTACGAAAAGGGCCACGGTGTCCCCTGCATCTACGCCGTTCACCAGGACGCCAGCGGCAAGGCGCGCGACAAGGTGCTGGCCTACGCCGCCGGCATCGGCGGTGCCCGCGCGATGCTGATCGAGACCAACTTCGGCGAAGAAACCGAAACCGACCTCTTCGGCGAACAGGCCGTGCTCTGCGGCGGCGCCACCGAGCTGGTGCTGGCCGGATTCGAGACGCTGGTGGAAGCCGGCTACCAGCCGGAAATCGCCTACTACGAAGTGCTGCACGAGCTGAAGCTCATCGTCGACCTGCTGCACGAAGGCGGCCTGGCCAAGATGCACCAGTACGTTTCCGAAACCGCCCAGTACGGCGACCTGACCCGTGGTCCGCGCGTGGTCGACGCCGGCACCAAGGCGCGCATGAAGGAAATCCTCGACGAAATCCGCGACGGCCGCTTTGCCAAGGAGTGGGTGGGCGAATACCAGGCCGGCAACGGCAACTACCGTTCGCTCAAGCAGAAAGATCTCGCCCATCCGATCGAACAGGTCGGTGCCAGCCTGCGTTCCCGCATGCCGTGGCTCAATCCGGCGACGCCTGCCGTCACGACGGTCCCGGCCCCTGCGGCTGATGCACCCTTGAAACGGAGTGCCTGACCATGGACGGGGGCGGGGATAATCGCAGCAAACCGGATACCGCGAACGACGCGGATCCGACCTCGACGGCCATGCGCACCGGCGCCCAGCATCTGCTCGATGCCCTCGAAGCCGAGGGTGTCGACACGATCTTCGGCTATCCGGGCGGCGCGATCATGCCGGTCTACGATGCCCTGGTCGATTCGTCGCTGCGCCACATTCTGGTGCGGCATGAGCAGGGCGCCGCGCTCGCGGCGGATGGCTATGCCCGGGCCAGCGGACGCGTCGGCGTGTGCATGGCGACCTCCGGTCCGGGTGCCACCAACCTGCTGACGGGCCTGGCCAACGCCTACCTGGATTCGGTACCGATGCTGGCGATCACCGGCCAGGTACCGACCAGCCTGATGGGAACCGATGCGTTCCAGGAAGTGGACGTCTTCGGCATGAGCCTGCCGGTGGTCAAGCACAGCTACATCGTGCGTCGTGCGGAAGATGTCTACGCGACCGTGCGCGAAGCGATTGCGATTGCCACCAGCGGCCGGCCCGGTCCGGTGCTGGTCGACCTGCCCAAGGACATCGCCAATGCCCGTGCCGTGGCACGTCCGCGTCGCACCATGACCCGCCCGGCGGTCACGCCGACGGATACGCGCTTCACCGAGGCGCATACCCTGCTGGCGCGCTCCAAGAAGCCACTGCTCTATGTCGGCGGCGGCGTGGGAATCGCGGGTGCCGAGCGTGAGCTGCGTGAGTTTGCGCGCATGACGGGCATTCCTTCGGTCAGCACGCTCAAGGGCCTGGGCGCCTGTGATCCGGACGAGACCCATCACCTGGGCATGCTGGGCATGCATGGCAATCCGGCGGCGAACTTCGCCGTGCAGGAATGCGATCTGCTGCTGGTCGTCGGCGCGCGTTTCGACGATCGCGCGACCGGCCGCCTGGCCACATTCGCCCCGGATGCGCGGGTGATTCATCTCGATGCGGACCCGGCCGAACTGGGCAAGCTGCGCGCGTGCGATGTCGGCCTGGTCGGCGATCTGCGCGAATTGCTGCCGCGACTGGTGCATCCGGTCGCGATCCGCCCGTGGCAGCGCCGCTGCCGCGTGCTCAAGCAGCAGCACGCGTGGCGCTACGACGCACCTGGCCAGAGCATTTATGCCCCGGCGCTGCTCAAGGAACTGTCGGAAGCCGGTGGCAATCGCCTGATCGTTTCCAGTGACGTCGGCCAGCACCAGATGTGGGTCGCGCAGCACTGGCGCGTGCCGTACACCGCCGCGCATCTGTCGAGCGGCGGCCTGGGCACGATGGGTTATGGCCTGCCGGCTGCCATCGGCGCACAGCTGGCGCGTCCGGGTGCGACGGTGATCTGCGTCTCCGGCGACGGCTCCATCATGATGAACATCCAGGAGCTGGCCACGCTCAAGCGCTACAACATTCCGGTGAAGATCGTCCTGCTGGACAACTCCAGCCTGGGCATGGTGCGCCAGTGGCAGGAGCTGTTCTTCTCCGAGCGCTACAGCGAAGTGGATCTGTCGGACAACCCGGACTTCGCCGAGCTGTCGCGCGCCTTCGGAATCCCGGCATTCACGATCGAACGGCGTGACCAGGTCGAGGGCGCGATCCAGCGGCTGCTGCGCGAGCCGGGCCCGTTGTTCTGCCACGTGAAGATCAACGCGCGCGAAAACGTCTGGCCGCTGGTGCCGCCGGGCAAGTCCAATGCTGAAATGATGGGGTGCGCCGCATGAGTTGCAGCCTGGAGCTCGCGCTGGATCGGGCCGAAGGCGCGCTGCTGCGCGTGCTGGGCACGATCGAGCGGCGTGGCTGGAATCTGGTGACGGTGAGTGCGGCCAGCGGGCCGAATGTTTATGCAGTCAAGGTAACGCTCGACGGCGCGCGCGATCCGGAGATCCTCTGCCGGCAACTGGAACGGCTGGTGGATGTCCAGAATGTGCGTCTGCTGGCGGCGGAAGTCTGAGCGCAAGAAATCTCACGTGCGGCCGGAAGCGGCCGCACGTGAAGCCGGTGACGCGGTCGCCGGTGGCAGGAACGGAACGTGGCCGCCCACGCGCGGCCGCAACGTTTTCAACCTCTTCGTGATTGAAGGAATCCACAATGAACATTCTGTCCATTCGAATTATTGGCGTGTCTGCCGCTCGTCCCGTCCTTTCCCTGACTTGCGACCGCCGCCATGACTGCTCACGCAAACGTAGCCTCCTCGTACTTCGCTGATCGTCCCGCAGCCTCCGCCGCGACCGCCCTGCCGGCTGTGCCGGCGCGAGGGCCGTACCCGCTGCACATCGAGACTCCGCTGCTCGAATCCCGCGTCGGCGACCGCCGCGTGCAGCTCAAGCTGGAAAATCTGCAACCGGCCCGCTCGTTCAAGCTGCGCGGCATCGGCCACCTGTGCCAGCACCACGCCGCCAATGGCATCCGCCGGTTCGTGTGTTCCTCCGCCGGCAACGCCGGCTACGCCGTGGCCTGGGCCGGCCGGGCGCTTGGGATCCCCGTCACCGTTGTCATCCCCGAAACCACGCCCGACTTCATGCGCCAGCGCATTGCGGCGCTGGGTGCGGAGGTGCGCTGCGAAGGCCGCGTCTGGGACGAGGCCAATGCCGTGGCGCTCACCCTGGCCCAGGCGCGCGCGACCGCATTCATCCCTCCGTTTGACCACCCGCTGCTGTGGGCCGGGCACGCGAGCCTGGTGGATGAACTGGCGCGGCAGTGCGATACACCGCCGGATACGATCCTGCTGGCCGTCGGCGGCGGCGGATTGCTGTTGGGCGTGCTCGAAGGCCTTGATCGGGTCGGTTGGCGCAACACGCGTGTCGTGGCCGTCGAGCCGGAAGGCTCGGCCTCGCTGGCGGCGAGCCTGGCCCTGGGCCGGGTCGTGGAGGTGCCGGCGCCGCGCAGCCTGGCGACCAGCCTGTGCGTCAAGCGCATCGCGCCGGCGTTGATCGGCGCCTGCAAGCGGCACGATGTCGTGCCCGTCACCGTAAGCGATGCCGATGCCGCCATGGCCTGCGTGCACCTGGCTGAAGACCATGGGCAGATGATCGAACCGGCCTGCGGCGCGGCGTTGGCACCGCTGTACAACCGGCATCCTGCCCTCGACGGCGCCCGGCACGTCGTCGCTGTCGTGTGCGGTGGGCAGGTGGTGACCTTGCGCCAGCTCGCTGACTGGGGGCGGCCGTCGCCGCCTGAGGCGACGTCATCCGGAAGCCGCGGGTCCGGCTTCCGGCGAAAGGCAAGCGAGCATACACAGCCGTCCGCACCGTTTCTTCGTCACTGGCAGACGCCGGCGCGAGGGCTTGATTACACTTTGCCGGTTCTGTCTGGGAACCCGGCCATGCTCGCCTCACTTGCTACTGTTTTGATTGGCGCGGCCACGGCCGCCGCGGACGACGGGTTTTCCGTCGGTACCTTGCGCTTTGCCCGCTGTGAATTGGCGACGGCTCGCGCGGCGGCCACCAGCGCGGGCTGGTGCGCCCCTTTGACGTACCGGAGGACCGCGCCACGCCGGGTGGTCGCCGGCTGGCGATGAAACTGGCCCTGATCCGAAGCACTGCCGCCGAGGTCCAGGATGATCCGGTGGTCTTCCTGGCGGGAGGCCCGGGGCAGGCGGCGACGCAGTACTACGCCGATGTTGCCGAGTGGCTGGGTTTCGTGCGGCGGTACCGGCACATCGTGCTGATGGACCAGCGTGGCACGGGCGCCTCCAATCCGCTGACCTGCGAGGCGGCAGATAACCTCTTCGCCACGCCCGTGACGGATGCAAACCTCGAACAGTACCAGGCCCAGACGCGCGACTGTGCCAAGGCGTTGGCGGGTCGGGCCGACCCGCGCTTCTACACCACCACGGACGCTGTCGAAGACCTCGAAGCGCTGCGGCGGGCGCTGGGCGGGCCGCGGCTCAATCTGGTGGGGGTTTCCTACGGAACACGCGTCGCCCAGCAATACGCGATGCGGTACCCCGAAGGGGTTCGCAGCCTGGTGCTCGACGGTGTCGTGCCCAACGAGCTCTACGTCGGCTCAGACAACGGTGAAACCTACGATGTGGCGCTCAAGGCGCGCTTCGCCCAGTGCGCCGACAATCCGGAGTGCAAGGCACGCTTTGGCGATGTGTACGCGTCGATGATCGAGGTTGCCGCGAAGCTGCGCCAGGCGCCGCTATCGATCACGTACCGCGACAGCGACAGCTTCCAGATAAAGAACACCGCCTTCGACGTCCACGCCTTTGCGACACTCGTGCACCTCTACGCGTTCTCCGCGGAGACAGCCGCGCTGCTGCCGCTGCTGATTCACGACATCGGCGCGGGCGACGCAGGACCGGCGATGAGCCAGCTCGACATGGCGGGCAAGAACCTGGTGCGCGGCATGACGCCCGGCATGCGCATGTCTGTCCTGTGCACCGAAGATTTGCTGGATGAATCGCGCAAACCCGGCTACCAGTCGCCACTGACGCAGGAGGATTACGACCACTGGCGCGGCCTCTGCAGCGCCTGGCCGAAGGCCGAAATGCCGGCGGATTTTCATCAACCGATGCGCAGCAACGTGCCAGCCTTGCTGCTCTCGGGCGAATTCGACCCGGCAACGCCGGCGCGCTACGCCGAGCAGGTGCTCGCCGGTTTGCCGCGCGGCCGTCACCTGGTGGCAGGCGGGCAGGGCCACAACGTGATCGGACGCGGCTGCATTCCCAAGTTGGTCGGGCGTTTCATCGACAAGCTGGAGCCCGAAACGCTGGATGCGGGCTGCATCGCCGATATCGGTCCACCCCCGTTCTACCTCGACGACAACGGAGCGTCGCCATGATCGAAGTGACTGACCTCCACAAGGCCTTCGGCACGGTCAAGGCCGTCGACGGGGTGAGCTTCGTCGCCAAGGATGGCGAGATCACCGGCCTGCTCGGTCCCAACGGGGCGGGCAAGACGACGACGCTGCGCATGCTCTACACGCTGATGACACCCGATCGCGGCCAGGTCCGCGTGGATGGGCTCGACGTGGCCACGCATGCGGATGCCGTCCGCCGGCGCCTGGGTGTGCTGCCGGATGCGCGCGGTCTGTACAAGCGCCTGACCTCGCGCGAGAACATCGAATACTTCGCCCGCCTGCAGGGACTGGACGAAGCGACCATTGCACAGCGCTGCGCCGCGCTCTTCGATGCGCTGGACATGCGTGATATTGCCGATCGCCGGACCGAAGGCTTTTCGCAGGGGCAGCGCGTCAAGACGGCTATCGCGCGCGCGCTGGTGCATGATCCGCGCAACGTGATCCTGGATGAACCCACCAATGGCCTGGATGTCATGGCCACGCGGGCGATGCGCACCTTTCTGGCGCGTTTGCGCGGCGAAAACCGGTGCGTGTTGTTCTCCAGCCACATCATGCAGGAGGTCGCCGCGCTGTGTGACCGCATCGTCGTGATCGCCGATGGCAAAGTCGTGGCCGCCGGCACGGCCGACGAGCTGCGTGCGCAGACCGGAAAGGACAACCTCGAAGATGCCTTCGTGCGCATCATCGGATCGGACGAAGGACTCGCCGCATGAAAACCATCCTGGTGGTATTTCTGAAAGAAGTGCTGGAAAACCTGCGCGACCGCCGTACCGTGCTCAACGCGCTGGTGTTCGTTCCTTTGCTTTCGCCGCTGGTGTTCATGGCGATCGTCAAGATCGAGCTGACGCGGCGCCTGGACCAGGGCGAGAAGACGCTGGAAGTCTCCGTCATCGGCGCAGAGAACGCGCCAAACCTCGTGGGATTTCTCAAGCAGCAGGGCCTGCGCATCAAGCCGCCGGTCGCGGATCCGGAGGCGGCCGTGCGCCAGCGCGATGAAGATGTCGTCGTGCGGATTCCGGCCTCGTATGCGCCATCGTGGAAGGAGGGTGCGCCGGCCCAGGTGGACCTGGTCTTTGACGCCTCGCAGCGCGATGCAATGACGTCGGTCGAGCGCATGCGTGCCTTGCTGCAGGCCTATTCGGGGCAGCACGCGGCCGTGCGGTTGCTTGTCCGCGGCATCAATCCGACGATCGCCACGCCGGTTGTTGTCGCCTCGCGCGATGTGTCGACACCGCAAAGCCGCGGCGAAGGCATCTTCGGCATGCTGCCTTACCTGCTGGTCGTGGCGAGCTTCGTCGGGGGCATGTACCTGGCGATCGACACCACCGCCGGCGAACGCGAGCGACAGTCGCTCGAGCCCTTGCTGGCGAACCCGGTACCGCGCTCGTCGATCCTGGCCGGAAAACTGGCGGCTACCGTGGCATTCGCGTTTGCCAGCCTGACGTTGACCGTCATCGGCTTCGGTCTGGCCGGCCTCATGGTGCCTTCGGAAGCGATCGGCGTGCACCTGAATTTCGGGCCCTCGTTCGTGTTTACGGTGCTGCTCGCCATGGTGCCGCTGGTGTTGCTGGCGTCGTGCCTGCAGACCCTGGTTGCCGCGTTCGCCAAGAGCTACCGCGAAGCGCAGACCTACCTCACCCTGCTGATGCTCATTCCCACGCTCAACGCCATGCTGCTGGTGATCACGCCATCCAAGGCGGTGTGGTGGATGTACGCGGTGCCACTGCTGGGCCAGCACCACATCGTCACGCACCTGGTGCGTGGCGAGAGCGTGACCGCCGCTCAACTGGGGCTGTGTCTTGCTGGCGGCATGGCCGCGGCGCTCGTGTGCTGGCTGGTGACGGAACGCGTCTATCAATCGGAAAAACTTGCGGTTTCTGCCTGAACGGGCGCCCGGCCACCGCTGGCCGAACGGCCCGGACGGTGTTGTCCGGTCGGCGTCGTCGGCAGGCGACGCGTAGGGGTTTTCGCGTGACCGTCCGTTTACTCCAGCGCGGCTGCTGTTGTCGGAACGATCTGTCGCATGGCGTCAATCACGCGTCATGCAATGGTGCAGGCCTCGTGCTGCCGTGCAATTTCCAAGAGGAACAATAAAATGAAAATGTGGATCCGTTCGGTCTGCGCCGTGGGCGTGGCTGCAGGTATGGCGGGTGCGGCCGATGCGGTCGTGCTTGCGCCGCGTGGCACCGGACAAGTGTTGATCTATCCATACTTTTCCGCCAATGCGGGCAATTCGACCGTCCTTTCGGTCGTCAACAATGACAATCGTCCCAAGGCGCTGCTGGTCCGGGTGGCGGAGGGCAAGACCGGAAACACACTGCGTGCGTTCAACCTGTACCTGGCGGCGCGCGACGCCTGGACGGCAGCCATCGTCAAGTATGGCAGCGGCGACCTTGCCGCGCTGATCACGAACGATGATTCCTGCACCGTGCCGGCCATTCATCGCAGCACGACGTTGCCGCAGCTGCCGGACGGGCGCCGCTACGTGCCCTTGCCCATACCGGTCGGTGACGGGGGCGGCTCGGATTCTGCGCGTTCGCGCGAAGGATTTGTGGAAATCATCGAAATGGCGACCGTCGCTGACGGCACGCCGGTCCAGCGCGACATCGACTCGACGAGTGCCGACACGGTGCCGCTGTGCAACGAAGTCGTGTCGGCGTGGGGGACGTCAGGCTACTGGCGAACCGAGCCCAAGCGGCACCTGGCAAATCCGACCGGCGGACTGAGCGGCGAAGCCTGGATCGTCAATCCGGCTGCCGGCACGTTGTTCTCGACCCGTGCGACGGCCCTGGACGATTTCCGTACCGATCCTGCGGATGCGCCGCGCGGCAAGCTCTCGTCGGTTGTGATCCACCACCTGGGTGTCGATACGCCGGAGCACCCGACGCTGGCCGACGCGCTGAACGATCCGATCAACAAGACGGCGCGCGCGACGGTCGCGATTGACGGTGGCACAGTGATCGCCACCTATCCTGCCGAGCGCCAGGGCATAGACGCCGTGTCAGCGGTACTGATGTCGACCACCGTATCGGGTGAGTACGACATCCAGCCCGAAGCGGGCGCCACGACCTCGTATCTGCTCAACTTTCCCACGCGGCGTTTCTATACGGACCGCGCCTTGGCCGGAATGCCGGCGATGGCGATCCGTCCGTTCCGTGAATTCTTTAACGGCGGCAATTCGGCGCAGCAGACGATGGTGATCGACTACACGATCTATGACCGGACATCGATGATGTACTCGTCATTGATTCCGCCGGACGGCTGCGGGTTTCTCTGCCCGCCAGATGAATCCGTACTCGAAACCGGCACGACGGTCCAGGTGATCAGTCCGGTCGTCGCGGGTGATCCGCTGCTTGGTTCGAACCTGCGTGGTTCGCTGACGGATACCCAGCAGAATCTGGACCGCATATTCCGAACCGGTACGGTAGAGCTGGCCTTCAATGAGTGGAGTGGCGCGGAATTGCGTCCCTCCAACGAAGGCTATCGTTTCATCGGCTTGCCGGTGATCGGCACGCGCATGGTGAGCTACATCAACAGCAACGTGACGCCGGGCGTGATCGCCAACTACACCGGCGCGACGCCGATGACCAGCACGCTGCAGTGCCTGGCTGTCTCGGCGAAATCCTGTCTGCCCTGAACAGACGCGCACGGCGGCGCTGATCGATGATCATCGCCGCTGCCGGTTTGCGAAAGGGAAGCGTGATGCGGAACAGCGCGCGTGCGCACCCGCCGGCCGTGTCTTCGTAGGGTGGGCGGGCCGGCACTCCTCAGTGGGGGCGTACGTGCGCTGGCCGCAGCTTCTAATAGCGCGATGTCCGCGCCCGGTCGCGGTCGCTGTAGAGCAATTCGGCGACCGTGCCGCCTTCCTCGCGCGATGCCAGGCTCACCTGCCAGCCATACAGATCGCAGAGGCGCTTGACGATCGCCAGGCCAAGCCCCGCTCCCTTGCCGGTTTCCACGCCGCGCACGCCGCGGGCGAACAGCTGCTCGGGAGGCACGGAAAGCCCTGGCCCTGAATCCTCCACGCGCACGCCATCGGCGGTGATGCGCACCGTGATCGTTCCGGTCTGGGTGTAGCGGCAGGCGTTGCCGATCAGGTTGTTGAGTGCCACGGACAGAACCGTTGCCGGCATGAAGACATCGGGCTGTGCGTCTTCGATCAGGAGCATCTCGACCGGCTTGTTGCTCAGGGTTTCGCGATGAATCTCCACGACCTGGCGTGCGACCTGCGTGACGTTGGTCAGCACGCCATTGTCTGGCGGCGCGCGTTCGCTGCGCGACAGGAGCAGCAGCGTCTCGGTCAGTTCGGTGCACTGGGAGACGGCGCGGCGGATGCGCAGGAGGCGTTCGCGCGACTTGGGTGTCAGCTCCGGTGCGCCGAGCATGAGTTCGGCCGTGCTGGAGATGATCGTCAGCGGCGTGCGCAGCTCGTGGCTGACATCGGCATTGAAGGCCTTGTCGCGCTCGGTCAGCTGGGTCAGGCGCGTGGCGTAGCTGTCCAGCGCGGTGGCCAGTTCGCCTACCTCGTCGTCGGCGAAGGACGGCGCCAGCGGTTCGTTCTTCTCCGAATGCGCGCCGCGCAGGCGCTGCGCCAGTTCCAGCACGGGGCTGATCACGCGCGAGGCCGACGACGCGCCAATGGCGAACGACAGGATGGTGAAGAGCACGACCGATAGCAACAGGATGGCGTTGATGCGGCGGGAGGTCAGCTCCTCGCGCGACGCGTCGTAGCGGATGAACCCGAGGATGTCATCGCTGCGCCGCACGGCCAGCTTGTAGTGCGTGGCCTTGCCGTCTGGCGAGGTCTCGGAGATATCGTGCACGCCGGTGGGTAGCTTCTGCCACGCCAGCGGAATCTTGTAGCTGGTGCGCTGGCTGAAGGTCCAGGCCTCCAGGATGGAGGTGCCCGGCAGGCGCGACGGATCGGTGCGCACCTGGTCGACCATGGAATCGACGTCGCGGCGCAGCTGGTCGTTGACCAGTGCGTTCTCGGTCGCGCGCCGGGTATAGAGCGCAGACAACGCAAAAAGGCTTGAAAGTGCAAAACCGAAAAACGTGAACGACAGGATGATGCGAGTCCGAAGCCGCCTTTTTCCGCTGTTCATACTGTCGTGTACCGTCTCAAGTCGCCCGACGCCCGGACACCCCGCCCGGGAGCCGCAAGCGTACACCCGGGATTCCGCGTCGATCCACGCAGTGATGCCGCGGGCGCAGGACAGTACCGCAACCGGCCAACCGGATTGTCAGCCGGACGTTAAGCCCCGGGCTGCCCCGGGGGCAGCGGCGGCGCCCGGGGGCGGCCCCGGGGTGAGGCGTCAGTGGCGGAAGTGGCGCACGCCCGTGAACACCATGGCCATGTCGTTCTCGTCGGCTGCGGCGATGACTTCCTCGTCGCGCATCGAGCCGCCCGGCTGGATCACCGCACGGATGCCGGCCTGCGCGGCCGTGTCGATGCCGTCGCGGAACGGGAAGAAGGCGTCGGAGGCCATTACGCTGCCCTTGACGGCCAGGCCTGCTTCCTCGGCTTTCATGCTGGCGATCCGCGCGCTGATGACCCGGCTCATCTGGCCGGCACCCACGCCGATGGTCTGGCCGCCGCGCGCGAAGACGATGGCGTTGGATTTGACATACATCGCCACGTGCCAGGCGAACAGCAGGTCGCGCAGCTCGTCGGCGGTGGGAATGCGCTTGGAGACGACCTGGAGGTCCGACAGCAGCAGGGTGTCGCGGTCGGCATCCTGCACCAGTACGCCGCCGGCAATGCGCTTGATGTCCAGGCTCTGCGGCGCGTGTTCCGGCCAGTGGCCGGTGGCCAGCACGCGCACATTCGGCTTTTTCGCAAACGCTGCCAACGCCGCTTCGTCCACTTCCGGTGCAATCACCACCTCGACGAACTGGCGATCCAGGATGGCGCGCGCGGTGACCACATCGAGCGACCGGTTGAAGGCGATGATGCCGCCGAAAGCCGACGTCGGGTCGCAGCTGTAGGCCCGCTCGTAGGCCAGCATCGGGGTTTCGCCCAGCGCCACGCCGCAGGGGTTGGCGTGCTTGACGATGACGCAGGCGGGTGCGCTGCCGAAGGCCTTGACGCATTCAAGCGCCGCATCGGCATCGGCGATGTTGTTGAACGACAGTTCCTTGCCGGCGAGCACGCGGGCGGTCGCCACGATGCCGGGCGAGGCATCCGATTCCACATACAAGGCGGCGGACTGGTGCGGGTTCTCGCCGTAGCGCAGCGTCTGCGCACGACGGTAGGCCAGGTGCAGGCTGGGCGGGAAGTTGTCTTCGCGCTCGCCGGTGCGGGCACCGAGCCAGTTCGCGATCAGGCCGTCATAGCGCGCCGTGTGCGCGTAGGTCTTGGCGGCGAGGCGGCGGCGCAGGTCCAGCGTGGTGCCCTGGGCGCTGTGCAGACCCTGGAGCAGCTCGGCGTAGTCGGTCGGGTCGGTGAGCACGGCGACGTGTTCGTGATTCTTCGCGGCGGCGCGCAGCATGGCCGGTCCGCCGATGTCGATGTTCTCGATGCCCTCGTCCAGCGTGCAGTCGGGCCGGCTGGTGGCTTGTTCAAAGGGATAAAGATTGACAACGAGCAGGTCGATCGGCGCGATGCCGTGCTGCGCCATGACCTGGTCGTCGATGCCGCGACGGCCGAGCAGGCCGCCGTGGATTTTCGGGTGCAATGTCTTGACGCGGCCGTCCATGATCTCGGGGAAACCCGTGACGGCGCTGACGTCGGTCACCGGAATCCCGGCCTCGCGCAGGGCGCGCGCCGTGCCGCCGGTGGATAGCAGACTGATACCCAGCGCGTCCAGGCCGCGAGCGAGGTCGATGAGGCCGGTCTTGTCCGATACGCTCAGGAGCGCGCG
Source organism: Tahibacter amnicola (assembly GCF_025398735.1). Lineage (NCBI taxonomy): Bacteria > Pseudomonadati > Pseudomonadota > Gammaproteobacteria > Lysobacterales > Rhodanobacteraceae > Tahibacter > Tahibacter amnicola. The sequence goes on from NZ_CP104694.1 coordinate 902,218, forward strand.
TCGGACGGGAACGAGGGTTGCGTCAAACATGGGCGACATCGCTGCAAAAGGGGGCACGCAGTATAGCGGTCGCCGCCCCGTTCAGTCTTTGCGAATGCCGGCTGCTGCCGGGCCGGGAAGCGCATAAGCGCTTGTTCGGCAAATGGTATATGCGAAAAGAGATATATGCGCGCCGCGTTTGAAACGCCGCAGCGGCAGTCATGCGTCGACCGGGTTACAGCAGGCCGTGCTGGGCGAGCTTCTTGCGCAACGTGGCGCGGTTGATGCCCAGTGCCAACGCCGCCTTGCTCTGGTTGTCACCGTGCCAGGCCATGACTTCCCGCAGCATCGGGCCTTCGACTTCCTGCATGACAAGGTCATACAGGCCTTCGGCCTGGTGCGTGTCAAGGTCGGTAAGGTAACGACGCACCGCACGCGCAACACAATCGCGCAACGCGGGTTGCAGTAGAGCGTCGTTGACCTGTTCGGCGCGAAGGGCGGTTACGGCATTCACGGTGACGGGAAACCTGGGTTCGTTTCTTCCATGACCGTCGGAAGCGAACGCCGACGGGGTCGGGATGTTAGCGCGAGATCGTCAACTTGGTAAGTGCCAGCTGTCGTCGAAACGAAAAACATCTCAGTGTGACAGCCGATGGATCGGAACATGGACATGACCAGTCCTTTGTGACAACCGCGCGATACGCGCGCACCGCACATGACGATTACAGAAACTTGAATTCAAACGCGACGGCGTTCTTGCCTGGATCTTTCACTTCAAACACCAGTGCGGTGCTGGCGCCTGCCGCAAGTCCTTTGCTGATCAACCGCGTGTCACCCAGATATTCGCGCGGCTGGAACCGCCGCATCGCGACGCGGTTCTCATCCAGATCCGAGAGTGTGATCTCGACGATGGGAAAGGCTTGCGAAAAATCCGCGGCATTGCGCAGTGTGGCGGAGACGATGAGTGCACCCGGCACCGACGGGTGCGGGCGGATGTCACGCGACAGCAATTCCAGCTGGTCCAGGTCTTGCCGCAGCGGCAGCTGGCAATGGACGATTTCGCAGGCGCTGTCGAGCAGCGGACGGACGGTGGCGTGATTGAGCAGCACCGTACGCTCGGCATAAGCCAGCTGGGCGGAGAGCGTCAGGAACAACGCCGTGCTGCCGGCCACCCAGGGCCAGCGTCGTCCGGGTGCGCGCGTGCCGTGCCGGGCAAAGGCGGGCAGTCCATGCGCGCGGCGGTGTTCGCGCGGGCGCGGCTTGTCGTCGGGATCGAACGTGAAGGTGACGGGTTGCGGGTTGGGCCGGTACACGGGCACGCCCAGCAGTGGCGGCTCCACCTGCGGCGCGTGCACCTCGAGACGATCGAAGGGTTCCGGTGGCAACTGGTCGGCGAGCGTGCGCAGCACGTCGAAGACCGCATTGCAGTGGCTGCACCGGGCCATGCCGTGACCGCGCGCGATGGTCGGCGCCGTGGCACTGAAAACGGTATGGCACTCGGGGCATTGCGTATACATACCGGGATCTTAAGGAAGCTGCGGCCAAGATGGGAGCGAGCGCGTCGCAGGCCGGCGTCGCGGCCGGTTCAGCCTTGCAAACATCCATTATCGCCGAAGGCAGCGCCTCAGCGCCGGCAACCGCTGATGCGCACCCAGTCTTCGCGCTGCGCAACGTCGAGGTCGGTGAACCATTCGCTGTAGCGCCGGAGCAGCTCGACGTCCTGGCCGGCGAGGATGCCCGACAGCGCAAAGGGATGGCCCGGCTTGATGCTGGCGGCGAACAGCGGCGCCAGCTCATCCAGCGGTCCGGCGAGAATATTGGCGACGAGGATATCCTGCGGCACCGCGGTGTAGTCCGCCGGCAGCATCAGCTCCAGGGCGTCCACAACGCCGTTGCGTTCGGCGTTGTCGCGGCTGGATTCGAGTGCCTGGGGATCCAGGTCGACGCCGATGACGCGCGCGGCTCCCAGTTTCAACGCGGCAATCGCCAGCACGCCCGAACCGCAGCCGTAATCGACCACGGTCTTGCCGTTGAGGTCGACGCCGTCGAGCCATTCCAGGCACAGGGCCGTGGTGGGATGCGTGCCGGTGCCGAAAGCCAGGCCCGGATCCAGGCGGACGATGACGGCGTCGGCGGCATCGTCCGGCGGTTCGATGTTCCACGGGTAGATCCACAGCCGCCGGCCGAACTGCATCGGCTGGAAGGTATCCATCCAGGCGCGGGTCCAGTCCTCGTCGGGAACATCCCGGAACTGCAATTGATCCGGCGCGATTTCCGGTACCAGGTCGGTGAGCACGTGCACCAGGCCGACGCGATCGCACACGATGTCGAACAGCGCCGCCAGCTTGATCGTCGGCCAGACCGGTGTCTCGCCGGGCATGGGCTCGAAAATCGGATGGTCTTCGGCGTCGAGCAGGGTGACCGAGAGCGCGCCCAGCTCGTTGAGCGCCGATTCGATGCGTTCCTGCTGATCAGCGTGGAGGGTCAGCGAGAGTTCGATCCATGGCATGGCAGTGGGGCTCTTGATGTTGCGCGATCCGTGCGAAGAACGTGCCGGAGTTGTCGGGTGAGGTGGTATGCGGGCGGGGATGGCGCGCATTGTGGCCCGAATGGCGCTGTCTGGCGACCGTTCGGCGAAGTTCGCTTCGCCGCACGGTCGCCAGACAAATCGTCAGCCCAGGGTGATGCCTTTCTCGCGCTGCTCGGCGATGCGCTTCTCCAGATAATGGATGTTCTGGCCGCCGGTCTGGAAGCCGACGTCGGCCATGATGCGCTGCTGCAGTGGAATGTTCGTCTTGACGCCGTCGATCACCATCTCGGCCAGCGCCAGGCGCATGCGCGCGATGGCGGTCGCGCGGTCGCGTCCGTGCACGATCAGCTTGCCGATCATCGAATCGTAGTTCGGCGGGATGCGGTAGCCGTCATAGATGTGCGTGTCCAGGCGTACACCGGGGCCGCCGGCACCCAGGAAGCGCTTGACCGTGCCGGGGCTCGGCATGAAGGTTTCCGGATCTTCCGCGTTGATGCGGCACTCGATCGCATGGCCGGTCAGGCGGATGTCTTCCTGGCGGATCGACAGCTTCTCGCCCGCGGCGATCAGCAGTTGCTCACGGACCAGGTCGATGCCCGTCACCAGTTCGGTCACCGGGTGCTCCACCTGGATGCGCGTATTCATCTCGATGAAGTAGAAGCGACCGGCCTCGAACAGGAACTCGAAGGTGCCCGCGCCGCGATAGCCGATGCGCAGGCAGGCCTCCACGCAGACCCGGCCGATCTCGGCGCGCTGTTCGTCGCTGATGCCAGGTGCTGGCGCCTCTTCGACGACCTTCTGGTGGCGCCGCTGCATCGAGCAGTCGCGTTCGCCCAGGTGAATGGCATTGCCCTGGCCGTCAGCCAGCACCTGGATCTCGATGTGGCGCGGATTCTCGAGAAACTTCTCCATGTACACCATGTCGTTGCCGAACGCTGCCTTGGCCTCGGACTTGGTCATGGTGATGGCGTTATGCAGATGCGCCTCGGTGTGGACCACGCGCATGCCGCGGCCGCCGCCGCCGCCCGCCGCCTTGACGATCACCGGATAGCCGATGTCGCGGGCGATGCGGCCGTTCTCGATCGGATCGTCGCCCAGCGGGCCGCCGGAACCGGGCACGCAGGGCACGCCAGCCGCCTTCATGGCCTTGATCGCCTCGACCTTGTCGCCCATCAGGCGGATCACGCCCGGCGTCGGGCCGATGAAGATGAAGCCGGATTTCTCCACGCGCTCGGCGAAGTCGGCATTCTCGGACAGAAAGCCGTAGCCCGGGTGGATCGCCTGGGCGTCGGTCACTTCGGCCGCGGCGATGATCGCCGGCACGTTCAGGTAGCTTTCCGCCGCCGGCGCAGGACCGATGCAGACGGATTCATCCGCCATGCCGACGTGCTTGAGGTTGCGGTCGACCGTGGAATGCACGGCCACCGTCTTGATGCCCAGGGCGTGGCAGGCACGCAGCACGCGCAGGGCGATTTCGCCGCGATTGGCGATGACGACTTTGTCGAGCATGGCGATATCCCGCTCAGCCGATGACGAAGAGCGGTTCGTCGAACTCGATCGGCTGGCCGTTGCTGGCCAGGACTGCCACGACCGTGCCGCTGATGTCGGCCTCGATCTGGTTGAACATCTTCATCGCTTCGATGATGCCCAGCGTATCGCCGGCCTTGACCTGCTGCCCGACCTTCACGAACGCCGGTGCGTCGGGATTGGGCGAGGCGTAGAAGGTGCCGACCATCGGCGAACGGACGACGTGGCCTTCCGGCAGCGTCTTGCCCGAGGCCGCCGGTGCCGCCGGTTCGGATGCCGCGGGAGCGGACTGGCCGGCCCGGTGCTGCTCGACGTGAACGTGGGTCACCGGCTGCTGCGGCGCGGCCATGACCGGCACGGCCCCGCGCGGCATGCGCGACAGGCGGACGACTTCTTCACCTTCCTTGATTTCCAGTTCGGCCAGATTCGACTCTTCCAGGATGTCGATCAGCTTCTTGATTTTGCGCAAGTCCACGGACGGATCCTCACGGGTGCGGACAACAGGGATGGAATGGGGTGTGATCAGAGCCGGCGCAGCGCTGCTTCCAGCGCCAGCCGGTAGCTGTCGGCGCCGAAACCGGCGATGACACCCACGGCGATATCCGAGAAATACGAGTGATGACGGAATGGTTCGCGCGCGTGCACGTTCGAAAGGTGCAGTTCGATGAACGGCAGGGCGACTGCCAGCAGCGCGTCGCGCAGGGCCACGCTGGTGTGCGTGAACGCCGCCGGATTGAACAGGATGAAGGCCGTGCCATCGGCCCGGGCCGCATGAATGCGATCGATCAGCGCATGCTCGGCGTTGGACTGGAAGCTTTCCAGCTCGTGACCGGCAGCCTGCGCGGAGGTGATCAGATCACCTACGATCGTCGCCAGCGTGGCATGGCCATAGGTTTCCGGCTCGCGCGTGCCGAGCAGGTTCAGATTCGGTCCGTGCAGCAACAGGATTCTGGCCACAGCAGCGCTCCAGGGCCGGTCATCCGGCCGGCAAGGAGCGCAAGTCTGCGCTTCGCCGCTTATCTTGTCTATATCGACGACGTTTGCCGATGTTTTACAGGGCGAGGACATTTCCCAGCGGCAGGTCGCGGTGGCGGCGACCGGTAGCGGCTGCGATGGCGTTGGCCAGCGCCGGCGCCACCACCGGGGTTGCCAGCTCCCCGGCGCCCGTCGGTGGCGCGCTCGACGCGAGGATGTGGACCCGAACTGGGACCGCTTCGGCCATTCGCAAGAGGCGGTATTGATGAAAGTTGCTCTGTTCCGCGCCGTCCGGCGTCAGCGCGATCCGACCGTAGAGCGCGTCGGAAAGTCCGTAGAGCACGCCACCTTCGATCTGTTGCCGCAGAAGGTCGGCATGGATCACGCGGCCGCAATCGACCACGGCGTCGAACCCGACCAGCCGGACGGTGTCGTTGCCGGCCACGGTCACCCGCGCGGCCAGGGCGACGAAGGATCCGCGCATCGCCGCGCAGGCATGGCCGGCGATGACGCCTTCCGCGTGCGTGCGGGCCAGTTCGTCGCGCAGCCGGCGCAACACACGGTCCAGGCCGGCGCGGTCGTGATCGCGCGTGGAGGGCGGGCCGGAGTGGTCCGGCTGGTGATCGATCAGGGCCAGTTGCAGGGCAATCGGATCCAGGCCGCGCCGCAGCGCGATCTCGCCGATCGCGCTCTGGATCGCAAACACCAGGTGCCAACTGGCGACCGAGCGCTGCCAGGCCACGCGGACCGGCGCCTTCACTGCGGCGGCGTGGAAACGCTGCCGTGCGACGCGGTAAGGAAAGGCGCGCAGTTCCTCCAGTTCCCAGTCCGCATGGCGCGTCGCCGCCGGGTCCTCCACGGTGGCGACACTGGCGAACGCGACCCGGTGGTCCCACCGCTGCGGGCGTCCCTCGGCGTCCAGCGTGATCGCCAGCTGCTGCCGGCTGGCGGGGCGGAAGTAGCCGCGACTGAACTCGTCCTCCCGCCGCCACAGCACCTGCACCGGCCAGGCCACCTGCCTGGCCAGCAGCGCCGCTTCGACGACGAAGTCCTGCTGTGCCTTGCGCCCGAAGCTGCCGCCCAGGAGCGTCACGTGGACCGTCACCTTTGCCGGTTCCATTCCCAGCGCACGGGCCACCAGCTTTTGCGCCAGCTGCGGATTCTGCGTCGGTGCCCAGATTTCGCAGCGGCCCTCGGCGTAGCGCGCGGTCGCCATGGGCGGTTCCAGTGGCGCATGGGCGGTCATCGCCGTGGTGTAGGTGAGCGACAGGGTGTCGCCGTCGGATGTGCCCGCATCGCTGCCGCTTTCCTGGACGGGAAGGGCCTGCGCCGTGGCTTCCTCGAGCATCGCCTCGGACCAGGTGGGCGCCTGGCTCCACTGCACCGTGAGCAGGCGCGCCGCCTTGATCGCTGCCCAGGTGGTGCGGGCGATGACGGCGACGGACGCGAGCGAGTTGGCCGGCGCGGCCTGAGCTTCCAGCGGCAGGACGGCTTCGACGCCGGAAACGGCACGCGCCCTGGCGTCATCGATGCGCACGATCCGCTGCGCCGGAAAGGGCGCGCGCACCAGCACGGCAAAGCGCTGCTCCGGCAACTGGATGTCGATGCCAAAGCGGGCCTTGCCGCGCACGATGTCGTCGCCGTCGATGCGTCGTGGCAGCGTCGCGGGCATTCCCGGCGACAGCGGCTTGGGCATCTCCTTCTGCGGTAGTGGTCGGGCGGCGGCGACGGCGACGAGATCGGCGTAGGGGATCCGGTGACGGGTGCCTGGCCGGACCACGGCGCCTGCGTCGGTATCCAGAGTCGCGGCCTTGGTGCCCCAGCGTTGTGCGGCAGCCTCCATCAGCGCGGCGCGCGCCTTTCCGGCCGCTTGCCGCAGCGGCGCATGACAGCTACGGATGGTGTAGCTCCCTTCGGTGTTCTGGTCGCCCAGCTGCGCATCCGCGTCGCCCTGCACGACACGTACCGATGACCAGGGCACATCCAGTGCCTGGGCAAGGACCAGGGCCAGGCTGGTGCGCACGCCCTGGCCCATTTCCGAGCGGTGGATGGTCAGCGATACCGAACCATCCGCGCCGATTTCCACGAAAGCGCCCAGCCGGCGTGCCGCCCGCGGCAGGGCCAGTCCGACGCGCAGGCTGGCCAGGGCCGCCACGGCAACGCCGGCTTTCAGGAACCGGCGCCGGTCGGGGTGCGGCGGCAGCGCTATCGAGTCACCGTCGTGGCTCATAGCTTGAGCTCCAGCCAGCCGCCGGTGTGCGTGGCCGCCGTTCCCGCGGGAAAGACGATGCCGGGCTCGCGCGTGTGCACGTCCAGCCGCAGGCGCCAGTGCCGGCCGGGGAACCGCTGCCGCCGAATGTGAAACTCGGTGGCTTCCGCCGGCGCGAAAGTGAGCGTCCTGAAATCGGTCACGCGGGCGACGCTGGCCGACCAGTCGTGATGGTTCCACCAGGTCCAGGTGGGCGCAGCGTCATCGGTGACGGTCCGTTCGCCCAGCATGGCCGAGGCGTGCAGATTGTGGATCACGCCGTCATCGGCGGCGAGGAAAAGGTCCACGCCGTAGGACTTCGGCGGCGTGTAGTGGAGGCAGAGCGCGACGGTGCCGTCGTGCTGCGTAATGCGTAGCACGATCTCGCCAGACAGGTTGACCGTCGCTGCCCTGGCATATTCATCCGTGCCGCAGCGCCCGTCGAGCAGGCTGCCGCGGGTTTCGGGAATGCGCAGCGGGGGGCGCTGGCGGCGGTCGATGCCGTGGCGGCCAGTGTCAGCAGGAAAGCAAGGGCAGGTCTCATGGCCGATCCTCGTGCGCGCGCCGCAACGACTCGAAATCGCTGCTGAAAAGCCGATCGCCGATCACCGTCACCAGGCCGCTGCCGGTATTGCCCGTTGCCGCAGGCTGCAGCGCGATCGGGTAGTCGCGATAGCTCACTTCGCTGTGCGGACCCTGCGGATCGTTGAGCAGCGTCACCCGGATCGCGCCCGACGGCGGCGTCGCCGGCGAGGACGGAATGGTGGCCGCAACGTACCACTGGCGAGTACCGGTCGCAGCGACTTCCAGCATCGCCGTGGCCGTCGGGTCCGACAGGTCCAGGCTCAGCAGCCCGTCGACCAGGGTCAGGCCGGCCGTGTCAAAGTACCCCACGCGGGTGTCGGCATGGGGCTCCCAGCGACCGTCGCCGTCGTCCACGAACAGGCTGATGCGTTGAATCAGCCCGCGCAGCGCATCGGCGGTCAGTGGCGTGCCATTGGCGTCGTCCCACTGCAGCCGCAGCGTGCGTAACCGCGACGAGGGATCGGCACGACGGCCCAGGTGGCGCATCCGTACTCCCAGCAATCCGACGTCGTTGCCCGGCCCGATCGTGGCGCCGGCGACTGGATGGCCATCCAGCCGATAGTGTCCCCGTGTCGACGGCCACCAGTGCAGACCGGCCACCGACGAGGGTGCGCTGGCGATGACGTCTTGCGTTCCGTTGCCATCGACGTCCACCACCGCCAGTGAATGGGGTGATGAGATCCAGGCGGCGTACAAGCCCGTATCCAGCGCATGAGGGATGAAGTTCGGCCGGTCCCATTCCACCCAGGTGGCGGCGTTGTCGCCGGTGATGGCGAAATCCAGGTCGCCGTCGTCGTCCAGGTCGGCCGCGTGCGTTGAATTGGGAACAGCGATGCCGCCCGTCGGGAAGCCGTGGCGGTCCCAGCCGCCGGTCCACCGGGTGTTCAGGTAGAAATTGAACTGGCCATTGAACCCGGGGCCGAACAGATCGATGTCACCGTCGTGGTCGATGTCGATGGGCTGCAGGTCGCCTGATCCATAGTTGTAGCGCTGGTCGTGCACGATGCCGCGATTCCACGTGCCGCCGCCGCGGCCGGGATTGGAAAACCAGTGCGTCGCCGCGGTATTGCCGCTGCCGTCGCGGTACTGGGAAACCGCGAGGTCACTATCGCCGTCGTGGTCGAAGTCCGCCACCGCAAGGGTGCGCGGCGCGGTCATCGCGCCAACGGCGCGCTTTTCCCAGCGGCCGCCAGCGCCATCGAGATTGGCCCACCAGTCCACCGCATGGGTGCTTTCGTTGCCGGCGACGACATCCACGTCGCCATCGTCGTCCAGGTCGGCCAGTTCCACGGACACGACGGACGGCGTACCGCTGGCCAGTTCAACGGGAACAAGCGCGGAACGCTGGCCCACGTTGCTGTACCAGATGAGGCGGCCACCGGAACGATCGTTGGCCACGGCGTCGGGCTTGCCGTCCCGGTTGATGTCGCCGACGGCCAGTGCGTCGCCGACCAGCGTATCCAGCCGGATGTCCCAGCCCGCACCCGTGTTGAAACCACGAAACAGGTTGCTGGGGTACATGCCGATGCCGATCACGTCCGGGTCACCGTCATTGTCGAGGTCTGCCACGCGGAAGCCGCCCATGCCGTAATAGCCGGTCGGCTCGATGCCCCAGATTTGCCGTCGGGCGCCGAACTGCGCCTGGCTGTGCATGCGCACGTTGGGATACACGCGGACCATGCCGTCGGACTGGCCGCCGGCGATATCCAGATCGCCGTCGTTGTCCGGGTCTGCCAGGCTGATCAGGGTAGAGCCCTCGGTGCCGCTGCTGATGGTGTAGCTGGCCCAATCCCGGCCGGATCCATCGCGGTTCTCGCGCCAGAGCACGGTGTTGGCGACCACGGTGCTCATGACCAGGTCGTGATCGGAATCGCCGTCGAGGTCGCGCACCTGGACGGTACGTACGCGCTGTACAGATGCGCCGGTTTCGTGCCGCGCCCATCCCCGGGCCTCGCCGGTGTTTTCGTACCAGTGCAGGAAATGGCCGTTGCCGACTGCCAGGTCCAGGTCGCCGTCCCGGTCGACATCGGCGGCATCCAGGGCGCTGGGCGCGCCCGGGTTCTCCCAGACGACGTGGCGGTCCCAGCGCGTGCTGTCGCCCGAGGCGTTTTCGTACCAGTACAGCCGGTTGCTGCTCATCGAGAGGGCAGCAACGTCCGTGTCGCCGTCACCGTCGAAATCGCCGGTATCCAGCGCCGATGCGCCCGGAATCGCGCTGTCGACCATATGCGAGGTGCTCCAGTTCGCCCCCCGATCCCGGTTCATGAACACGCCCGTCCGACCCATCGTGACCGAGCCGGCGACGACGTCGAGGCTGCCATCGCCATTGGTGTCGGCCAGCGACGCCGCCACTGCGCCGGGATAGGCGGCGACCGGATGCATCTGCCAGGACTCGCCGCGGTTCTCCCACCAGTCGATGCGCCCGCCGGTGCCGCTGGGCACTGCGCCGGGCGACGCGGTGAGGATGTCCAGGTCGCCGTCGTCGTCGATATCGCCGACGTCGACGCTGCGCGGCTGCGCCGCTGCCAGGGCGACGGTCACGGGCCGCCAGGTGTCATCCACCTCGTGGCTCCAGACGATGATGCGGTGATCCGTGGCGGACACGCCGACAATGTCGTCGTCCCCGTCCGCATCCATGTCGGCCCAGTGCAGGTCCGCCACCTCGCCGAAATCATGGCCGGCATCGACCGGCGTTGCGAAGGGGATGGCGGTTGCGCCGGCCAGCACCGGCGCCATCGCGGCCAGGAACACCGCGCAATAGCGAAAAAGTGGATTAATCATGGCGATCGGCTCGCGGCTGGCGTCAGGGCTTCTGCGGATAGTTCAGCGATCGGAAGATGCGCCATCGTCCTGAGTCATCGCGCCGGAGTACGTCAATCGAACGGTTGGTGGTGACGACACTGTCCTGCCCCTGGGCGTCCGTGCGCACCAGTTCCCAGGACGAACGCACGTAGGCCAGCCGGCCGTCCGCACTGATTTCCTCCAGGCGCGCGCGCCAGCGCTGCCCGGGGGCATTGCGCGCGAAATCGTCGCGGTAGCTGCGTTGCAGCGCCGGCCAGCCCTGGTCGGGAACGCCCTGGAAGCTGAACACCACGTCAGGGTCGAAGATCGCCATGACCTGCTCCAGGCGCTTCTGGGCATAGGCGTCCAGCCATTGCTGGAAGACCGTCCATACCTCGCGGGCCTTGGTGCGGTCACCCAGCAATTGAGAGTCGCCGGGAAGCGTCGCGGATGCCGCGGTACCAGCATGGTCGTCGGCAAGGGCGCAGGACGAGGACAGCGCAACTAGCAGCGCGGTGACGTGACACAGCAATCGGTTCATGGCGTGAAGTCCGTGGTGGAGGATTGGCGCGGCTCGAAGCCGTCGCGGAAGAAGGTGTCGGCGTCCACCACCAGGAATCCGGTAGCGCCGTTAGATGTGGCGCTGTTGCTGAGTGCTACACCATACGTATCGCGTACCAGGCTGGCGGGCCGCCCGGCACCATCGGTCACGCCGAGGAACGTGGCGCGAAACCGGGCCGGCAAGGCGGGTGGATTTGCCACGTACGTCGGAACGATGAAGTAGCGCTGCTGCGAGAACGTCGACACCTGGAAAAGGGATTGGGCCGTGCTGTCGTCGATTGCCAGCACGCCGTCGGAAAGGCTGAGGTCCTCGACCGTGGCGGCCACCGTGTCCATCGGGTCGAGCACGCCGTTTCCGTTGTCGGTGTAGACGTGTACACGCTGGATCAGCGCATTGGCTTCGGCACTGGTAAGGGGAACGCCGGGCGCGCTCTCGAAGTACAGATTGAGCCGGGCGATCTTCAGGTCCAGATCGTCCTGGTTGCCCTGGTGCCAGATCGTCGCCGCCATCAGCACGCTGGCCCGGCCGGCGGGAACCGTGCCGGACGGTGTGTTCGATGCGAGCAACTCGTACTGACCGCCGAAGTTGCGCCACCAGCGCACGCCGCTGGCGGGCGTGATCTTGCGTCCCGCACCGATGAGATCCGGATCGCCGTCGCCGTCGATATCGCCGCTGTCCAGGTCGACTGCACCGGGCAACGTGTCGAAGCCGACCCACCCCGTCAGATACACTGAGTCGTCGTTCTCGCCCCAGAACAGCATGCCCATGTCCGCTGCAGAAACGGCGAGGTCGGCATCACCGTCGGTGTCGAAATCGGCGGCGCTGATGGCGGTGTAACCGTAATCGCCCGGATCACGCAGGCCGATGCGCGGCGTCCAGCTCGTGGCGTTCGCGTTGTTCTTGACCAGGGTCGTGCCGGCCGACTGGCTGACCAGGAGGTCCAGGTCGCCGTCGCTGTCGATGTCACGCGCGGCGATACCGGTGGGCTGTTCGATGCCACTGGTGGCGAGCGTCGCGATCCAGCCGGCACTGCCGTTGCGATACCAGCGCACCGTGCCGTCAGTGCTGATGGTGCCCAGATCGGTGCGGCCGTCGCGGTCGAAGTCACCGCTGGCGATGCCGTTGACGCCGGTGATCCCCGTGGCAACGACCTGGCGGGTCCAGGTGTTGCCGCCGTCGACGTTGATCCAGGCATACACGGCGCCCTCGACATCGTCGGCGATCGCCACGTCGGTGCGGCCGTCGCGGTTGAAGTCGGCCGCTGCCACGCCGATGGCATGGCTCATCTCCGGTGTCTTGGCGATGCCGTAGCGCGTCCACGTTCCCGTGTGCCAGCCGTACCAGGCCAGCTCCGCGCCAGCGGCCACGGCGTCAACGACGCCGTCGCGATTGACGTCGGCCAGTGCCAGATCCGCGTGCTGTCCGGCGCCGAAGTTCAGGGGCGCGGAGAATTGCCCGGTACCGTCGTTGATCCAGCGCACCAGCATGCCGGCGGGGCCGGGTTGATTGGCATAGGCGATGCCGATGCCGTCGAGATCGCCGTCGCGATCCAGGTCCGCCAGGCGGGCGCGCTGCGCATGCATCGGCACCTGGATGTCGCGCTGCTGCGAGGAATGAAAGAAGAACTTCCGATGCAGGCGCCAGTTGCGGTACAGCCCGACGTCGCCTTCCGTGCCGCCGGCAACGACGTCCAGGTCGCCGTCGCGGTCGACGTCGCCGGCGACCACGGCATTGGCTTGGAACAGGCCCACGTCCAGCCGGCGTTCCGTCCACTGCGTGCCGCGGCCGTCGATGTTTTCACGCCAGAGCAGCAGATGCGCGCTGGTGCTGGTGGAAACCAGGTCCGCGTCGCCGTCCTGGTCCAGGTCCACCGGGATGGTCTTGAGAACATTCGGCAGTGCCGGCCCGGTCTGGTGGGCGATCCAGCCGTGCGCGTTGCCTTCGTTCTCGTACCAGTACACGCCGTCACCGCCGCCTAGCGTGACATCGAGGTCGCCGTCGCGGTCGATGTCGGCCAGGCGCGCATCCAGCGGTGCGGTGATGTCGTCCGTGACCGTGCGCGCCACCCAGGCGCCGCCGGCACCCGCCGCACGGTTTTCGTACCACTTGACCGATGTGCCGCCGAAGGCGGTGGCGACCAGGTCCTGGTCGCCATCGCCATCGAGATCGCCCGCGGCCACTGACGAGGCCTTCGGCAGCGCGGTGTCGGTGGCCACTTCGGCCCAGTCGGTTCCGTTGCTGCGGTTGATGAAGGTGAAGACGCGGTTGGCGTTCAGCGCCGTGCCGATGACATCCAGCGTGCCGTCGGCGTTGACATCCGCCAGGGTGACGGACCAGGCGTCCAGCACGCTGGCAATCGGATGCGGCGACCAGCCGACGCTGGTCTGTTCCCACCAGATCACCTGGTGCGCGCCGTTGAGCGCGCCCACGAGGTCCAGGTCGCCGTCGCGGTCGATGTCGCCGACGGCGACGCTGCGCACGCCGGCGGCCATCGACGAGATCGTACGCGCGGTGTACGTGAGCCCGTTGCGGTACCAGCCCATGATCGTGGCGGTGTTACTGGAGGCGCCGATCACGTCCTGGTCGCCGTCGCCGTCAAGGTCGGCCAGTTGCAGTGAAGCGACCGCGCCGAAGTTCGTGCCGATCGGTACGCCGCTGTCGATGGGCAGGTCCGCGGCGGAAAGCAGAGGACTCAGGACCAGCGCGGCGAGGCCGGCGGCGCGGCCGGTTCGGCGCGGCCTGATTCGTGAAGTCGGTATATGGAGCATGGGAGTTTCCAGGACGGGAGTGGCACAGCCGGCGCCGCCCGGAGTGGGCTCGCCGATGGCCGCGGATCCTCGGCGGCGGCCCGCAGCGGCGCTTGAGGAAGACCTGAGGCCCGGCTGAGGTCCGCCTGAGGAGCGGACCAACGGTGGCTCCGGTGCGCCGGAACGAACCGTGGAAGGCACCGCGGGTCGGGCAGTGGCTTGAGCCTTCCGCGCGGCTGACCGGACAATGGGCCCTCGATGCCGGCAAGCACCGCGGGTGCGGGGGAGCGGGAGTGGGCGAGGCCAATCGCGATCAGGAGTTTGTGCTGGCCGACGCGCGCGTCTGGCCGGCCCTGCTGGAGATCGAGCGCGGCGGCGAGCGCAGCCGCGTCGAGCCGCGCATGATGGAGGTGCTTGTCTATCTGGCGCAGCACGCCCCCCAGCCGGTCAGCCGGGATGCGTTGATGGAGGCCGTCTGGCCTGATCGCCCTGTATCGGAAGATTCGCTCAACCGGATCATCTCGCGCCTGCGCGCCGTGTTTGACGATGACCCGCGCAGCCCGCGCCTGATCGAAACCATTCCCCGGCGCGGGTATCGCCTGTTGCAGACGCCGCAGCAGACGGAGCCGGAGACGCTGAGCGCCGACGCGCCGGCGGAAGGTCCCGCGCAGGCCAGTACCTACGCGGCGTTCGACACCTCCGAGCGCATTGCGGACCTGATGGCGTCAGCGCCGGTGCCGGCGCAGACGGCCACGGCGGTGCCACCCCGGCCCGTGTTCGGTTACCGGTCGCTCTGGTGGATGGGAGCGGTCGTCCTGCTCGCGGCGGCCGGCACGGTGCGCGACTGGTCGCGTCCGGATGCCGCCGAGCCGCCGCCGGCGCCACGATTCGGCGTACTGACGGCCTATCCGGGCAAGGAGACGTCGGTCGCCTTTGATCGCACGGGCCAGCGTGCCGTCTTCACCTGGGACGGCGAGGCACCGGGAAATCGCGACCTCTACCTGCGTGACGTTATCGGCGGGCTGCCGCAGCGATTGACCCGCGATCCCGCCGACGACCATGCCGCCGTCTTCGCGCCGGACGGCGAGCACCTGGCCTTCGTCCGGTCGGATGCGCAGGCCCAGTGCTCGGTGCGCTGGCTGAATCTGAGCACTGGCGAGGAGCGCGAGCTGGTGACCTGCCATCCCATGGCGCACACGCGGCTCGCCGTGACCCCGGACGGCGGGCGCGTCATCTTCAACGACACGCCAGGATTGACCAGCGGACGACTGGTGGAGGTGCGCCTGGACAATCCCGTACGGCGCGACCTCACCTCGCCGCCGCCGGGCGCACACGATCACTTTCCGGCCGTCAGTCACGATGGTCGCTGGGTCGCCTTCACCCGGCTGGGTGATCTGGGCGGGCAGGATATTTTCCGCATGCCGGCAGAGGGTGGGGTCCCCGAACGCCTCACGTACCAGGACGCTGCGATCTTCAACCTGGCATGGACCCCGCGCGGCGACATCCTCTACGTGAGCGACAAGAACGGCGGGCAGGGGTTCTGGCGCGTGCGTCCGGGGAAAGTGCCGCAGTGGCTGGGGTTGTCGGAAAGCGATGTGCAGTTCCCGGCGTTGAGCGGTGACGGCCACCTGCTGAGCTTTGAGCGGGTGCAGTTGCAGTCGGGCCTGTGGCACAGCCGGCTGTCGACGGATCGCAGCGGCGGGCGGGCGGTGATGCCGTCCTCGCGGCAGGACTGGTTTCCCCGCTATTCGGCCGACGGCAGGCAATTGGTGTTCAGCAGCAATCGCAGTGGCCAGTTCGGCGTGTGGCTGGTCGACGCTGACGGCGGCGTGCCGCGCGCGCTGCGCGAAGGGCTGGGCCTGTCGCCCGTCGCACCGTCGTTCGCGCCGGACGGTACGCGCGTGATCTATTCCGAGCGGCAGCAGCACAACGCGGATATCTGCGTCATCACTGTGACTGACGGAAGCCGTCACTGCCCGGTCAGTGACCCCGCCAACGACGTGCACCCGCTGTTCACCCCGGACGGGAAGTCGATCGTGTTCGCCTCCAACCGGGCCGGCACCTACCACCTGTATCGCGCGGCAGCGGACGGCAGTGCGGTGACGCGGATCAGCGACACGCCCGCGGTGGCTCCGCTGCCCTTGGCGGACGGGCGGCTTCTCTTCATGCGCTTCGGGCGTCCGGGCCTCTGGGTGCGCGAGATCGAGGGCGCCGAACGGGAGTTGCATCCGGGCCTGCCGGCGCTGTCCTTCCGAAATTTCGACAGCGATGGCGTGGATGCCTGGTTCATCGACCAGCGCGGACACCTGCTGCGGATACCCCTGCCCGGCGGCGAGGCCGTCGACCTGGGCGAACTGGCCGGCGCGGGCGAACGATCGGGTTTCACCCTGTGCCCGGTCAGCGACGGCTATGCCTATGCGCGCATCGAGCGCGATGAAATCGATCTTGCCCTGGTGCAGGGACTCTTCGATGCCGGTGACTGGCGTTGAGCCGAATGCGTGTCGTGCCGCTGGTCAAAGATGCGGCGCAATCCACTCTTCCAGGAATTCCTGCTTGAGCGCGCCGGGGCGCGTCGCCACGATGCGGCCGTCGCGGCCGATCAGCACGCTGAACGGCAATACGCCGTAGGTATTGCCAAATTGCGTGGCGACTTGCGGCGCGGACGGCGGCGGCAGGACGATGGGATAGGCCACCGGCGTACCCGCCAGAAATTCCTTCACCGAAGCCGCATCGTCCAGTGCCAGTCCGACCACCTGCACGCCCTTGGGCGACCAGGCCTGCTGGAACTTGTCCAGGGCAGGCATCTCCTCGCGGCAGGGCGCGCACCAGGTCGCCCAGAAATTGAGCAAGACGACCTTGCCGTCCCATTGCGCCAGCTCCGTGGTGCTGCCATCCAGTTGCAGCAGGGAAAGGTCGGGGCGGCGGTCGCCCTTGCCGGCAACGACGACACCCTGCGGTGCGCGCGGCGCAGCGGCTTCGATCCAGGCATCGGCGAGCTTGCGACCAAACTCGGTACGGCTGAGGGGCGAGGTAATCCAGGGCGGCGGTACCTGCCCGGTGAGGAAGGTGCCGGAAACCAGGCCGGCCGTGCCGGCCGCCAGCGCCAGGGCGATGACCCCAATGGTGCGTTTGACGCTCATCCGCGCGGCACCTGCTGCACGCGGGCGACGAACTTGTCTGCGGCCTCGAAGCCGATCAGGCGTCGCGGGCGGACTTCCTGGCCACTCGCATCGAAGAACAGCGTGGCCGGCGGGCCGACCAGGCCGAAGCGCTTCATCAGCGCCTGGTCGACGTCGTCGTTGGCAGTGACGTCAGCCTTGAGCAGGGTGATGCCGGAAAGCGCCTGGTGCACGGACGGCTCGGTAAAGGTGAGGTGTTCCATTTCCTTGCACGCGACGCACCAGTCGGCATAGAAGTCGAGCATCACCGTCTTGCCGGCGGCGAGTTCGCGGTCGAGGTCGTCGACGCTCTTGATGGTGCGGAAGGGCAGCCCCTTCTCTTCCACCGGCGCGCCGCCGCCGCCCAGCCCCTTGAGCGGCTGCAGCAGGTCGCGCGATCCGGCGGCCACGCCGACCAGTTGCGCAGCACCGAAGATCAGCAGCAGCACGCCCAGGCTCTTCCACAGCGTGCGCCAGCCCGAAGCGTGTTCCGGCAGGCGTTCCAGTGCGCCCAGGAACACGGCGCAGGCGATCGCCAGTGCGCCGCTCATCAGCATGATCCAGGTCGGATCGAGGATGCGCGACAGCATCCAGATGGCCAGGGCCAGGAAACTCACGCCGAACACGGACTTGACCGCGTCCATCCACGCGCCGGCGCGCGGCAGGAAGCGGCCGGCCGCCGTGCCGGCGACCACCAGGGGTGCGCCCATGCCCAGCGAAAGGACGAACAGGGCCAGGCCGCCGAAGAACGGGTCGCGCGTCTGGCTGATGTACAGCACGGCCGCAGCCAGCGGCGGCGCGACGCAGGGGCCCACGATCAGGGCCGACAGCACGCCCATGATGGCCACGCCGATGAGCGATCCGCCCTGCTGGCGATTGCTGACCGTCGCAATGCGGCTCTGCCACGACGAGGGCAGCTGCAGTTCGTAGAAGCCGAACATCGACAGCGACAGCGCGACGAAAAGACCGGCGAAACTCCACAGGATCCAGGGCTTCTGGAACACGGCCTGCAGATTGGCGCCGACCAGCCCGGCCACGACGCCTGCGATGGTGAAGATCGCCGTGGACGCCAGTACATACACCAGCGACAGCACCAGGGCCCGTTTCGTGGAGACGTTCTCGCCGGCGCCGGCGATGATGCCCGAGAGGATCGGCAGCATCGGAAAGACACACGGTGTGAACGCCAGCAGCAGGCCGAATCCGAAGAACCAGAGCAGGGTCATCAGCCGGTCGCTGGAAAGGCGCGCGGCAAGGACCTGTTCTTCCGACTGTTCGCCCGCGGCATCAGTGCTCGCGACCGGGGTCTTCTGCGAAGCCGCCACCTGCTCGGCGGTTGCCGCCGGCAAGTCGATAGAGACAGTGCGGGTCATCACGGGATAGCACACGCCGTTGTCCTCGCAGCCCTGGAAGCTGGCCTCGAGCGTCATCACGGCGCCGCCGGGCTTGGGCAGGATCAAGGGAATCGGCAGCTCGACCTGGTCGAAGAACACCGTGACCATGCCGAACTTTTCGTCCTTGTGCAGCTTGCCCTCGGGCCAGCGCGGTGCGCCGAGCTGGATGCCGGCATCACCCTTGACCGTCAGCTGTGTCTTGTCGCGATAGAGGTAGTAGCCCTTGGGCATGGTCCAGCGGGCCAGCAGCTCGGTCGGGCTGCTGGCAATGGCTTCGAAACGGAAGGCCTGCTCCGGCGGCAGCGGCAGGCCGGCCTCGCCTTCCGCCGGGTCGGCCGGTGTGGCAATGGCCTTGCCACCGATCTGGCCGAGTGCGTCCTTGAGCGAAGTCGAGGCGGCCGGTGCGGCAACCGGCAGGGTTTCCACCGGGGCCGGGGCCGGCTCGCGCAGCGCCGCTGCGGTCGTGGCGGTGACCGGCGGCAGGCGCAGGCTCACCTTGGTGTTCGACGGGGGGTAGCAGATCTTCGGGTCCAGTTCGTGGCAGCCCTGGATGGAGAGCATGAACTCGACCGTGTCGGCGGCAGGATCGGCCAGGGTGAACGACTGCGTGGCGGTGGCGCTGCCGTGGTAGACCTCCACATCGCCCAGGAACTCATCGTGCTTCTTCTCGCCCGGGGCGAGGTCCAGCGTCCCCAGGGTCACTGCCGGGCTGGCTGCCTTCGTCTTGATGCGCGAGCGGTAGAGGTAATAGCCGTCCGCGACTTTCCAGTCGAGGCGGACGGTATCCCGGGTGGGTGCGGTGGCGGTCAGCGCGAAGGCTTTCTCCACCGGCAGGAGCAGGTCATCCGACTGGGCTGTCGCGCTGCCCATCCCGAGGAAAGCGGCCAGTCCGGCCAGGAAGCGGGAAATTCGGTGACTCATTGCGACTCCAGCAATCAGTGGATGACGTTCCGTGACGTACGCGGGATGCCCGGCCGAAGGTTTCGCCGGCGTCCTCATGGCGGCGCGGGGCCGACGGATCGTGCCACCCAGTCCAGGTAGGCCGGATTGCCAGCGGCGACATCGACCGCGATGACCTCGGGGAGTTCATAGGGATGCAGCGCCACCAGACGGGCGGTCAGGGCCGGCAGCTGGTCGCGGGTCGTCTTGATGAGCAGCAGGTGCTCGGCATCCCGGCACAGGCGGCCCTCCCAGACGTAGGTGGACGCCACGCCCGGCAGGCTGTTGACGCATGCGGCCAGCCGCTCCTGGACAAGCTGGCCGGCGATCCGGCCGGCCGTTTCCGCATCGGGCACGGTGCAATAGGCGATCAGGACTGACATGGCGCATCCGGAAGGGGGCTGGGTGCCGGGTGGCAGCCGCGCACGATAACCGATCCGGTCGCCGGCTCGCACCGGCCCCCTTGAAAGCCGCCGGCGGGTGCCCCAAATGCCGCCCACCGCCGCCGAGGCATTGCCTTGCGGCATTGTCCGGCTAGAATTAGCACTCACCGACCCGGAGTGCTAACAACCGGGCAATATCAGTTTCCGTTCAATCTGTTGTCTTTCATCATCTGAGGGAGTCCCCATGAAGCTTCGTCCCCTGCACGACCGCGTGATCATCAAGCGCATGGAAGAAGAGCGCATCTCCGCCGGCGGCATCGTGATTCCGGACAGCGCCACCGAGAAGCCCATCCGCGGTGAAGTCGTGGCGGCCGGCACCGGCAAGATCCTCGAAGACGGCAAGGTCCGTCCGATCGCCGTGAAGTCGGGCGACAAGGTCCTGTTCGGCAAGTACAGCGGCACTGAAGTGAAGGTCGATGGCGAGGAACTGCTCGTCATGCGCGAAGAAGACATCATGGCGGTGATCGAAGCCTGATCGCGCCCCGCGGCGCCCGTGCGCCGCGCCGACAGCTCGAAACGATCCCCCATTCCAGCATTCCTTTTGAGAGAAAATTCCCATGGCAGCCAAAGAAATCCGTTTTAGCGAAGACGCCCGCGCCCGCATGGTCCGTGGCGTGAATGTCCTGGCCAACGCCGTCAAGGCGACGCTGGGTCCGAAGGGCCGCAACGTCGTGCTCGAGAAGAGCTTCGGCGCCCCGACGATCACCAAGGACGGCGTGTCCGTTGCCAAGGAGATCGAACTGGCCGACAAGTTCGAGAACATGGGCGCCCAGATGGTGAAGGAAGTCGCCTCCAAGACCTCCGACGTCGCTGGCGACGGCACCACCACCGCCACCGTGCTGGCCCAGGCGCTGATCCGCGAAGGCATGAAGGCCGTCGCCGCCGGCATGAACCCGATGGACCTCAAGCGCGGTATCGACAAGGCCGTGCACGCCGCCGTCGCCGAGCTGAAGTCGCTCTCCAAGCCCACCGCTGACGACAAGGCGATCGCCCAGGTCGGCACGATCTCGGCCAACTCCGACGCCAACATCGGCGAAATCATCGCCGAAGCGATGAAGAAGGTCGGCAAGGAAGGCGTGATCACCGTCGAGGAAGGCTCGGGCCTGGAAAACGAACTCGACGTCGTCGAAGGCATGCAGTTCGACCGCGGCTACCTCTCGCCGTACTTCATCAACAACCAGCAGTCGATGCAGGCCGAGCTGGATGATCCGTTCATCCTGCTGCACGACAAGAAGATCTCCAACGTGCGCGAACTGCTGCCGGTGCTTGAAGGCGTCGCCAAGGCCGGCAAGCCGCTGCTGATCGTCGCCGAGGAAGTCGAAGGCGAAGCGCTGGCCACCCTCGTGGTCAACACCATCCGTGGCATCGTCAAGGTCTGCGCCGTGAAGGCCCCGGGCTTCGGCGACCGTCGCAAGGCGATGCTCGAAGACATGGCCGTCCTCACCGGCGGTACCGTGATCTCCGAAGAAGTCGGCCTGCAGCTGGAAAAGGCCACGATCAAGGATCTGGGCCGCGCCAAGAAGATCGTCGTCTCGAAGGAAAACTCCACCATCATCGACGGCGCCGGCGACGGTGACGCGATCCAGGCCCGCATCAAGCAGATCAAGGCCCAGATCGAGGAAACCTCGTCCGACTACGACCGTGAAAAGCTGCAGGAACGCGTGGCGAAGCTCGCCGGCGGCGTTGCGGTGATCAAGGTCGGTGCGGCCACCGAAGTCGAAATGAAGGAAAAGAAGGCCCGCGTTGAAGACGCCCTGCACGCCACCCGTGCGGCCGTCGAGGAAGGCGTGGTCCCGGGCGGCGGCGTGGCCCTGCTGCGCGCGCTGCAGTCGCTCACCAGCCTCAAGGGTGACAACGAAGACCAGAACCACGGCATCAACATCGCCAAGCGCGCGATGGAAGCGCCGCTGCGCGAAATCGTCTCCAACTGCGGCGACGAGCCGTCGGTGGTGCTGAACAAGGTCCTGGAAGGCAAGGGCAACTTCGGCTACAACGCCGCGACCGGCGAATACGGCGACATGATCGCTTTCGGCATCCTGGACCCGACCAAGGTCACGCGTTCTGCCCTGCAGAACGCCGCCTCGATCGCCGGCCTCATGATCACGACCGAAGCCATGGTCGCCGAGGCCCCGAAGAAGGACGCTCCGGCCGCCGGCGGCCATGACCACGGCGGTGGCATGGGCGGCATGGGTGGTATGGACTTCTGATCCCGCGCCCGGAACCCGTTCCGGGCCTGATCGAAGGTGTGACGAAAAGCCCCGCAGCAATGCGGGGCTTTTTCTTTTAGGGGGCCGGGGCACTGGCCCCCTACCCGATGCGGGGACGCATGTGTCTGGCTACGGTGGAGGCACGAGGTGGCTTCCACGATGATCGGCCCGCGCGACGTCCAGGGTAAGCGGTGGTCATGTCCAGCGCTGGTCGCCGCCGGCCTGACCAGCCGGCTACCTGTGCAGAAAAGTCGGTCTTAGCCGACATCTCTATGCAAGAGCGTCCAGATTCCCCTAAAGTCGGCAATGTACGACTTTCGAGAGTACGACCGGACTGGAGTGCATGAAGTCGGAAATAACCAACTTGCCTGCCAGCGCCCGTCGCCATGCGCGGCGCGGAACGCTGCCGGCGCTGCAGACGCTCGCGGATCAGATCCGACAGGCACGGACCGCTACCGGTCTCACGCAGGACCAGCTGTCGCTGGTGAGTGGCGTGAGCCGTGACACCGTCATCGCACTGGAGAATGCCCGCCCCGGTGTTTCTCTAGGCAACCTGGTCAGCGTTCTCGGTGTGCTCGGGCTCGCAATTCGGCTGCAAGGAACGCGCTGATGCTAAATGTCATTCATCACGGCGTCCGGGTGGGATGCCTGACAACGGACGGACGGGAGCTCACATTCGCGTACTCGGCTGCATGGCTCGACAAGGCAGATGCGTTCGCGCTCATGCCCACACTGCCATTGCGCGAAGCGCCCTATCGCGGTGACGTCGTCTCGAGCTTTTTTGCGAATCTGCTTCCCGAAGGACACACCTTGGAAGCGCTGTGCCGATTGCAGCGGCTGCCGCGCGGCAATATTTACCGCATCCTGGAAGCCTTTGGTGACGAGTGTGCAGGCGCATTCGAGGTGGTTACCTCCGACAACGCGATCCCTCCCAAGGCACCTCACTATCTGCCCTATACCAAGGAGGCATTGGCGAGCGACCTGTCGTACTCTCGGGACCGTGTTCCCCTGTTGCAGCGCCATGGCGAACTTCGCCTCTCGCTGGCTGGTGCGCAGAACAAGATGCCGGTGTTCTACCGCGATGGCGAACTGTTCCTGCCGGCAAACGGTGCGCCGTCCAATTTCATTCTCAAGCCGGCGTTGCAGCCTGAGCGGATGTTTCCCGATAGCGTTGCGAACGAGGCAGTCTCGTTGCTGCTGGCCCGCGCAGTCGGCATACCCGTTCCCGACGCGTACGTCATCACGGATCCCGAACCGTTCTTGCTTATCCAGCGCTACGACCGTGTGGAGAGGGCAGACGGTGTAGTAAGGCTTCACCAGTTGGATTTCTGCCAGCTGACAGGGGTGCTGCCGGAGCACAAATACGAAGGTGACGGGGGGCCCGGGTTCAAAGCCGTCTTTGATGTCATCGACCGGCACAGCGAACTGCCAGCAGTGGATCGGCTTCAACTAGTTGATTGGCTGCTGTTCAACTTTGTCATCGGCAACGCTGATGCGCATGGAAAGAACGTCTCGCTGCTGTGCCGGCCTGATGGCAGATGGCGACTGGCGCCCGCCTACGACTTGTTGTCCCTCACGTATTGGCCGCAGCTATCGCAGAACATGGCCATGGCTATCGGTGGTGAAAAGCGACCTGCCTGGATCATGACGCGACACTGGCATCGTCTTTGCGACAGTATCGGATTGAATGTCTCGCAGTTGCGCCGACGGGCGCTGGCGCTTGCCGAATCGGCAACGCGCCAACTGCCAGGGATCGTCGATTCACTGGGTGGAGTGGCTTCGCCGCGCCTTGCGGAATCACTGCACAGAACAATCGAACAGCGTGCAGGGTGGCTGCACGTGCGGCTGACCACCGATGCGGGCTAGCCGCATCGGCAGCGTACGATGAATTTACGCACAGCGAGCCCGCAGCTGCCTACAACCTCACCCACGCATCCTGCCAATGCGTTCCCGTCCCCGGTGCGTAGTGGTAGGCACTGTTGATATTGCACCAGCCACCTTGCGGGTACGGACGGCATTGGTAGCGCTGGCCGTCGCTGCCCAGCACGATGGTCTGGCCGGCAACGTAGTTGCCGATGCCGGCGGGGTAGACGTAATCGACGTTTCCGCCGCCCGCCTTGCGGTGCGTGATGGCAACGGTACGGCTGTCGGTGGCGACGCCGTCGCTGACGGTCAGCTGCACCGTGACGGTCTGGTCCTGCGCCGGCGCGGTCAATCGCAGAGTCGACTGCGCACCGGTGGTGGCGGTCAAGGTCGCGTGGGCGCCGGCGACGATCTGCCACTGGAACGTCAGGGCCTGTCCGTCCGGGTCGCTGGAGCCTGCGCCGGACAACGCCACGTCACCGGCGCCTGTCACGCTGGTCGGGTTCGCGGACACGACCGCTGTCGGCGGTGTATTCGTGTCGGGTAGCCGGATATCGACCTGGTGGCGCAGGTTGGCGCTTGCCAGGGTGTAGACGCGGTTGCCGTTCGCGGCGCGCACGGGCGTGACGGTGCCTGCCGCATCAATGACGCCGATCCGCGCGCGTGTCGATTGCGCGTTGACCGTCTGCGCGACAAAGAACGGCCAGTCGGCCGCGGCGGCCTGGCCCGCGACCAGGGTATGCGTCGTGGTTTCCACGTCAGCGCCGCCGGCACTGAACAGGCGGAGGCTGATCGCGGTGCCGACCGGAAGCGCGTTCTGCGCGGTCAGCGGGCCGGCGTCGGTCCAGGTGGGATTGGTGCCGCCGGTGAACTCCACATCCGTACACGTATAAAATGCCTCAGTACTGTCGGAGCGTTGCCAGACGGTGTAGACGATATGGCGGCCGGTCAGCTGGGGCAGTGGGCAACGAAGGCGATACCTGTCGCCGTCGAGCGGAACGTGCCCCAGGCGGCAGAACTCGAACAGATCCGCCCATCGCAGCGGTTGCGTCGGCGACCAGCCGTGCCGTGTCACGTAGAAGATCCAGTCCTTGGTCGCGTGCGGTGCGGTTCCGCGAAAGACGAATTCGAAGGTGCCATCGGCGCGGGGCGCAATGCTCGTGGCTTGCCAGTCGCCGCGGGCGAGGTCCAGTCCGCGGAATGTCGGGTTGTTGCCGCTGCACAACTTTCCGTCCGGCACCACGGCCTGGTGATTGCTGTTGGCATTGGCCTGGTTGACGCCGTTCCAGTCGTAGAACGCCTGGCTGCCGCCCAGGTCCTTTGCGGCGCGGCACGCCGGGTCGGTCGGGTTTTCCGGGTTGTTGAGGAAGCAATTGTAGACCCGGCTCTCGGGAATGATCATCGACCCGTGCGACCACGCCGGCGACGTGGCGACGAGCGGCGACAGCAGCACGATGCGGGACATCCACCGTAGGAACGGAATGCGGTTCATGGGGCGAGCCTCCTCAAGGCGTTGGTGAGAGGCCGCCGGCGGACGAATGCCGGTGGCGTGTGGCGTGCTCCCCTGACGCCGCCATGACACGCCGGGACAATTTCCGCCACTAATTCCGAAGTGAAATATGGCCGGCGCGTGTGGCGGGCGCGATCCGTCCGCCCGCCGCGGACCGTGCCGGATGAGGTCGCCATGATCTGAATGGGGTACAAGGCGGCCGGTCTGGCACTGGTATTCGACCTGCCATGTTGCGCTGCCGCAGCGGCGTCTGTCCGCTTGTAGCAATACGGACAATGCGGCGTTGTGCCATTATCGGAATGGGGAATGTGTGCGTGCCCAGACACCGGCGGATGCCCGTGCCGTCGGCGGACGGCGCGTTCTTGTCACGTGGCCAAGGGGAGTCCGGTATGAACGAGGAAGGCAAGCCCGTCACTCGGCGTCAGTTCCTGGAAATGGTCGGAGCCGCCGGGGGCGCGGCAGCGGTGTACGAAACCATGGTGGCGCTGAATCTGCTCGCCACACCCCCGGCGTATGCCGGAGCGCCCGACACCAGCGGATCGCCCGGTGCAGGAAAATCCGTGCTGGTCCTCGGCGCCGGCGTGGCCGGCCTGACCGCGGCCTACCGGTTGCGCCAGGCCGGGTATGCGGTGACGGTCGTGGAAGCCTCCGATCGCATCGGTGGGCGCAATTTCACCGTCAGCACGGCCGCGACGGATCAGCGCAACGTCATCCACCAGACCGGGCGCACCGACCAGACCTGTCGCTTCAGCGGCGACCCGTCCACGCAGTACTTCGAGGCCGGTTGTGGCCGCATTCCCTATCACCACGTCGCCCTGCTAGAGCTGTGCCGCGAACTGAATGTCGCGCTCGAGCCCTACATCATGGAAACGCGCGCCAACCGTTTCCAGACCGATTCGGCGTTCGACGCCAAGGCCGTGGAAAACCGCCGGGTCGCCAATGACACGCGCGGCTATATCGCCGAGCTCCTTGCCAAGGCGATCAATCGCCAATGCCTGGATCAGGAATTGACGGTCTCCGAGCGCGCCAGCCTGCTCAGTCTGCTGTCCACATTTGGCGACATCTCCGACAAGTCTGACCCGCCCTACGCCTACAAGGGCTCCACGCGCAGTGGCTACGTCAAGGATGCAGGTGTCACCAGCCCGGGCCGGATGCCTCCGCCGCTGTCGCTGAAGGAACTGCTGACGTCCGAGTTCTGGAAACACCGCTTCTACCAGCCCGAGGACTATCTGTGGCAGGCCACGCTGTTCCATCCCGTGGGCGGCATGCGCAAGATCATCGACGCGCTGGTGGCCGCCGTCGGGCGCGACCACATCCAAACCCGCCTTCCGGTGACACGAATCCAGAATGGGCGTCGGAAGGTCACCGTGTGGTTTGCGGACAAGTCACAGCGCGAGGCCGACTACTGCTTCTCGACAATTCCCCTGCCGCTGCTCGGGCCGTTGATGGACAAAAAGTCGTTCCAGCCGGCGTTTGTCAAGGCCGTGGGAAGTGTGGAATTTGCAAAGACGTGCAAGGTTGGCTGGCAGGCGGCTGAACGCTTCTGGGAGAACCTGCGTACCGCCCAGGATGCCAACGGGCCGCAGATCTTCGGCGGCATCAGCTGGATCAATCATCCGATCACGCAGATGTGGTATCCCTCCTCGGGCTACTTCTCCAAGGGGCCGGCCATCCTCACCGGTGCCTACAACTACGATTCGCCGGGAAATCCGGTCGCCACGACATTCGGCGAATTGTCCTTGGAGCAGCGGCTGGAGGTGGGCCTGCAGGGCGGCGAACGCCTGCACCCGGATTTCCGCCAGTACGTGCCCGTGGCAACGGGCCTTTCCATTGCGTGGCAGCAAGTGCCCTACATCGGCGGTGGCTGGGCGGAATGGGACCGCACCAATCCGTCGCACAAGGAGGCTTACCGGCGATTGCTGCGGCCGGACCAGCGCTTCACGGTCGGCGGCGACCAGGTGTCCTACCTGCCCGGATGGCAGGAGGGCGCCGTCCTGTCGGCCTACCACGCGGTCGAGCTGATCATGGGCCGGACGGCACTGCGTGCGGAAGCCGAGCAGGAAGTGCTCGAAGCCCCGCACTCGGGCAGCGTGACCGGCGCGTACTGAGCGCTGCAGCACACCGTCGCCGGACGCGCAGTCCGGCGACGGCAAGGTACGCACGGCCCCCTCGCGGATCCATGCCGCGGCACCGTTGCCGTTTCTGCGCAAGCATGACTTCCGGAACCCACCCATTGGTTGGGTCTGACGTTGCAAGTGCGTTGAAGTGCCAGCCGAACGATACAGAAACTGCGCGAATCTCCCGCGCCTGCAGCCAGCGCGCGTCCATGGGCGTCCAATCAACGTGCCCGGCAGGGACGCACCACGGCACCGCGATCACCGATCGCACGGCGTCCGGCCCGCTTGCCGGACACATCGTTCGGAGGCTGTCATGAAAGCACGTTGGTTGGTGATGACGCTCGCCTTCTTCGCCGTTCCGGCCATGGCCGATACCGTCATCGATATCGAACAGCTCGCCAATGAGTCGGGCCTGAGCAAACGGCAGGTCAGCATGGTGCTTGGCGCGCGCAGCGCCTATGCGGAGTACCCCGCATCGTATACGTTGGTAAAACGCAAGTTCGAGGCGGCGGTCGGTCCGCATCGTTTCGCGCAGCTGGTGGCTGCCATGCGCAAGGCCCAGGAAAGCGGCGAAGCCGTCGCCGTGCAGGTACCCCGGCCGGATTCCGGTTCCTGATCCGGCCCGTCAAGGTCACCACACTGCGTGACGGGATGCCGTCGATGCAACCGCGCCCCTCGTGAAGTACCCGGGTTCGAGCAGCGTGACGACGTGGTGCGTCGATGCGCTGCTCATGCCCTCATCCGGCCGGTGTGCGTGACGGGCGCCGCAGCGTCCGCGCGATCGGCGGCAATGCCGACTCCGCCAGCAGCCAACGCCGCAACTGCTCGATCGCCGGATGATCCAGGCGATGGTCCGGCACCACGAGGTAGTAACCGATATTCAGCGTCAACCGCAGCGGAAACGGCGCTATCAGTACGCCTGCCGCGAGATCGTCGCGGGCCAGCACGCAGCGGCCCAGCGCGACGCCACGTCCTTCCGCGGCGGCCTGAAGCACGAGATGGCCGTCGTCAAAATGCGTCCCGCGGCCCGTATCCACGCCCGTGACACCCGCCTGGCGCAGCCAGTCGCGCCAGCCCGGCTGGCGGCCCACGCGCCGCATTGAATCGTCGTGCAGCAGCGGAAGATCCGCCAGCGCCGCGGGATCGACCCGCTTCCGCCGACCTGTCAGCTTCGGGCTCAGCATGGGCGTGAGCGCTTCATCGAACAGTTTCCAGGCGGTGAGGCCCTCGTAGGATCCGCCGCCAAAGCGGATTGCGGCGTCGACGTCGTCGCGATGGAAGTCCACCAGGGTGGTACTGGCGGTCAGGCGCAGATCGATGCCAGGACAGGCGCGCGCAAAGGATGCCAGCCGCGGCACCAGCCACTTCGCCGCAAACGAGGGCGACGTGCTGATCGTCAGTGCGCGTTGCGTGCTGCCGCGGCGCAGCACCTCCACGCCGCGGGCGAGACGTTCAAAACCCTCCCGGAAGTAGGCCAGTGATACGCGACCTTCGTCGGTGAGTTGCAGTCGTCGCGTGGTTCGCTGGAACAGGGCGACCCCCAGGTGCGTTTCCAGCCCCTTGATCTGGTGGCTGATCGCGGCGGGCGTGACGTGCAGTTCGTCAGCCGCCTTGGTGAAGCTCATGAGCCGGCCCGCGGCTTCGAAGGCGCGGAGGGAGGCCAGGGGCGGAAATGCGCGGGACATTGATGAACAGGCCTCATGAATTGGTGTGCGAAACATTCGTTTGCTGCTACTGCCTGCCGAGCCTACTGTGCACGGCAGGTGGCGCCAACCGGATGGCCCGGGGAGCACCATCATGAATTCCATTCACGAAATGAGGCAATACATGTCCACGCAGGAAACCAACGGCCACACACGCGCTGACACGATCGGCATTCTCGGCACCGGCCGGATGGGTGTGCGGCTTGCCGCCCTGTTCGCGCGTGTCGGCCATACGGTGATACTCGGATCGCGCGATCCGGCGCGCGCTGCGCGCATCGCCGAGGGGCTGGCACTGCCCGGTATTCGCGGTGGCCGCTACGACGAGGCGGCGGCGGCCCCGATCGTCATTCCGGCGGCGTTTGTGCGCGACGGGCTGTTTGATCTGCTTGAGACGCTGCGCCCGGCGCTGGAGGGCAAGCTGCTCATCGACATCAGCAATCCGTTCAATGCCACCTATGACGATTTCCTGTTCGACTGGAACACCAGCAGTGCTGAGGAGATCCAGAAGCGGTTTCCGCGCACACGCGTCGTGGGTGCCTTCAAGAATGTCTGGTGGGAGGTGTTCGACACGCCGCAGTTCGACGGCCAGGTGAGCGATGTCTTCGTCGTGGGTGATGACGAAGCGGCGCGGGCGCATGTCATCGCTTTGGGCCAGGGAACGCCGTTCCGCTACATCGACGCGGGTGCGCTGAAAAATGCGCGGACGGTGGAACGCATGACACTGCTGGCGGGCGAGCTCGGACAGCGCTACGCCTGGTTTCCACGCATGAACTGGCGTCTGCTGGGCGAAGCGTGGACGCCGGGCGTGAAGGATCCGATCCGCGCGCTGATTGCCCGGTGATGACCGCGATGAAGGACGATGCTCCCATGGATGGCGTCGACGCCATCGGCGACTGCCCGCCGTCGCCACTGGGAAACTACCGCGCCGTCGTGGTGCGCGGTTCTGTCGGCGCCGTCTCCGGGCAGCTGCCGATCGAGCACGACGTCGTGGTGTTTCGCGGTCGCGTCGGCAGGGAGCTGGACGTCCAGCAGGGCTATCGCGCGGCAGCACTGTGCGCCCGCAACGTCGTCGCTCAGTTGCGTCATGCGCTGCACGAGGCTATCGACCGTGTCGCGCTGACGCGGATCACCGGCTACGTGGCGTCAGCACCGGGGTTCATCGGGCAGGCCGCCGTGATCGACGGTGCGTCCGACGTGCTGGTCGCCGCGCTGGGCGATCGCGGCACGCACGCCCGGGCGGCAGTGGGCGTGTCCCACTTGCCGGCCGGCGCGGCGGTGGAACTGGTGGTGGAGTTCGTGCTGCAGTGAGGAGCACGCCGAGCGTCATCCGCCGAAATCGTCCGCAAACAAGGTGTCGTCGCCCTGCATCCGTGCGACGAGAATGTTTGACTGGCTGGATGAACAGTCCGGGTTGGTGGATCCGACCATCACGGGCTTTCCCTGCCAGTTGCTGAAGCGCGTGGGAAATTGTGACGGGGGCAGGCCGTTCCCGCAGGGGGCGTTGCCGCCGTAGGCGAAGAAGAGCGCGCCGTGACTGCCGAATTCGGTGTAGACGTGATCCTGCGCTGGTGCATCGC
Organism: Tahibacter amnicola; assembly: GCF_025398735.1. Lineage (NCBI taxonomy): Bacteria > Pseudomonadati > Pseudomonadota > Gammaproteobacteria > Lysobacterales > Rhodanobacteraceae > Tahibacter > Tahibacter amnicola. Next base: position 933,060 of record NZ_CP104694.1, read on the forward strand.
CCAGCTCGATGACGCTGACGTAGGTTCCCAGATAGGCGTTCTCCTCGCTGCGCAGCGGATCGGGTGATTCGGTCCGCGATGGGGTGCCCAGCGTGCGGACGGCGGCGCCGTACAGCACGCGACCATTCGCGATCGGAATGATCGACGCAGAGTACAGCTGATCGCCGATTGTCGACGGCCTACCGTCGACGACGGGCGTATCAGGCAGCGTGATCATGCTGTTGCCGGCCTCGCGCAGCACCAGCATCCGTGGGCGGTAGGGATCATCCGGTGAATTCTGCGGGCGGAAGCGCGCGGCCAGCGCCATGATGCCGTTGGGCAGCACGCGGCCGGCACCGACAAAGACATTGCCTGTCGTGCCGACGTCAAAACCCAGGAGTGCGCCCGAGGCCGGGTCCAGCTCGGCCTTGTACCAGGTCAGGGTATTGGGATCCAGGCGCCGCCCGGTGCCTGCGACCCATAAACGGCCGTCGACGCCGATCCCCGCGGCAGAGGCATAGTAGGTATCGAAGTTCGGCACACTCACGCGCCGGACGTCGGTGACGGTGCCGTTGGCCGTAAGCCGCGCGACGAACGGATCAAGCTGGCCTGCCGCCTCGAGCGTCACCTGGCCGGTAATGTAGATCTCGTTGCTGGCGCCCACGTTGATGTTGAACGGCACTTCAAGCAGGCCCAGACCGGTGATGTGCGCATCGAGGTCGAGCAGGCGCTTTCCGCCATCGCCGAAGCTGGTGTCAAAGCGACCGTCCTGCTGCAGCTTGACGATTTCGATGTTCCGGTCGAGATCCGTGCCCCGCACCATGCGCGCAACCAGGACGGCGCCACCGCCAATGCACGTGCCGACCAGGGCAGTGTCGGTCGTCATGGTCGGGAACACACTCTCGACTCCGTCGCCTGAGAAGCGCGTGTCGACCTGCCCGTTGGGCAGGAGGCGCAGCGTCGCCAATTCCGTGGTGCCGATCTGGGCCACCACATTCAAGGTGGATTCCGGCCCGGCGCAGGTTGCCAGTCCGCGGCTCTCGCTGTTGCCAGCGGTCGGCGGGTGATACGCCTTGACGCCTCCCGGGCCGAAACGACTGTCCAGGCCTACCGTCTGCGACCAGGCGGTCGTGGCAGCGAGACCCAGGGTGAGCAGGCAAAGGCGAGGCAGCATGGCGGAACCCGTCCGGATATGGCGTGTCAGTTCCCGCTCATGCGCAAATCCGGGGACGATTCTCCGGCGGCCGAATGCAAAGGCGGGTCAGCTGCCATCCGTTGCTCGCCAGGCAAAGCCCCAACAAGCGAAAGCCTGCGGCGCCACGTACCCACTACCCCTCCAAACGCTGGCTTTTCCAGCGTTCGGCCAGCCGCTTGACTCAAGGGGGCACCGAAACGACAAAGCGCGCCTTGTTCAGGCATCCCTGCCATCGGGTGCTGCGATGGGCAGTGAACGAAGGACCAGCCGTCGCGTCCGTCAGCGGTCCAGGCGGTCCGCAAAGATGCGATCGGAGTCTTCCCAGGCACCGATATCGACCGTTGCGCCTTGCAGCCGCGCAGCCCCTGCGATATCGACCGTGCCCAGCCCGCCGACCGGTGTATTGGTGCCGCTGTCGGTGACGGAAACCACTGGTCTGGCGAGGCTGTAGTCATACAGCGACGGTGCGACGAAGGGCAGTGTCAGGCCGAAGCGGTTGTTCTGCAGCTGCGCGCCATTGAAGGTATTGTCGTCAAACGCCGAACCCATCAGGTTGTTGCTGACCTGCGCCGGGTTGCTCGACGTGGACGACATGTATACATCGTAGCCATTGTCGGCCAGCGTCAGGTTGGTCAGGTGGACGACGGCAGAGCTGGAAATGTCTGTCGTGACGGCGTAGCGCGGCGCCCTGGCGACCAGGCTGTCGCCAAAAAGGATGCTGGCCTGGTCGCCCGCGTTGAGGGAAACCTCTGGCCCGGTGATGATCGTGCCGACCGGCGAGCCGGCATGGATGCGATTGCCCCGCGCGACGAGCGAGCCGTTCGTATAGGCCTCCAGGCTCAGGCTGCGCGGCCGTGCCTCGGACGTCGTGGAACCAAATACCAGGCCCTCGATGCGGTTGCGATCGAAGCGCACGGTGCTGTCGGCCCCCGCAATCACCCGCACCATACCGAAGACCTGCCGGCCGGGTGCATCGGCTGTGGAGTTCAGGACGGTGTTTCCCAGCATATGGCAATTGCGCGTTCCATAGCACCCGAACTGGATAACGGCACCGGCGATGATCTCCGAGTGCCCCTGGGCGATGACGCCGCGATTATTGATGAACTGGTTGTTCGACACGATCAGTGTCCCGCCGCCGCTGGCATCGGCGTGCAACGCGGCGCCGCGTACGGCATTTCCGGTGCTGCCAGTAAGGACGTTCTCCTGGAAAATGCTGCCGGTGACGGTGACCGACGCGTCGCCGTTACTCATGAAGATGCGCATTCCGGCACCGCCCTGGTTGCCGCTGGCGTTGACCTCTGCGCCGTAGAAGTGGAAGCGGTCCACGACCAGGGTTCCACCGGTCGGCCCCAGCCTGGCGGCGATCTGGTTGGCGCCGGGCGAGACGATGGTGTTCAAGGCACCATCGGCCGCCTGCGTGGCATAGCCATCATTCCAGCCACCGCTCATCACCAGCCGGTCGGTCGTCATGGTGAACGGGACGTTGATCGCTTCGTTATAGGTGCCCGTGTGCACGCGGACTTCATCGTTGCCGGCGCTCGCCAGCGCCGCATCGATGGCCCCCTGGATGGTGGTGTGCGTGCCGCCGGGGCCGACGGTATAGATCGCGGCTGAGGCCAGCATGGGCGCCAGGCCGGTCGCGGCGGCCAGCGCGGCGGCGCGTAGTTTGAGGTACTTCAAGGTCATGTTCGGAACTCCGCATAGGCCTGTCCGTCAGATACGCAGGACGGCGCCGGAGGCGGAAGATAGCAGGCACGCGGCGGGAAAGATCGGCGGCGAACCGCGGGAAACTGTCAACTTCCGGGACGGAACAGGGCCTGTCCCGGCCGGGTGTCCACTGATCGGGACGTCACGGCCGCACGGCGGTTCGCTCGCAGGAATCCCGATGCGGCTGTTCGTCGAACAGGACCCGCAACCCACGCGTCAGTGCGGCCGGAAATACAGTGTTGTGGTTTTCGTCCTCGAACACGTGGCTGTACAGCGCGAACGACGGCCACCGGTGCGCGCACAGCTGGCGGGAAAATGCGTGCAGGTCGGCCGCCATTTGCGCATCTTCATTCGCACCCACCGTCAGGAACACACGGGCGGACAGGTCGTCGCGTTCGGCATTTGCGCGTGCTTCCGCCTGGAACAGCCATCGATCGGCGTACCACAGGGAAGGACTGACGATCAGCCAGCGCTGGAAGGCCGCCGGTCGCGTGGTGAGCAGCCAGGCGCCAAAAAGACCGCCGTAGGAATGACCGACGAGCGTCCAGTCGTCCGGCTCGACGCGATAGCGTCGCGCCAGGGCGGGTTTCACCGTGTCCAGCAGGAAGTCGCGGAACGCCGGCCCGCCGCCGGAATGTTTCTGGAACGGCGGCCCGTAACCACCGTCGGGCCAGTGCAGTGGCGTGTAATCGCGCGTACGGGTGCGCCGGTACGCCGGATAGTCTTCGATACCACCCGGATAGCCCACGCTGACGACGATCGCCTCGGGCAGGTTGTCGCGATCGCTCAGGTGCTCCACGACATTGCGCGTGATGGCAAAGGCGTAACCGGCGTCGAGCGTGACGATGACCGGATAGCGCCGTGCGTTGCCCTTCTCCGCATAGCTGCGGGGCAGGGCGACGTCGATGACATAGTCGTGCTTGTTCGGGGCCGCTTGGAGTGGCCACCGTTCTGTCCGTGGCAGGCTGACGGAGCCGGCAAGCGCGGGAACGCACTGCGATAACGCGGCCGCCAGCGCGAATGCACGAAAGGCGCGTGTGGCCGTGGATGGTCCTGCCCGCATCGCGCCGGGTTACGCGCCGCCTGCGTCAAATTCCAGGGTCACCGAATCCGGGCGGCCATCGAGCATCAGTGCCGTTCGCCGCTCGGGCGCGCGCGCGATCACCTTGCCTCGGCGCAGTACCAGAAGACGCGTCGCGCGCAGGCGGATGGCTTCGAACGGATCGGCCGCCTGCAATACGACCAGGTCGGCGTGGCAGCCCGGAGCGAGTCCATAACCCTCAAGGTGGAGGATTTTCGCCGGCGTGGTGGTGACGGACTCGAACGCGCTCGCTATCGCGGTGCGCGAAGTGAGCTGGCCGACATGGATGGCCATGTGCGCCACCTCGAGCATGTCGCCGGAGCCGAAGGAATACCACGGATCCATCACGCAGTCGTGCCCAAACGCCACCGGCACGCCGGCCGCCATCAGCTCCGGCACGCGGGTCATGCCGCGGCGCTTGGGGTAGGTGTCGTGGCGCCCCTGCAAGGTGATGTTGATCAACGGATTGGCGATGGCAGCGACGCCACTCTCGGCCATCAATGGCAACAATTTGGAAACGTAGTAATTGTCCATCGAGTGCATGGACGTCAGGTGCGAGCCGGCAACGCGGCCCTGCAGCCCCAGGCGCAGCGATTCCGCAGCCAGTGTCTCGATATGACGCGAATGCGGGTCATCGGATTCGTCGCAGTGCATGTCCACGAGCAGGCCGCGCTCCGCGGCGATCTCGCACAGCAGTCGCACCGAGGTCGCACCATCGGCCATGGTTCGCTCGAAGTGCGGGATGCCGCCGACCACCTCCACGCCCATGTCCAGCGCCCGGACGAGGTTGCGTTGACCGTTGGCCGAGCGCAGCACGCCATCCTGCGGGAAGGCGACGAGCTGGAGATCCAGGTAGGGCGCCACGCGACGCTTCACCTCAAGCAGGGCCTCGACGGCGAGCAGCCGGTCGTCGCAGACATCGACATGGCTGCGGATCGCCAGCAGCCCCTGGGCCACCGCCATATCGCAGTAGGCCATGGCGCGGGCGACGACGGCATCCTGGGTGAGGTCCGGCTTGAGTTCGCCCCACAGCGCAATGCCTTCGAGCAACGTGCCCGACTGGTTGATCCGCGGCAGGCCCAGCGACAGCGTGGCGTCCATGTGGAAGTGCGCATCCACGAACGGCGATGTGACCAGGCGGCCGGCGACATCGATCTCTTCGCTGCCGGATGCGGCGAGCGCAGGACCGACGGCAGCGATGTGTCCGTCGGCGATGCCGATATCGATGTCACGACGGCCGTCGGGAAGTGAGGCGTGGCGGAGGATGAGGTCCATGGGGCGGGTGACCGGGCGGCTGGAACGGGAAAATTACCATGCGGCGGACAGAGGGCGCGTCAGGCCCGCCGGGAGTCGGCCTGAACGCAGCGATGGGAAGCCGGGACGAACCAGGTATGCCCGGCGCTGCGGAATTGCCGCGCCGCCGCAGAGCGGCGCCGATCCCCCGGCTTTCCCGCCCCTCTTGCATCCCCGCCGCCATAGTGCAAATCTCGGTGTTCTCATCGGCGATACGGTCTCGCCGAAAGTGCCGCTGGCGCGATGCCGCGGCACGCCAGTTCCCGCCCGCGCGTTACCGCGGGCGCGGGAGGAGGGCGTGTGCGAAGCCCGTTGTGGCGTTCGGTGCAATGTTCCATTCTTCCGACAGCTGTCTGCCGCGCCGCCGGAGTGCCGGTGTTGCGCGCGGCAACCCCTTGTGTGCCCACGACCGTCCCAGGAAGCCACACCGCATGAATCTCGCCGCGAGCCTGCCGATGCCGGACGCCGCCACGGATCTGAATCTGGATCCGTACTGGATGCCCTTTACCCACAACCGCTATTTCAAGCGCACCCGGCCGCTGGACCGGCTGATGGTCGCGGCCGACGGCGCGTACTACACCACGGTGGAGGGACAGCGCCTGTTCGACTGCCTCTCGGGCCTGTGGTGCAGCTCGCTGGGGCACCGGGACCCGCGCATCGTGGAGGCCGTGAAGGCACAGCTGGACCGCGCGGACTACGTGCCGGCCTTCCAGGTCGCCAGTCCCGACACCTTCCGCCTGGCCGAGCGCATTGCGGAAGTGACGCCGGAAAACCTCAACCGCGTGTTCTTCACCAACTCCGGTTCCGAGGCGGTCGACACCGCGCTCAAGATCGCGATCGGTTATCACCGGCTGCGCGGAGAGGCGTCGCGCACCCGCTTGATCGGCCGCGAAAAGGGCTACCACGGCGTCGGCCTGGGCGGCATCACGGTGGGCGGCATGGTCGCCAACCGCAAGATGTTCGCGCCCCTGATGGTGCAGGGCGCCGATCACCTGCCGCACACCCACAACCTGAAGGAAATGGCGTTTTCGCGCGGCCAGCCGCAGTGGGGCGCCCATCTGGCCGACGACCTGGAACGCCTCGTCGCGCTGCACGATGCGTCGACGATCGCCGCGGTGATCGTCGAGCCGATGCAGGGTTCGGTCGGCGTCGTCGTACCGCCCCTGGGCTATCTGCAGCGCCTGCGCGAGATCTGTACCCGGCACGGCATCCTGCTGATCTTCGACGAAGTGATCTGCGGGTTCGGCCGCATGGGCGACTGGTTCGGCGCGCAGGCCTTCGGCGTGACGCCGGACCTGATCACCTTCGCCAAGTGCGTCAACAACGGCACCGTGCCGATGGGCGGCGTCATCGCGCGCCAGGAGATTTACGACACCTTCATGCAGGGGCCCGAGTACATGGTGGAGCTGTTCCACGGCTACACCTATTCGGCCCATCCGCTGGCGGTGGCCGCGGCGAATGCGACGCTGGACATCCTCCACGCCGATGAAGTGCCGCGCCGTTTTGGCGAACTGGCTGTGAAGATCGAGGACGCCGCCCATTCGCTGCGCGGCGAGCCGAACGTGATCGATATCCGCAATTGCGGCGCCGCGGCGGCGATTGAAATGGCACCGATTCCCGGCCAGGTCGGCGCGCGTGGGCTGAAGGTCTTTGAAGAGGGATTGAAGCGCGGCATGTTGCTGCGCTTCACCGGCGATACGATCGCCATGGCGCCGCCGGTGATCACCACGCAAGCCGAGCTCGACCGCATGTTCGAGGCCGTGCGTGCGTCCATCCACGCTGCGGCCTGATACGACGAGGATTTCCATGCTTGCTCCGGTTCTGATTCCCCATTTCGTCGGCGGGCAGCGCAACGGCTCGCTGCAGTCGCGTACCAGCCCTGTCTACAACCCGGCCACCGGCGAACAGACCGGCGTACTGCCGTTGGCCACGCCCGCTGACGTCGACGCCGCGGTACAGGCCGCGCGCGCGGCGTTTCCGGCGTGGGCGGCCACGCCGCCGGCGCGGCGGGCGCGCGTGATGTTCAAGTTCCGCGAGATCCTGGAAGCCAACGCCCAGGTGCTGGCGGCGCAGATCACCGCCGAGCATGGCAAGACGCACAGCGACGCGCTGGGCGAAGTGGCGCGCGGTATCGAAGTGGTGGAGTTCGCCTGCGGCATCCCGCAACTGCTCAAGGGTGAGATCAGCGAGAACGTCGGCACGCAGATCGATTCGCATTCCCTGCGCCAGCCGTTGGGTGTGGTCGCCGGGATCACCCCGTTCAACTTCCCCGCGATGGTGCCGCTGTGGATGGCGCCCATTGCGATGGCCTGCGGCAATACCTTCGTGCTCAAGCCGTCCGAGCGCGATCCGTCCGCATCGCTGCTGTTAGCCGAGTGGTTGCAGCAGGCCGGGTTGCCGGATGGTGTGTTCAACGTCGTGCACGGCGACAAGGTCGCGGTGGATGCCATCCTCGCGCATCCCGGCGTCCAGGCGGTGAGCTTTGTCGGCTCCACGCCGATTGCCCGCTACATCTACGCCACGGGGTGCGCGAACGGCAAGCGTGTCCAGGCGCTGGGCGGCGCGAAGAATCACCTGGTCGTGCTGCCGGATGCCGATCTGGACCAGACCGCCGACGCCCTGATGGGAGCCGGCTACGGTTCTGCGGGCGAACGCTGCATGGCCATCTCGGTCGCGGTCACCGTCGGCGATGAGACGGCCGACAAGCTGATCGCCAAGCTGGCGCCGCGGGTGAAGGCCCTGAAGATCGGCCGCGGCGATGCCGACGGCATGGACATGGGGCCGCTGATCACCGCCGTACACCGGGACAAGGTCAAGGGCTACGTCGATCAGGGCGTCGGGGAAGGTGCGCAACTGGTCGTCGACGGGCGCGAGCACCGCGTCGAAGGCTGCGAAGACGGCTTCTTCCTGGGCGGGTGCCTGTTTGACCATGTCCAGCCCGAACACCGCATCTACCAGGAAGAGATTTTCGGCCCGGTGCTCTCGGTCGTGCGCGTGGGCAGCTACGAGGAAGCGGTCGCCCTGGTCAACGGCCACGAATACGGCAATGGCGTCTCGTTGTTCACCCGCGATGGCGAGGCGGCGCGGGACTTCATCCATCGCATCCAGGTCGGCATGGTCGGTATCAATGTGCCGATTCCGGTTCCAGTGGCCTATCACAGCTTCGGCGGCTGGAAGTCGTCGCTGTTCGGTGACCATCACATGTACGGCCCGGAGGGTGTACGTTTCTATACGCGACTGAAGACCGTGACCACGCGCTGGCCCTCGAGCATCGGCGTGGGCGCCCAGTTCGTGATGCCCACCAGCGGCCACTGAGCCGCAACGGAGGAACGACGCGATGAATGTGGCCTACAAGACCACCCCGCTCGACGCCCTGGCCGTGAACGGCCAGCGCCTGTGGGACAGCCTGATGGAAATGGCGAAGATCGGTGCGACCCCCAAGGGCGGCGTCTGCCGTCTCGCCTTGACTGACCTGGACCGCGAAGGACGCGACCTCTTCGTGCGCTGGGCGAAGGAGGCAGGCTGCACGATCAGCGTCGATCAGATGGGCAACGTCTTTGCACGCCGCGCCGGGCAGGACGACACGCTGCCGCCGGTCATCACCGGCTCGCATGCCGATTCCCAGCCCACCGGCGGCCGCTTCGACGGCATCTACGGGGTACTCGGTGGCCTGGAAGTGATCCGCAGCCTCAATGACCACGGCATCGCCACGCGCCGAGCGATCGAGGTGGTGATCTGGACCAACGAGGAAGGGTCGCGCTTCGCGCCGGCGATGGTTTCCTCGGGGGTCTTTGCCGGGGTCTTCAGCCTCGAATACGGCCTTTCGCGCACCGACGTGGACGGCCGCACGCTCGGGCAGGAGCTCGAACGCATCGGTTACGCCGGCGACGTGCCCTGCGGCGGACGGCCGATCCATGCCGCCTATGAGCTCCACATCGAGCAGGGGCCCATCCTCGAAACCGAAGGCAGGACGATCGGCGTGGTCACTCACGCCCAGGGACAGCGCTGGTACGAGGTGGTTTTCACCGGGCAGGAGTCCCATGCCGGCCCCACGCCGATGCCGCGGCGTCGCGATGCGCTGCTGGGTGCTGCGCGTGTGGTGGACCTGGTCAATCGCATCGGCCACCGCCATGCGCCGTATGCCTGCGCCACGGTCGGCATGCTGCAGGTGCATCCGAACTCGCGCAATGTGATCCCCGGGCGCGTGTTTTTCACCGTCGACCTGCGCCATCCCGATGATGCGGTGCTCGCCCGGATGGACCAGGAACTGCGCGAAGGCATTGCGACCATCGCCGCCGATGCGAAGCTGGAGACTACGCGGTTCGAGCAGATCTTCTATTACGCGCCGGTGACATTTGATACCAGTTGCGTAGCGGCTGTGCGGGCGGCCACGGAGCGTTTCGGCTACTCGCACCGCGACATGGTTTCCGGCGCGGGGCACGATGCGTGCTATCTCGCCCAGGTGGCGCCGACCTCGATGATCTTCGTGCCGTGCGTCGGCGGAATCAGCCATAACGAAATCGAGGACGCGACACCCGAATGGATCACCGCCGGCGCGAACGTGCTGCTGCACGCCATGCTCGAGCGGGCGCAAAGTTGATGTGATAGTCCACGCGGCGCGATTGCGCTGAGTGGACAGGCAATACCGCGGAAGCGAAGGTTCCGCGGCGGAACACTCCCAGGTCGCATGCACAGGCCGGTGGCGCGTCCACCGGAACACCCCAGGAGAGAGAATGCCACGCAAGCCCATCGGCGACATCGCACCGGGACGCATTCCCGGCGAAACGCTCGCCCGCCAATTCGACGACATCGCACCCCCGCTGGACCGGCACAGCGCGCTGATCGCCGCGCAGCGCTGCCTCTACTGCTACGACGCGCCGTGTATCCAGGCGTGTCCGACGGGTATCGACATCCCCAGCTTCATCAAGCGCATCACGACGGACAACCTGCGCGGCGCCGCGCACGACATCCTCAGTGCGAACATCTTCGGCGGAATGTGCGCCCGCGTCTGCCCGACGGAGATCCTTTGCGAGGGCAGCTGTGTGCGCAACACGGGTGAATCGGCCCCGGTGCAGATCGGTGCGCTGCAGCGCTACGCGACCGACTGGGTGTATCGCGACAACGCCGTGCTCTTCCAGCGCGCGGCCGACTCGGGACACCGCGTCGCGGTCGTCGGCGCCGGACCGGCCGGCCTTGCCTGCGCACATGCGCTGTCGATGGCGGGGCACCAGGTCACGGTCTTCGACGCGAAGGAAAAAGCCGGCGGCCTCAACGAATACGGCATCGCAGCCTACAAAGTGCTGGATTTCGCCGCCACGGAAATTGCCTGGCTGCTGTCGATCGGCGGCATCACCCTGGAACCGGGTCGGCGCCTGGGTGAAAACCTCGCGCTGGCAGACCTGCGCCGCGACTTCGACGCGGTCTTCCTCGGCCTCGGCCTGGCGGGCGTGAATGCCCTGGGTATCGAGGGCGAATCGATGCCGGGCGTCTACAACGCCGTGGACTTCATCGCCGCCCTGCGGCAGTCCGGTGACAAATCCCAGTTGCCGGTGGGGCGCCGTGTCGTCGTGATCGGTGGTGGCAATACGGCCATTGATGCGGCAGTGCAAAGCAAGAAGCTGGGCGCCGAAACGGTCAGCATGGTCTACCGTCGCGGCGCGGCGTCGATGAGCGCCACGCACGTGGAACAGGCTTTCGCCAAGGAAGAAGGGGTGCACGTGATTGAATGGGCGCAGCCGCGCCGCATCCTTTCCGCCAACGGCACCGTCAGCGGTATCGAGTTCGAGTACACGCAGCTGGACGATGCCGGTCGCCTTCTCGGCACCGGCGACCTGATGCAACTGGATGCCGACGTCATTCTCAAGGCCATCGGCCAGGCTCTGCTGGTGCCGGCGCCGGAAGCCGGCGCGAGCGACGTGCTGGAGGTGAAGGGCGGACGCATCGTCGTCAACGCGGATTTTGAAACCTCGGTTCGCGGCGTATGGGCCGGCGGCGACTGCGTCGGCGGCCACGTGGACCTCACCGTACAGTCGGTCGAAGACGGCAAGCGCGCGGCGCGCGCCATCGACCGCGCACTGACGCAACGCAGGCAGAAAGCGGCCTAGGCCGCCGGCGAAGGGGAAAGACCATGGCAGACCTCTCATGCAATTTCGTCGGCATCCGCTCGCCGAATCCATTCTGGCTGGCCTCCGCGCCGCCGACTGACAAGGCCTACAACGTCAATCGCGCGTTTGAGGCGGGTTGGGGCGGCGTGGTGTGGAAGACGCTGGGCCTGGATCCGCCCATCGTCAATGTGAGCTCCCGTTACGGCGCGGTGCAGTGGAACGGCCAGCGCATTGCGGGCCTGAACAATATCGAGCTCATCACCGATCGTCCTTTGCGCGTGAACCTGGAGGAAATCCGCCAGGTCAAGCGCGACTGGCCGGACCGCGCGATGATCGTGTCGCTGATGGTTCCCTGTGACGAGGAATCCTGGAAATCCATTCTTCCCATGGTGGAAGACACGGGCGCCGATGCAGTGGAGCTCAATTTCGGATGCCCGCATGGCATGTCCGAGCGCGGCATGGGATCGGCGGTGGGGCAGGTGCCCGAGTACGTCGAGCAGGTGACGCGCTGGGTAAAGAAACATTCGCGCCTGCCCTGCATCGTGAAGCTCACGCCGAACATCACCGACATCCGCTCCTCGGCGCGCGCCGCGTACCGGGGCGGTACGGACGCGGTGTCGCTGATCAACACGATCAATTCGATTGTCGCGGTCGACCTGGATCTGATGGCGCCGATGCCGACCGTCGACGGCAAGGGCACGCACGGCGGCTACTGCGGGCCGGCGGTCAAGCCCATCGCGCTCAACATGGTGGCCGAGATCGCCCGCGATGTGCAGACGCCGGGTCTTCCGATTTCCGGCATCGGTGGCATCGGTACCTGGCGTGATGCGGCAGAATTCATCGCCCTGGGCGCCGGCAGCGTGCAGGTGTGCACGGCGGCAATGCACTACGGCTTTCGCATCGTCGATGACATGATCGACGGGCTGCGCAACTGGATGGACAGCAAGGGCTATGCGCGCCTGGATGACTTCCGCGGCCGCGCCGTGCCGAATGTGACGGACTGGCAGTTCCTCAATCTCAAGTACGACATCAAGGCCCGCATCGACCAGGACAAATGCATCCAGTGCGGCCTGTGTCACATCGCCTGCGAGGACACCGCGCACCAGGCCATCCTCAAGGAGAAGGACGGCAAGCGGCACTTCGAGGTGGTCGACAGCGAGTGCGTGGGCTGCAACCTGTGCATGCACGTGTGCCCGGTGGACAACTGCATCACGATGGAACGCGTCGACAGCGGCGGCTACGCCAACTGGACCTCGCACGAGAACAACCCGATGCGTGTGACGCCGGTGGAACCCGAGACGGTGCCGTAAACCGCCGTTCCCGGCCTAAACTACGTCAGTCCATCCGCCAGCGAGATGACGATGACCGTACGCACCGACGCCGACACGGCGGTTCACCAGGGCGCGCTGTACAACGCGGACCTGGCGCCCACCACGCCCGCGCAGCGAAGCTGGACCTGGTACCACTTCGCTGCGCTGTGGGTTGGCATGGTGATGTGCATCCCGTCCTACACGCTGGCTGCGGGCCTGATCGACCAGGGCATGTCGCCCTGGCAGGCAGTGACGACGGTGCTCCTGGGCAATGCGATCGTCCTGGTGCCCATGCTGCTGATCGGTCACGCCGGTGCGCGCTACGGCATTCCCTATGCGGTGCTGGTGCGATCGTCCTTCGGTACGCAGGGGGCCAAGCTGCCGGCGTTGCTGCGGGCGATCGTGGCCTGTGGCTGGTATGGCATCCAGACCTGGTTCGGTGGGCTGGCGATGTATACCTTGCTCAATATCCTCACCGGCAACGCGCTGCACGCCGACCCGCTGCCGGTGCTGGGTATCAATGCCGGGCAACTGGGTTGTTTCCTCGCGTTCTGGGCACTGCAGCTGTATTTCGTGCTGCACGGGACGGAATCGATCCGCTGGCTGGAAACATTCTCGGCACCGATCAAGATCGTGATGTGCCTGTTCCTGGTCGGCTGGGCCCTGCGCAATGCGGGCGGCTTCGGCACCATGATGTCGCAGCCTTCGCAGTTCGTGGAAGGCGGCGCCAAGGCGGGGCAGTTCTGGGCCGTGTTCTGGCCGTCGCTGACGGCGATGGTGGGTTTCTGGGCCACACTGGCCCTCAACATTCCGGATTTCACCCGATTTGCGCGTTCCCAGAAGGACCAGCTCATCGGACAGAGCATCGGCCTGCCGTTGCCGATGGGATTGCTTGCGCTGATGTCGGTCATCGTGACCTCGGCGACCGTGGTGATCTATGGCAAGGCGATCTGGGACCCGGTCGATCTCTCCAGCCGCTTCACCGGCATTGGCGTGGGACTGGCCTTGCTGGTGCTGACGCTCGATACCATGTGCTGCAACCTGGCGGCCAACCTGGTGGGGCCCGCCTATGATTTCGCCAGCCTCTCGCCGCGCCGCATCTCCTACAGGACCGGTGGCCTGATCACCGCGGGCGTGGCCTTGCTCGCGATGCCGTGGAAGATCCTGGAAAGCACGCAGGGATACATTTTCACCTGGCTGGTCGGCTACTCCGCGCTCCTGGGGCCGGTCGCCGGCATCATGCTGGTGGACTACTACCTCCTGCGCCGCATGCAGCTCGACACCCGCCAGTTGTTCGAGGAACAGGGCGAGTACGCGTATCGGCGCGGCTGGAACCCGGCGGCGATCATCGCGCTGGCCGCCGGCGTGCTGCCCAACCTGCCGGGCTTCCTGCATGCCGCGTTCCCGACGGCATTCGCCGGCGTGCCGACCTTCTTCAAGGTGATCTACACCTACGCCTGGTTTGCCGGCCTCGCCATTTCCGCCGTGGTCTACGCGGGAATGATGAAGCTGGCGCGGCCGCCGTCGCGCGTGATGAGTCCCGCCGCCGGCTGAGTCAACCTTTCCGATCGGAGTACACGCATGACCCTTATCATCCGGGGCGGTACCGTTGTCGACGCCACCCACAGCTATCGCGCCGACGTGCTCTGCGTCGACGGCCGCATCGCGCAGATCGGGCCGGACCTGGCGATTCCCGAGGGCGCCCAGGTGATCGATGCCGGTGATCACCTGGTGATGCCGGGCGGCATTGATCCGCACACGCACATGGAACTGCCCTTCATGGGCACCGTGGCCAGTGACGACTTCTATAGCGGTACGGCTGCGGGCCTTGCGGGCGGCACCACCAGCATCATCGATTTCGTGATTCCCAACCCCAGGCAGTCGCTGCTCGATGCCTTCCACCAGTGGCGTGGCTGGGCCGAGAAGGCCGCGTCGGACTACGCCTTCCACGTGGCGGTGACCTGGTGGGATGAATCCGTGCACCGCGAGATGGGCACGTTGGTCCATGAACACGGCGTCGCCAGCTTCAAGCACTTCATGGCGTACAAGGGCGCCATCATGGCGGACGATGAGATCCTGGTGAACAGCTTCCGTCGCGCGATGGACCTGGGCGCACTGCCGACGGTCCATGCGGAGAACGGCGAACTGGTCTTCCAGCTGCAGCGCGAGCTGCTGGCGCAGGGCATCCGTGGGCCGGAAGGGCATCCGCTGTCACGTCCGCCAGCGGTCGAGGGCGAAGCTGCCAATCGCGCCATGCGCATCGCCGAAGTGATCGGCGTGCCGCTGTACATCGTGCATGTCTCGGCGCGACAGGCGCTGGAGGCGATCGCGCGTGCGCGCGGCGAGGGACAGCGGGTATTCGCCGAGGTGTTGGCCGGGCACCTTCTCATCGACGATTCGGTCTACCACGACAGTGACTTCACCCGCGCCGCCGCGCATGTGATGAGCCCGCCATTCCGGCCCCGCGAGCACCAGGACGCGCTGTGGCAAGGCCTGCAGGCCGGACATATCCATACCACGGCAACCGATCACTGTTGCTTCTGCGCGCCGCAGAAAGCGGCGGGGCGCGACGATTTCAGCAAGATTCCCAACGGCTGCGGCGGCGTCGAGGATCGCATGTCCCTGCTCTGGCACTACGGCGTGACCACCGGCCGGCTGACGCCGGGCGAGTTCGTGCAGGTGACCTCGACCAATGCCGCGCGCATCTTCAACCTGTATCCGCGCAAGGGCGCGGTGGAAGTGGGTGCGGATGCGGATCTGGTGGTCTGGGATCCGAATGCCACGCGCACGATCTCGGCCAGGACGCATCACCAGAACGTCGACTTCAATATCTACGAGGGGCGCACCGTCCAGGGCATTGCGCGCCACACCATCACGCGCGGCCAGTGGGCCTGGTGCGACGGCGACCTGCGTGCCCAGCGCGGTGCGGGACGCTACCTCCCGCGCAAGCCGTTTCCGCCGTATTTCGAGGCCAACCGGAAGCGCAAGGAACAAGCCGGGGCCCGCGATTGAGTTGATTCGTCGCCAATGCTACTGATTATGTAGTATCAGACGGGCGGCCGATCAGGTTCGTCGCCCACTCCCTGGGCACCGAAGCGATTGGCGATATGTCCGTTTCCGCCGGCGCCGTTCGGCGGTTGGGTGAATGCACGGTCCGTGCCTGATTTAGCCAATGACATGGACTGCACAAATAAAAAAATATTGGACGCGGCCAATTTTCGGTATCACGATCGGCGGGCAAGTCCGGCGATCGGTCCGACAAAGGGGACGGAGTATGGCCAAGTCCACGACACCGCGGAACATCCTGCTGATCATGGTCGACCAGCTGCGTTTTCCGCGCTTTGCCTATGGCAAGGACGGGGGGTTACTGCAGCCGCTGAAAGAGATTCTCGGCGTCCAGGGCGGCTTCTACGACCGCAATCCATTCCGGGAGTACTTCCCGGGAATGTGGTCGCTGCGACGCAATTCGGTCGTGCTGCGCAATCACACCATTGCTGCCACGGCCTGCACGCCCAGCCGGGCCACGATCATGACCGGCCAGTACGGCACGCGCACCGGTGTCACCCAGACCGACGGGATGTTCAAGAGCGGGGATTCCCCGGCCTTTCCCTGGCTGGCTGCCGACGGGATCCCGACCCTCGGGCACTGGTTCCGTTCGGCCGGCTACCGCACCCACTACTTCGGCAAGTGGCACGTGAGCAATCCGCCCGACCACACGCTGGTCAAGTACGGCTTCGACGACTGGCAGCTGTCGTGGCCCGAGCCGCATGGGCCGAGCGTCAACAATCTCGGCGCGTTCCGGGACATCGGATTTGCCGACCTGGTCTGCGGTTTCCTGCATCGCGAAGGCCTGGGAATGGACTACAACCGCGCCCTGGCCCAGCAGCAGGCCACACGGCCCCTGTCTGACCCGCCGCCGACGCAGTCGCGCCCCTGGTTTGCGGTGGCGTCCTTCACCAACCCGCACGATATCGCCACATATCCGGCGGTGCCGCGCATGCTCGATCCCCAGGCCACGGTGCTTGGCCCGCTGAAAGTACCGGAGAAGGGGGCGATCAGCACGGTGCCGGTCGGCGGCACGCAGGCGATCGAACTCAATCCGATGGGGTTTCCGCAGAATACGGCGAACCTGCCGCCGACGGTATCGGAGACCCTGCACAACAAGCCCGGCTGCCAGTTCGACTACAGCTACAAGTGTGGGCTGGGCCTGGCCGCGAAGACCGGCCAGAACGTCCACGACGGCGCCAGCCAGGTCAGCGCGGTGAATGCGGCGCTGCTGGCGGGCATCCCGTTCCAGCTCACGCGTGATCCCGACAGCGGGGCCCTGTATTTCCTGCAGTACTACGCCTGGCTGCAGCAGATGGTCGACGGGCACATCCGGCGCGTGCTGACGGCGCTGGACAGCAGCGGCCAACGTGAAAACACCATCGTGGTATTCCTCGCCGATCACGGCGAGTACGGCGCTGCGCACAGTTACATGATTGAAAAATGGCATTCCGCCTACCAGGAGGCGTTGCACGTGCCGGTGGTGATCCAGTCGGTGTCGATCAACCCGGACGACACGCCGCGCCAGATCGACGCCTTGACCAGCCACATCGACATCGCGCCGACCCTGCTGGGCCTGGCCGGCCTGGACAAGGGCCGTGTCGACGACCTGCGCCGCGAGCTGCAGCGCGAACGGCCGACGCCGCCCTTCGTCGGCGTTGACCTGACGCCGCTGATCGAAGGCAGGACCGATGTCGTGCGCGAGCCCGACGGCTCGGTGCGACAGGGCGTGCTCTTCATCACCGACGATGAGATCACCCAGCCGCTCGATTCGGGCGCCGATCCCTACCAGGTGCAGATGGAACAGCAGTTCAAGGTGTTCCTGGAGCTGGTGGAGACTGTGCGCCAGGGGGGCAGCGCCATCCCGAACAGTGGCCCGGTGGAGCGACTGGCGCCCGGACCCGTGCGCCAGCCCAACCACGTGCGCTGCGTACGAACGTCGCGCTGGAAGCTGGCCCGCTACTGGGATCCCAGCAATCACGCCCAGGACGAGTGGGAGCTCTACGACCTGGATCGTGACGGCTGCGAGCAAACCAACCTGCTGCTTACAAGGGGCGCTTTTCCGACACCGATCCCCGATCTGCCAGCCGGCTACACCAACGAGCAGATTCGCGCCGTGGCCGGGAACCTGCGTGCGCTGCTGCAAAAATACGAAGCGGAAATGCTTTCCGCGCCCAGGGAGGCGGGCGCCGGCGTGGCCCCGGCATCGACCGTCGCCGCCTCGCGCGCCACGCCACCCTGAACATCGTGCTGCAATGCGGCAACCGGCCGGGACCGGTTGCCGCCAGCGGGCCAGGGACGGCGCCAGGGTCGCGGACACTGCGCGTGCATTGAATCCGGGCGGTGTGCCTGTACGGAACTTTCCCGGCGCCGGCCGGCTCCGTCTACGCGGACACCACACAGGAGCGCCCATCGGGGACCATCCCGCCATCCGGCGGCACCGGCGCACGGTATTTCGATCCGGCCCGGTTTCGGTACCCTGTGCCCATGAAGACCTCGCTGCTGCACCTCTTGTTATCGCCCGGCGGACGTCTGCGCCGCCGGACCTTCTGGACGAGCCTGGGTCTGGCATCCGTCGCCCTTGCCGGTAGCTGGTGGATCCTCGACATCACGTTCGGCAGCACCGCGACCTGGTTCGTGCACCTGCCCTTCCTGTGGATCGCAGCGGTGCTGATGATCAAGCGCCTGCACGACCGCGGCCGCTCCGGCTGGTGGTTGTTGCTGCTACTGATTCCGTTGCTGGGGCCACTCTGGCTGGCGCTGGAGCTGGTCTTCCTCGGAGGGTCCGCGGGGCCCAACCGCTACGGCGCCAATCCGCGCGGCCGCGCCGATTACCTGACCGTGCGCTAGATCACCGACATGACATCCAATCAGCAGATGGTCACGGACGTCACGGGACTGTACGCCGTCCCCGTGTGGGCGATTGTCACGCCAACCTCGACCGCCGACGTACAGGCGGCACTGGCCCGCACCAACGGACCGGTCGCTATCGGCGGTGGCCGATTCAGCATGGGCGGCCAGGCCGCGAGCCCCGGCGCATTGCACCTGGACATGCGCCAGATGAACCAGATCGTCCAGTTCGCGCCGCTGGAGCGCACGGTGCGCGTGCAGGCCGGCGTGCGCTGGTGCGACCTGCAGCGCTTTCTGGACCCGCACGGCCTTGCCGTGAAGATCATGCAGAGCTACGCCAATTTCACGGTCGGCGGCTCGCTCAGCGTCAACGTGCACGGGCGCTACGTCGGGCTCGGCCCCTTGATTCTGTCGGTGCGCGCGATCGCCGTCGTGCTGGCGGACGGGCAGCTCGTCGAAGCCACGCCGACGCGCAACAGCGAGATCTTCTACGGCGCGATCGGCGGCTACGGTGGCCTGGGCGTGATCGTCGAGGCAGAGCTGGAACTGGCCGAAAACGTGCGCATGGAACGCTTCGCGGCCACGATGCCGGTGGCGGAGTATCCGGAGCACTTCCGTGCCCTCGTGCGTAACTCGCGCGACGCGATCATGCATAACGCCGACATCTATCCACCGTATTTCCGCCGCGTCCGTTCGGTGACCTGGCGCAAGACTGACAAACCAGCCACGGTGCGGTACCGGCTGATGCCCCTGCGCTCGTCCTATCCGTTGCACCGCTACTTCATCTGGGCGGCGTCGGAAACACCGCTCGGAAAATGGCGCAAGCAGCACATCGTCGACAACCTGCTCTACATGCGATCAGCGGTGCACTGGCGCAACTTCGAAGCCGGCTACGACGTGGCGGAACTCGAGCCCGTCTCGCGCCGCTTCCGCACCTTCGTGCTGCAGGAGTACTTCATTCCCGTCAGCCGCTTCGATGACTTCGTCGCGGCAATGCGGGAAATCCTCCAGCGGCATCGGGTGAACGTGCTCAATATCTCGATAAGGCATGCGTTGCCGGATCCCGGATCGCTGATGGCCTGGGCGCGCGAGGAGTGCTTTGCGTTCGTGCTGTACTACAAACAGCGCACGCGGCCCAACGCCTGCCAGCGCGTCGCCGTGTGGACGCGCGAATTGATCGATGCGGCGCTGGATACGGGCGGTACCTACTACCTTCCCTATCAACCACACGCCACACCCGAGCAGTTCGCGCGCGCCTATCCGCGCCATCCGGAGATGTTCGCGCTCAAGGCGAAAATTGATCCGGCAAGCCGGTTCCGCAACAGCCTGTGGGATACCTACTACATGAATACCCCGACCCCGGCGCGCGCTGTGACCGGTTCCGAATTTCACCGTGTCTACGGTGACGTGCGCTGGCGTGACGCGTTCTATCGCTTCCTCCAGAACATCTACCGTCTGTATCCGGAAGACCGGTTCCACACGCTGATCATCGAAGCCTGTGCCTCGCACGACACCGATGAAGCCATTTACCGCCAGTTGCAGGAGCGCCTGCCCGGGATCAAGCCGCTCCTGGCGGACCTGACCTACGCACTGCCGTCGCTGGCAAAACAGAAGCGCGAGATGGCGCGGCAGACGGCGGAGCTGGTGGAGGGGCGTCGCAGCTGGAACGGGTATGTCGAAATCGGCGGCACCGGGCGTTACGTGCGCACCCTGCGCAGGGAAATCGGCGTATCGGGCGATACCGTCATCATCAATGACATTGCCCCGGGCAATTCGCCGGTGGACCTGGTCGAGCGTGGCCAGTGGGCGAAGGCGGGGCGTTTCGTGCCGCTCAACGACTACGCACCGATCGCGCCGTCGGATATCGCCGACGCGAGCATGGACCTGGTCACCTGCTACATTGGCCTGCACCACGCGGTACCGGAAACGCTGCCGGCATTCCTGGCCTCGATCCACCGTATCGTGCGTCCGGGCGGGGTATTCATCCTGCGGGACCACGATGTCACCAGCGAGCCGATGCGCGACCTGGTATCGCTGGCGCACACCGTGTTCAACGCGGGCCTGCAGCAGCCCTGGTCGGCCAATCAGGCCGAGCTGCGCCACTTCGAATCCGTGGCGACCTGGAGCCAACGAATCACGGCGGCCGGTTTTGAAGACCTCGGCAAGCGCCTGCTCCAGGCGAACGATCCGACCGACAATGTGCTGATGGGCTTTCGCAAGCCGCGGAGCGTGGCATGAGCCGGCGCGGACTCGGGATTGCCAGGTGCCTTGTGCTGCTGCTTTTGCTGACGGGGGTGTGTATGGCGCAGGCGCCGAGTCCGCAAACGCCGTTGACGCCGGAGCCCGACCGGCGCGGCGTCGAGCAGACCTACCTGACCTATCCGGAGTGGTTCCTGGTATTCAGCTCCGCCGAATACGCCGATTTCGTGCGCAGCCAGCCGCCCAGCCGCTTTCCCTTTATCGGGCATGTCCGTCAGTTCTGGCGCGGTTACGCCGCGGTCGATTCGGCTATCCGCGACAAGTACCCGCCTAACGACGAGTACCACACGATGATCCGTGTCATCGGCGTGAGCACCTCCATCGAATACGGTCTGCGCCGCGCCTATGAGTCATTGATCGGACGCCTGTCGGAGGCCACGACGGCGTATCCGGCGACGGACGAAGACCAGCTGGCCGCCCGTGCGGCGCAGGAGTACGTGGACTTCATCCGCCTGCGGCCGTGGTACGAGTTCGACTTCGCCAGTCGCCTGCGCGCGGTGTGGACGGCCCCGTGGTGGGGCAAGGACCCGCTACGCAAGTGGGAGCGAAAATACGCATTGACCACGGAATTTGCCGCCAAAGCGCTGTATGGCTGGGTGATCAGGAAGGCGACGCATGCGGCCTACGGCGAAGCCCGGGACACGACGCTGGCCGTGATCGACCACCTGCCCGACGGCCTGGAGACCGAATTGCCCAAGCTTACGCCGCTGGCACCGCCGGATGAGCGCGGCGTGCTGGTCAGCCTGCCGCGCTACGAACCGTTTTCCCACTACGCCAGCGTGCTGGCGCAGCGCCAGGTGCGCTTCGTCGAAATTGCGGGCAACCGCAGCCTGATCCTGGTCACGGCCCTGACCCCGCGTGGCTGGGCGGCGCCGGCGGAATTCGGCGCGCCGCTCTTCGTGGAGCCGGTGATGACCCGGCCCGATCGCCAGCGGGTGGCCTTGCAGGTGCCGGTAGCGGCGCTGGACCAGGCCCTGCGCACGCTCTCGCAGCCACCGATGGTGCTTGAGCACGTGTTCGACTACTGACCAGGCGTCGCGGTGCCGCCAGAACGAAAAAACCCCGGCAAGGCCGGGGTTTTGACGGAATACTGGAGCGGGAAACGAGACTCGAACTCGCGACCCCGACCTTGGCAAGGTCGTGCTCTACCAACTGAGCTATTCCCGCGTAGGTCGCACACTATAGCATCGTGTCTGGCGTTCGCCTAGGGGGCGGTGCCGACGGTACGTCAGGCGCCGAAAAATCCGTGGTCGCGCGCGGCCTCCAGACGTCCCTGCAGGTAGTCCCACAGGGCCGGGCAGCCGGCCTGGATGGGCGGTCCGATGCGACTGACCACACGTTCGAAGCTGATCCCGTTCTCGCGCCAGCTCTGGCCGCGGTTGGCCAGGTTCAGCAGCACGGGCATGGCGCGGTCGGCCGCGTGGGCGAAGCGTGCCTCGGGGGTCTGGCCGGCTTCGAACTCCTGCCACAGCGCAAGGAACGCGTCGCCCTGCGCGGTCGGCAGGAGGCCGAAGATGCGCCGCACCGCGACCTCCTCGGCGGCCTTGCGTGCCTGCCAGCCATCGTCGAGATAGACGAGTGCATCGCCCGTGTCGATTTCACCGATGTCGTGCACCAGCAGCATGGCGATCACCCGTTCGATCTGGACGCCAGGTGAGGCGTAGGGCGCGAGCGAGGCGGCCAGCAGCGCGATCTGCCAGCTGTGCTCGGCGGAGTTTTCCGGACGGTCCTGGCCCAGAGGGCGGGTCTTGCGGTGAACGCCCTTGAGCTTGTCCAGCTCAAGGATGAAATCGACGATCGCTTGCATGGGTGTTCCGGCGGGCTGGTCCGGTGTGATTCGGTTGCGCAAACGCCATTCTAGCGCGGCGCCGTGGCGCCATTTTCGCAACACATGCTGTCGTGGGCCGGTGCTACCTGAGCAGAGTTGCAAATGTCATGTTGAGGCATTGTGCGTTTATGGACATTCGCCTCGATCCTGCGCAGAACGGACGCATCGCGTGCTGCCTGGCGCGATAGGGTGCCGTGGCCGTCGACCGACGGTTCCCTGCGATAACGGAGCTCGCCATGAAACTGCCAATGCCTGATTCCGCTGCCATCACGCTGGTCGCCCTGCTTGCGTTCGCTCCGGCGGCCTGGAGCCAGGACTCCGCGGACGCCGCGCCGCACTCCCGCTGCCGCGTCATTCATGCGGAGCTGGTGGAGTCGTCCTCAACGACCGGCTGCCTGCCGCCGGCGACCAGCTGTTTCCTGGGCGTGGTCGATGGCAATCACGGACTGCGTGGCGTCACCCACTTTGCGGCCGACAGCGCACGTGCCGGGCCGCCGACCTCACCGGATTTCATCAGCTACAGCGGCCTGTTTCACTACACGACCGCCCGCGGCACCTTGCGCACGCGCGAGACCGGCGTGACCAATCCCGGCAGCGGGCAGCCGCAGAGTGGTGCTGTAACGGCGTACCAGCAGCTGGAGGAGGGCACCGGCGACTATGCCGGCTACACGGGCTACTTTTTCGTCAGTGGTCGACGTGTTGATGATGTGATCACGACACGCGTCACCGGCGAGTTGTGCCGCCCATAAGTGACGAAATGGCCGCGCGGGCGCTGAAATGCGCTCCCGCGCGGCACCGGTGGCACGGTTCCACGCGAAGTTCCGTTATGGAATAGTCGCGAATGCGCTTTCCACCGAGGATGACTGTCTATGCTCAAGAAGATTGCGGCGATGCTCGCCATCGCCCTGGGTGCGGTTCTGCTCTACGCCACCACACGGCCAGACAGTTTCCGTGTCGAACGCGAAGTCACTATCCAGGCACCGCCAGAGAAGATCTTTCCTTTCCTGGCTGATTTTCACCGCTGGGGTGACTGGTCGCCCTGGGAAAAGCTCGACCCGGCAATGAAGCGCACCCATGGCGGGGCCGCGAGCGGCAAGGGCGCGGTGTACCAGTGGGAAGGCAACGGTGAAGTCGGCAACGGGCGGATGGAGATCGTCGAGGTGACCGAGCCGGGCAAGGTGGTGATCCAGCTGGAGTTCACCGAACCGATGGAGGCGCGGAATACTGCGGAGTTCGTGCTCACGCCGGGCAATGGCGGCACGCGCGTACAGTGGGCGATGCACGGCCCGAGCCCCTACCTCGCCAAGGTGATGGGGGTTTTGGTCAGCATGGACAAGATGATTGGCAAGGATTTCGAGATCGGGCTTTCCAATCTCAAGGCAGCGGCGGAGAGATAGCCCGACACCTCCCCGTGGGTTTCGCGGCGGGGACTCCGGCGAGCGAGTCCGCCGCCGAATGGCGGTGTGGAAGTTGCAGGGACACCGGCAAACGTGCGCCAGCGCACAAGTGTCCCCAGGGCATTCAAGGCCCGGGGCCGGTAATCTTGCGGTTTCCGGGGCCTTCCAGCCGGGCCCCGCCGGGGGAAGATGTCCATGTTTGACGTATTGGCGCTGGTCTGCGCCATTGTTCTGGTGATCGGACTGCAAATCCTGCGAAATCTGCTGGCGACGGTGTTTCCGCCACTGCAGGGCCGTCGCGTCAATGCCGCGACGCCGCCGGAGGCCATGGCCGACCTTCACGCCATCTACGGCGAACGCCTCCGTGCGCTCGGCTTTGAAGGACCGCTGTGGTACCTGATCACGCAGCCCGAACCCAGCGGGAGCCCGGTCAACTTCCTGGCCGCGGTCTACCGCAACAGGGCGCATGGCGATACGGCTTGGCTACTGCCGCCGACGCTGGGGAACAATCCGAATCTCCTGAACCTGACCTTCGCCAGCTGGCTGGCTGACGGCCGCCTGGCACGCACCCAGTCCTTCGATGTCTTCTACGAATCTTTCCAGACGACCTCGTTCCTTGCCCAGACCGTAGCGACCGCCGAGCCCGGCGACGTGCTGGCGCTGCACCGGCGATGGGTCCAGGGCCTGGGAACGGTCGCGGCGGATCCGGTGTGTGACGGCGCGATCGACGCGATCGTCGGATGGGCCGGCGAACGGCATTGGCGGGAAGCGGTCCAGGAGAAAAAGCTGCGTTGCGATGCGGATGGATTCGCCCGGCTGCCCTTTCCGGCAGCGGTCCGGCTGTTGCTGCGCGTCGTCCGTGCACCCAAGCCCAAGCCGCCGGTGGAACCCGTACCGGCCGCACGGCTGGCGTATCTGGCCGGCGCGCTGGAGCGCAATCAGGAACGGCCTGTGCCGGCATGGGCGCAGGTCGGTCTGTTCGTCTTCAGCGTCGCGCTGTTCATGGCAGCCGGTGGTTGGCTCTGGGGCATGCGCTTTGCGGTACTGCTGTGCGCCGTGGTGGCGTTCCACGAATTGGGCCACTACCTGGCAATGCGGGTTTTCGGATATCGCAACGTGCAGATGTATGCACTGCCACTGGTCGGCGGCGTCACGGTCGGTATCGAAGCGAAGCCGAATGCGGTGCACCGGGCGTGGATGAGTCTGATGGGGCCGTTGCCCGGAATCGTGCTGGGCTGGATCCTGCTGTATGTCGGCTACTTCGGCGGCGTGGACGGAGAAGTGGCCAGCTGGATCACTGGCGCTGCCTGGATGCTGCTGGCCGTCAACTACCTCAACGTGCTGCCAGTCCCACCGCTGGATGGTGCGCACGTGGTCCAGGCCCTGCTGCCGGCCAGCGCCGTGCGCCTTCAGGCAATTTTCATCGGCATGGCAAGTATTGGCGGCGCCGCGCTGGTGGTTGCGCTGGGCATGCCGTACCTGGCGATCATCGCGTTGCTGCAACTGCCGCACGCCTGGACGCGCCTGCAGATGGGGCGTGTGCTGCGCCAGTTGCGAACCGAGCCGCGTGTGCAGGCGCCGCAGGCAAGACCCCTGCGCCTGCGTCACATTTTTCACTCCTACGAGACCCATGTCGGGCCGACGCCGCGCGCAACACAGCGCATCACCTGGGCCATCGAAACGCTGCGTCACCTGGATTTGCCACGCATGAGCTGGGGGCATCGCATCGTACTGTCCGGTGTTTACGGGGTGTTGCTGATGGGGCCGATATTGGCGGGCGCGGGCTGGCTGCTATTCGGCGCGCAGTTAGCAGCGGCGATGCCCAATGAAAAGGAATTGCAGGCGATGGCAGAGAAGCAAAAGGCGCAGCACGACGCGCTCACTGCTGTTGCGATGCGACAACCGTTCGGGGAGATCCTGCGCGCGGTGGCGACCGCGAACGATGCGGCGGCACCGTTTCCGGAACCTGCTACTCCGGAGTTGATCGCGGCAGCCGAACAGGAGCTGGGGGTTGTGCTCCCCGAGGAACTCAAGGCGCTCTATCGGGTGGCAAACGGCGTGCCCACACTTGGATTGCTACCCATCGAGCAGCTCAAGCGGGTGCGTGACGTCGACTGGCTCAAGCCGGCGGACTACGCCTACGAGGGAAAGATCAGCCTCTATTCCGCGTCGTCGGAAGAGGACGCATCCGATCTGTCCATCGCGCCCGGGCAGCTTGCAGGATGGATCTACCTCGGGCGTCCCCTCGAGGAAAACGACAGCGCAATCGTCTACGACGTAGCGCCGACATCCGTGATACCGGGAATACGCCTGGTCGAGTTGTTCAGCGAGTCACCGTCTGCCAGCCCCGGCGTGGCCCAGTGGGTACGGGAGCGTTGGATCGCCCACCAACAGGCCGAAACGTGGGCGAAGGAACGCGCTCTCAACGTGGATCTGACGCGCAAGGCGCTGTCGCAGAAATCCGCTGTCGAGATGCTGGAAATGCTGGACCAGAACAGCCCGCTGGCGCGTCTGGTACTTCCCGTCCAGACTAAGCAGGTGGCCGATGCGGGCGCGATCGCGCTGACGCAGCAACGTCTGGGGCTTGCGTTGCCGGATGATCTACAGGCTGTGCTGTTGCAGGACAACGCGCGGCCGCACCTGCACTTGCTGCCAGTAGACCAGTTTGTGCGAGTCAGGGAATTACCGGAAGTCGTACGCACGGCAATGTCGGATCACCTGACCGTCGAGACGCCTGGCGAGGCGGCACCGCTGGCGACGCTGGACCTCATTCTGGACTGCGTCGCCATCAGTGGCGCCGAAGACAGTGGGTTTGTCCAGGCGGTCAGCCTGGTATGGTGCCCGGCGGCGCCGGCCGCGCAGCAGTTCCGCGGCATCTGGCGGCGCGAGGATTACGTGGATTTCACCGACTACGTTCGGGCAACCACGGCGACGATCCTGGTGGCACAGGGGCGCGGCGAACGGCTGTACTGAAGCCGGGTCAATCCGGCAACTGATGCGCCTTTTCCCACGCCGCCAGGTTTGCCTTGGCGGTCTGCAATTCCGGTGTGAGCGGTGCGAGCGCCAGGATCAGCTTGTTCATCCAGCGCACCCAGCCGCGCAGCGGGCGATCGAAATCGACGAACAGGACGACGCGAATGCCATTCGTATCGTTGTGCACTTCGTGCGGGTACATGTCGTCGATAATTAGCGCCTGGCCTTCATTCCAGGTGCACAGGCGTTCGTCGACCTTGATCCAGCAGCGCTCGCGTGGCTCGGGAACGATCAGGCCCAGGTGCAGGCGCAGCACGCCGTTGTAGGGGCCGCGATGGCGCGGGATGCGCTTGCCGGGTTCGAGAATGGAGAAAAAGGCGGTGCGCAGGTCAGGAATCAACGCGAGTGCGGCCGCGGTATCCGGACAGCGCGCGAGGTTGGTCTCCGAGCGCATGCCATAGCCGAGGAACATGAAGGTTTTCCAGTCCCGGTCGGTGGTGATGGTGCGCACTTCCGGCGTGATTTCATGGAAACCGGGGATGTCCTCGCGCGATTTCAGCACCTGGTCCAGTTCTGCCCGGATCGCCGGCCAGCGCGCTTCCAGGGCCGGCACCCAGTCGAAGGCGGTGTTGTCGAAGACCGGATGGTCGCCGACCTTCGACGCGGCCACGATGCGGCGTTGCGCCCATTCGACAAACCGGTCGAAGAAGCGGGCAGTCCACGAGCGGGCAGGCGGTGACGTCAATGCTTTCATGGAGCGGGCAGGTGGACAGGAAGCTTCCATGATGCCGCGGGCGTCACACCGGCGCCAGCCCGCACAGGCTTGTCACCACGGGGGTTCAGCGGCGCGGTGAGCGGACGACCATTGGCGTGCCGTTGCTACGGACGTTAGCCTGCCGCCTTCGCGGAAAACCCGGAGAGCGGTGGATGAGCGCGCAGCGCCGACGCAGGCGGTTGCCTGATGCGCATGACGTGGCGCTGCGGGCGGCGATGCGGGAGGGCGGATCGGCTGCCGCCGTGGCCGTGGCGGCCCGCGTGATCGCCGCGGCCGCTGTTTTCCGCTGATGTGGCAGGCGGTGCACTTCCACGGGGCGACCGCTTCGGCATTGCTGTTGCCGCTGCTCGCCGAAGGGGTCATCGCGCTGCTCATCCCGGCCATCCTGGCGGCCACGATCGTGCATGAAACGGACTATCGGGACGGCATCCGGCGCTGGCTGACGCTGTGGACGCCCGTTCTTTGCCGGTGCCGACCGGCGCCAGCGGGCAGAGGCGATGTGGTGCCTGCTGCTCGCGACAGATGGTGTTGCACTTTGGGGAATGTGGAGGTTGCGACATTCGTGGCGGGCGACGGTGGACCCCGCGTCCGCGGCGGACGCGCCCGGCCTTTGACCCATCGCATTCAGCTGCCGCAGCTGTGCAGCACCCATGCGTCGCCGCGGCGCAGGAAGTACACGGCGGAGTCGCCCTTGTCGCTGCTGGCCAGCAGCGAGCCCCAGCCGCCGTCGTTGCCGAAGGCTTCGTACGCTTCGGCGCGCGGACACGCTGTCGCCAGCCGCGCGATCGCCTCGGTCATGCCTTCAAATCCGGCCAGGGCCTGGCGGGTGGCGACATCGAACCCGTTGGCTTCGAGAAATGCCTCGACGCCGCCCTCGTCGAACGCGGCGCGTACGCGCGCATAGCGTTCGGCCATGCGGTCATGGTCGGTGGCATCCGGCTGCGCCGGACGGCCATCCGGTGCGACGCGCTGCTCGGCCGCCAGGGGCGTCTGGTACAGCGACTGGCGATGCACACGCAGGCTGGCGGTCAGGTCCAGGTCGTCGCCGAACGCGTAACTCGCCGTAAGCGCATCCGGGCCCCAGTAGGCCACCTTTGAGTAGCACTGGCCCGCATTCTGCGCACAGCGCACACGCCGGCCGCCCTGGTGCCGCGCCCAGACGGCCGCGAGTTTTCCCGCCGCATCCAGTTCCAGCTCGACGTAGGGGGCTCTGGTCCAGCCCAGCAGGAGCGCCAGGTCGATCACCGCGTAGGCATCATCGACGGGCAGGGCGACCAGGCGCCGATCGGTGAGCAGGACATGTGTGGTATCGCCCTGCGGTTGGCGCCAGGCATAACCGTCACGGAAGGCGATCGATCCCGCCGCGTATTCCGAGTAGAGCCCGTCGACACGGAACTGGGTGGGACCGGGCGCCTGAGCGGTACAGCTTGCGGCGAGGATTGCCAGGGTGATGCACGTGCAAGTGGTCCATCTGCGGTCCATGCCGTACTCCAGGTTCGGGTAATCCGGGCGACTTCACGGTGCAATCGCACCGATTTGGCCACCATAATGCGACGATCGTGGACGCAACGCCGTCCAGACGGTTCGGGCTGACGTGGGGCGCACGGAACGGCGCCGCCTGCCAGGCAGGTTACGTCACCCGCAATGCGCGACGCCGCAGGGAGCGCCGCACCGTGGCCCATTGAATAGGGAGCAAGACGCCGTGTCCTATATCGCCGGTGTTGCCAGTGTCGCGCTGTTGGTTCTTGCCGTGTGGGGCGGGATCATCAACCTGGTCGCGGTACTGCTGACGCGTGCCGCCGCCCGCCGTGGACTGGGGCGCGTCGTATCGCCCGTGCCGCTACTGGTCCAGCTGCTGGCGGGTGCTGCGGCCCTGGTCGCCAGTCTCGCGGGTATCGACTGGCTTCCCCAATGGCTGTTCTGGACGGTCGCCCTGGCGGACGTGGCGCTGTGGGGCCTGTTTGCCTCCCTGTTTGCCTACCTTGCCAGCGTGCGGCGCGTCGCCGGCCGCTGACCGCGACGGGCACCCGCGCGCAACAGCTGCTACCGTTGCGGTCGTCCCACTTGCCTGACGATCGCATCGCATGGATAGAACCCGAAAACCCGGCCGGGATACGCCCACCTCCGCCTGGGACAACGCCCGGCCCCGCGGTCCGCGCCCTGACAAGCGCGAACGCGAGCGCCTGCGTCGCGACAACGCGCCGGCGCCGTCTTCGCCCCCGCCCCCGTCGACACGCAGCGCGCCGGCGCACCAGCGGCACGAGGAGGTTCGCCTGTTTGGCATCAACGCCTGCCAGGCCGTTTTCCAGCATCGGCCGCAGGATGTGCGCAAGGTCTACCTGACGGAGGAGCGCATTGCCGCGTTCAAGCCCGTGCTGGCCTGGTGCGTGCGCGAGCGCGTCGGTTATCGCATCGTCGAGGGTGCCGACCTGGACAAGCTGGCCGCAAGCCAGCACCACGAGGGCGTGTGTTTTGAAGTGCGACGGCGCGCGCCGCTGGCGCTGGATGCGCTATTGGCTCAGCTGCCGGCAGCGCCGGCGCCGGCCTTGCTGGTAGTGCTCGATGGTGTCGGAAATCCGCACAACTTCGGCGCCGTGCTGCGCAGTGCGGCGCATTTTGGCGTGGCCGGCATCGTGTTGCCGGCGGATTCGCCGCTGACCCTGTCCGGCGCCGCCTGCCGGGTCGCCGAAGGGGGAGCGGAGATCGTTGCGCTGGCACGGCCGGAAGCGGGCCAGGACGTCGTGGCGACGCTGCGGCACGCGGGTTTCGCGGTCGTCGCGACGGTGCCTCGCGCGGGTGAGGCCCTGTTCACCGGTGGCTTGCCGGGCCGCACCGCCGTCGTTTTCGGCGCGGAAGGGGAGGGCATGAGCGCCGGGCTGATCCGCGTGGCCGATCACCGCCTCACGATTCCCGGCACGGGAAATGTGGAAAGTCTCAATATCGCCGCCAGCGCCGCCGTGCTGTTCGCCGAGTATTTCCGGCGGCACAAAGCCTAGACGCGATTCCCCGGCGCCGCGCCCCGCGGCGCCGGTAGCACGTTTCAGTGTTCCTCGACGCCGTTCTTGAAGGCGCCGGCGCGCGAGCCGAAATCGCCGTCGGCCTCGGCGGCCATATAAGCCCAGGCCGCGTACACAGCGACGTTCTGGGCCAGCTGCGCCGGGTCGATCTTGTCGAAGGTGTCGTTGGCCGTGTGGTGCAGGTCGAAGTAGCGGGTGCCGTCCTGGACCAGATTCATCGCCGCCATGCCGGCGGCATGCATGGGACTGAGGTCGGGCCCGCCGTGCGCCCGTTCGTCGCCGCGGATCACGCCCAGTGGCCCCAGCACTTGCATCATCTGGTCGACGGCAGCCAGCGCCTCGGGTTTGACGCTGGCGTCGAGCTTCCAGATGCGGTCGCCGCCGAAATCGGCTTCGGATCCCAGCACGTGCCGGCTCAGCTCCGCCTGGTGCGCGGCGAAATAGGCCTTGCCACCGTACAGGCCGGCTTCTTCGTTGGCGAAGGCGACCACGCGCACCGTGCGCCGCGGCGCCTGCGGCAACTGGCCGATCAGGGCGCCTGCCGCCATGCTGATCGCAACGCCCGCGCCATCGTCGATGGCACCGGTGCCCAGGTCCCAGGAGTCGAGGTGGCCACCCAGGATGATGATCTCCTCGGGCTTCTGGCTCCCGGTGATCTCGGCGATGACGTTGGCACCGGTGTATTCCCCGTCGAGGCCGCAGTCCAGGTTCAGGCTCAACTGGACCGGCTGGCCCTGCCGGATGACGGTTTCCAGGAGGTCTGCGTCGGGATTGGAGATCGCCGCGGCGGGAATCTGCCGGCCCTTGGCGTCCCAGGTGGTCACGCCGGTATGCGGAAACCGGTTGCTGTCCGTGCCTGCCGAACGCAGCACAAAGCCGGCCGCGCCCTTTTCCGCGGCCAGGGCAGGTCCGCGACTGCGCACGCGGCTGCCCTTGCCGTAGTCGTGGCCATCGCGATGGGCTTTCATGCGCACCGAGACGAAGACGATCTTGTCTTTCACCGCTTCGGCGGGAGCGGCCTTGAGCGCATCAAGACTGTCGAACAGGGCAACCTCTGCCGTCAGCCCTTCGCGTGGCGTCGCCGGCGAGTTCCCGAGCGCAGTGACCGCCAGGGTGTGGCGATAGGGAGCGACGAGGGCGGCGCTCTCGGAACGGCGAACCCAGCGCGGGTAGGTCACCGGCTCGGTCCATACCTTGTCGTATCCGAGCGCCTTGAAGCGGGCGACAGCCCATTCGCGGGCACGCAGGTCGTTCTCGCTGCCGGCCAGGCGTGCGCCGATCTCGCTGGTGAGCGATCGCAGCAGCTCATAGGCCGTGTCATCACGGCCCGCGTCGTCGCGCAGGGTGACGGCCGTTTTCACCGCGGCATCGGGAATCGTGGTCATCGGCGCAGTGCGGGCGTCGGCGGCCTGGGGCAGTACAGCGGCGAGGGCGATCGGCAGGGCGCGCAACATGAGGGACTCCGATGGCAAAGCCGCTATCGTGCCAGAGGTCGGGACCCGGTGGATGCAGGACGATCGTCAGGGGGCATGTTGCCGATTCCACCCGCTGGGCCGACGGGTCGATGGCCTGGTGGTACGATGCCCGTCGTAATCGGAGGTAGCACAGATGCCGCTGCGCGCCGTGATCGTCCTGCTGGTCCTGTCGGTGTTGTCGACGGGCTGTATTCGCCAAGGCGCCGACGAACGCGCCGAACGCATGGCCGCGGAACTGCGCGAGGCCAAGCGTACCGACGGCGCCCTGGAACGGGCGCACCTTTTCGTGGAGCGCCGCGCACCAGCCGGCGAATCCACCGTGCAGCCGTCGCGCTGGTTCGCCGCCGAGCAGTCGATGCGCAGCATGCGCCGTCACTATCCCTCCCGCATCGCCGGTTCGCGCGCAGGCGCCCTGGCGGCGGCGCCGACCTGGGAATGGCTGGGGCCGGCCAACGCCACGGGCCGTACCCGGACGCTGGAATTCCATCCGCAGAATCCGGACATCCTGTTCGCAGGTGGCGTATCAGGTGGCGTGTGGAAGTCTAACGACGCCGGGCAGAGCTGGGAGCCGATTTCCGACGACGCGGTAAATCTCAACATTGGCGCGCTGGCGATCGATCCGCAGCGCCCGGACATCCTCTACGCCGGGACCGGCGAGCTGTATCGCAACAGCGCGATGCCGTGGTCGCCGATGGCCGGATCCGGCATCCTCAAGTCCATCGATGGCGGACGCCACTGGGCGCCGCTCCTGGCAACGCAGAACGACGACTTCCGCTACGTCAGCGATATCGTCTTCAGCCCGCATGATACGCAGCGCTTCTACGCCGCCACCAACAGCGGTATCTGGCGCACGCGCGACGGCGGCGCCACGTTCGAGCGCTTGCTGCGTCCCGCCGATGACCAGGACCGGCTGCGCTACGAAGGCTGCACGGACCTGGCCATCCGCACCGACAAGCCCGGCGACTGGCTGCTGGGCACCTGCGCGTCACGCTCGGTCGCCGATCGCTACTGGCTACCCGGCAGCGTGACGCCACCGGCCTGCGGAGATCCCTGCCCGGCGGCCGTGTTTCTCAATCGCAATGCGGGCAACGATGGCCAGTGGGAAACCGTGCTGACCGAGGCGGGGCAGGGCCGCACGCAGATGGACATTCATCGCGCCAACCAGGATGTCATCTATGCCGTGGCGGCCAGCATCCTGCCCGGCCACGACCGCAACGGCGACGGCCAGGGCGATTACAACAACGGCTTGCACGCGTTGTGGCGATCGACTGACGGAGGTGTCACCTGGCAGGTCCGCCTGCGCAATGACTCCCCCGATCTGCTTTCCGCCAGCCTGTTCCACTTCCATTTCGCCGTGCGGCCGAGCCTGTGCAACGACAATTCGTCGCCCGACTTCTACGGCGCGGGCTGGTACAACAACGCGATCGCGGCTGACCCGGTGAATGCGGAGGTCGTATGGGTCGGCGGCATGACCCTGTTCCGGTCCGACGACGGCGGACAGCACTTCGGCCTGGCGAGCTACTACTTCGAGCCCAACAGCACCTATGTGCATCCGGACCAGCACCGCATCCGCTTTCATCCGGGCTATGACGGCGTCGCCAACCAGCGGGTCTACAGCACCAACGACGGCGGCGTCGCGGTCAGCGACAACGCAATGGCGCCGGTGAGTACCGGCAATGCCGCCCTGTGCACGCCACGCACCGGCGCGCGGGTGGCCTGGCGCAACCTCAGTCGCGGCATGGGCACCACGCAGTTCTACGCGGGCGCCGTGTTCCCCGATGGCAGCGCCTACCTCGGCGGCACCCAGGACAACGGTACCTGGCTGGGAGCCGATGCATCGGGCCCCTATGCCTGGCGTCATATCTATCCGGGCGACGGTGGATTCGCGGCGGTGGATCCGACCAATCCCTCGATCCTCTATGCCACCTACCAGTACGTCAGCATCGGACGCTCCATGGACGGGGGCAGCACCTTCGTTTCTGCCGTGAACGGACTGCAGGACAGCACGCTCTTCATCATGCCGTACCTGATCGATCCCAACGCCGCCAACCGCCTGTACGCCGGCGGCCTGCGCGTGTGGCGCACGGACAATCGCGGCGGCAACTGGTTTGCCGCCAGCGCGCCGCTGGGCGGCACGAGCTTCAATCACCGCATTTCCGCCATCACCGTGGCACCGGGCAACCCCCAGCGCATGCTGGCCGGAAACCGTACCGGCATCTTCCGTAGCGGCAGCGCGCTGTCGAGCACGTCCGCGACCACCTGGGCGTCGGCAACACCGCGCGAAGGCTGGGTGTCGCGACTGGCCTTCGATCCAAATGACAGCAATGTCGCGTATGCCACCTATTCCACCTTTGGTGGCGTGCATGTGTGGAAGTCGGTGGATGCCGGGGCGAACTGGCAGCCGCTGGACGGTACCGGTTCGGGCGCGCTGCCGGACGTGCCCGTCCATGCGATTGCGATCAACCCGCTCGATACGCGCCAGCTGTACCTGGGCACGGACCTTGGCCTGTTCGTCTCACTCGACGGTGGCGCGCATTGGGCCGTGGAGAACACCGGCTATGCGAACGTGATCACCGAAGATCTTTCCATCGTGCAGCCGCCCGGACGGCCACCGCAGCTCTTCGCCTTCACCTACGGGCGCGGCGTCTGGCGGACCACGTTGGGAGATTTCGACGGCGTCGGCGACTACCGGATCGACGAGCGGATCTCCGGCATGTGGTGGAACGCGCAGCAGGATGGCCATGGCCTGATGATCGAACCCCTCGCGATCGATGGTGTCGCCCACGTGCTGGCCAGCTGGTTCGCCTATCGCGCGGGGCAGCCGGTGTGGCTGGTCGGCGTCGGCCGCGCGGAGGGTGGGCGAGCCACCTTGGCCATGAACGCGGTGACGGGCGCGCGATTCCCCCCGGATTTCCGCGCCACCGACGTGCGACAGGAAGCCTGGGGTACGCTGGACCTGGAATTCGCCAGCGACAGCCAGGCACAGTTGCGTTGGACGCCCGCCCTGCCGGGCTACACCGCCGGTGAGATGCCGATCACGCCGCTGCTCAGGACGGCCCTGCCGGCGAGTGATCCCGCCGGAGCGCAGGTTCGTGCCTGTCATAGTGGAAACTGGTACAACGCATCACAAAACGGGCACGGCTTCTTCGTGGACATCTTCGAACTGAACGGCCAGCGCATGCTGGCTGTCGCGTGGTATGTGTTCCACGAGGGAAATCCTCTGTTCCTGGTGGGCTCCGGGCCGATTTCCGGAAACAGTGCGACCGTCCAGCTGGCGAGTACGCGCGGCCCGGATTTTCCGCCGAACTACCGCAGCAGCGATCTCATACGGCAAGCCTGGGGCACCGCGCGATTCACGTTCACCGGCACCGACCAGGCCCAGGTGACCTGGTCGCCCACCGTGACCGGCTTCAGCAGCGGCAGCCTGCCGCTCACGCGGCTGACGCGGCAGCTTGGTCGCCAATGCCCACCCTAGGGTGACTGTGCCGTATCACTGAATAGCGGCTAACCGATTCGACGAAACCATTCGTACTGTGGGACACGCACGCGCCGTGTTCCGTTATCGTAAGCGCCGCCTTGCGCAATGGCGGCAATTTCCACCTCGCAAAAAAAATCAAAAGGAGAAAGGAATGTCGCTCTTTTCAGGAGTGCGGCAGCTGGCGTGCGCGTGCGTGCTGGCCGCCCTGGCCGGTACAGCACTGGCCGCCGAGTGGACACCGATCGGGCTCGATGGCGGTGTCATCAACCGGATCGCCGGTGATCCGGCCAACCCGAACCAGGTCTATGCGCTGGGCGCCGGAGGGTTGTTCGCCAGTGCCGATCACGGTGTGACCTGGCAGCGTCGCGAAGCCGGCATGAGTGCGCCGGTCGACGGATTCGGAGTGCTGGGTGTTGATCCGGACTATGCCGGCCGCGTGTATGTCTTCGACGTCCAGGGCCGGCTGTGGCGCAGTGACGACGGTGCCGTGAACTGGCAGCTGGCTGGCTACCAGACGAACGCGATCCGGCGCGCCTTTGCCGATATTCCCGGGTCCACCCAGAGTTCCTACCTGGTCGCCGATGGAACGCTGCTGCGGTCAGATGATGCCGGCGCAACATTCACCACTGTCAACGGAAACATCCCGCCGGATTTGCACATCACCGCCATTGCGGTGGATCGCGCCGCACCGGCACGGCTGCTCGCAGGTACTGCGGATGGTCGTATCCTCTTCTCCACCAATTCGGGGACCACCTGGTCCGTCGCGGACGTGGGCAGCG
Source organism: Tahibacter amnicola (assembly GCF_025398735.1). Lineage (NCBI taxonomy): Bacteria > Pseudomonadati > Pseudomonadota > Gammaproteobacteria > Lysobacterales > Rhodanobacteraceae > Tahibacter > Tahibacter amnicola. The sequence continues at coordinate 969,605 of NZ_CP104694.1, forward strand.
AAGACGTCGGACAGCTGGCGTTCGGTGCCAGCGGGATGTACGCCATCGTGGGCCGGACGGTGTACACCAGCGAGAATGGCTCAGCGTGGGGAGCGACGTCGGTCGATGGCATCGCCCTGTCGCTGGAGCCGTTGCGCTCTGGCCAGGGGGACGTGCTGATCGGTACCACTGATGGTGTCTATGGTGCGACAGCATTCGGCTCGACGCTCTCCGCGCATCAACTGGGCCTGCCTGGACAGCCGGGCGATCGCTCGCACGTGACCGCGTTGTACGTCAGCAATGCCAGTTCCTACGCGTTGCCGACCGACGCGCTGGTGGCGACTTCCGGCGGCGGCATACTGGCCTACAGCGTGGCATCGCATGCCTGGGAGAGCCGCTCGACCGGCATTCATTCCGCGACAGTACGGGCCCTGGCTTTCCAGGGGGCGGGTGAGAATCGCCTTTTTGCCGGCCTTTCCAATGAAATGTCCCTGACAGGCTCGCCGCTGTGGCCGTTCCAGGCGCTGGGCGTCGGGCCGGTCCTGCAGGGTTTGCAGAGCGAGGCGAGCATGATCCGCGACATCGCGATCGACCCGACGACCGCGGGTGATGCACGCACGATGCACCTGTATGCCGGCGGCCGCTATCGCGGCAGTCGCAATGCAGGACTGTATAAATCTATCAACGGCGGTGCGACCTGGTCGCGCATCGAGGGCGGCCTGCCGACGAGCGGCGGTGGTGCCTTCATCGGCACCGTGCGCGAAGTGGCCCTTGACCTTCGTTCCTGCGCGTCGCCGCCCGCCAGCGGCCCGTGCCAGAGTGGCCCGCTCAACCGTGTCTACGCCACGGCGGCGGGGCGCAACGATGCCTACCGGGTGATTCGCAGCGACGATGCGGGCAGCAGCTGGACCGACGTCTCGGGCAACTTGCCGCAGATGATCGAGGTGGACGGCACCTTCGAGCTGCTGACGCCGATGCACCTGCTGCTCGACCCAACCGATCGAAACACGCTGTACCTGAGCACCTATGCCGACTACTACCGGGACGACGACGCGACCGTGGTCCAGACCATGCCCAGCGGTGTTTTCCGCAGTACCGACGGTGGCCAGACCTGGCAGCAACGCAGCGAAGGACTGCCGCGCATGAACGGTTCGACGCATACGGCCTGGAGCGTGTTTGCCTTCGCGATGCATCCGCGGCAGCCGCGCCGTCTCATTGCGGGCGTCACCAACTACGGGTTCACGGAAGGACGCATCTACACGTCTGCCGACGGCGGTGACCACTGGCAGGATTCGAGCGTCGGCCTGGTCGATTGTTTACCCCGCGCACTCGCCATCGACCCGGCGGCGCCGTCGGTGATCTACGTCGGCGGCACGGCGACCAGCGGCCACGGCTGCGTGTTCCGTAGCGAGAATAACGGCGCAACCTGGGCGCCGTTGCATGAGGGCTTGCCGACGGTGTCGGTCACGGCGATTGCGCGCGATCCGCAAGACCAGGCGCGCATCGTCATCGGCTCGATGAGCGGCCCGTGGGAACGGCGTGAGGCGCCGGACAAGATCTTCGAAGATCTGGACCCGCTCTGAATCTGGCGTTTGAGCCGACAGCATGGTGTGTGACGCGCACCATGCTGTCGCGCGGCAGCGTCAGGCCGTCGGCGTGGCCTTGTCTTTGGCAAGCAGGTCGCGGATCTCGGTCAGGAGCTTGACGTCGGCCGGCATCTCGCCGGGCGCGGGCTGGCGCCGCGTCATGCGGTTGATCACTTTGACCACCAGGAAGATGGCGAAGGCGATGATGGTGAACTTGATCAGCGTGTTGAGGAAAAGACCGTACTTGATCAGGATGCCGCCGGTGATCGTACCGTCCTTGGCGATCGCCGGATCGCCGATCCGCCAGACCAGGCTGGAGAAATCGATACCGCCGATCAGGTAGCCGATCGGCGGCATCATGACGTTGTCGACCAATGCCTTGACGATGTCGCCGAAGGCGGCGCCGATGATCACGCCGACAGCGAGATCAACCACATTGCCGCGCATCGCGAAGGCTTTGAATTCGCTGAAGAAGCTCATGCAGTGCTCCGGGTCGTCCGGCCAGGGCGGCCGCGACGGCGACCTTACACGATGCGACCCTCGAACTGCGCGACACCGTCGAGCCGGGCGCGGAAATGATCGCCGCGTTGCAGTGCCGCGACGCCGGCCGGCGTGCCGGTATAGATCAGGTCGCCGGCTGCCAGGATGTAGAGCCGCGACAGCTCATGAATGATCTCGGCCACCGAGAACACCATATCCGCGATGTTGGCCTTCTGGCGCGTGGTGCCGTTGACCTCGAGGGAAAGTTCCCCTTGTACCGGATGGGCGGCATCGCCAATCGGACGCAGCGCGGAGATCGGTGCCGAGTGGTCGAATCCCTTGGCGGTGTCCCAGGGCATGCCCTTGGCCTTGGCGGCGGCCTGCAGGTCGCGGCGGGTCAGGTCCAGCCCGACCGCGTAGCCGTACACGTGCTGCAGCGCCTCCGACACGGGGATATCACGGCCGCCGCTCTGCAGCGCGACGACCATTTCCACTTCGTGGTGGAGATCGGCGGTGCCTGACGGATACGGCACGTCCGCGTTTCCGGTGACGATGGCGTCGGCGGGCTTCATGAAGAACGTGGGCTGGCTGCGGTCGACCGTCGCGCCCATCTCGCGGGCGTGCTCGGCGTAGTTGCGGCCCACGCAGTAGATGCGATGCACGGGAAACACGGCGGCGCTGCCCAGGACCAGCACACTGGGCGTAGCACCCGGCGCAAACACGAAATTCATGGTGACCTCGACTCCGGACCAGAATCACAGAGCATAACAACGACGGGCGTCGGCCCGGCGGAGCGCGTGCATCTGCCCGGGGGGCACGGCTATAGTTCGCCCCATGGCTGCCGTTGGCGTGATACCGGGCGAATCCGATGTACTGGCGCGCTGCACGGCGCTGGACCGGCGCCTGGTTGCCGCCGTGCGCGGCATCCGCCTGTTGCAGGCGATCAGCTGGCCGGCGACGGCGCAGGAATCCTTCCTGTCGGACTGGCAGAACGGCCGGCGGCGTCTGCCCACGATCCATTACGCCGCACCGGACCTCGCCGAGGAACGGGCCGAGCTTATTGCGATTCATGATGAGGCGCCGGCGGGCCATCCGATCGGCGAGTACCTGCGGCGTAGCGCCGATTCCTGGCGGGTCGCCACCCAGTTGCTCGAGTCGGTCGGCACCTCGCACATCACTGAGCATTCGGTACGGCTGTATGGCCGTCCCGGCGACAAGCTGCCCGGTGCCGAGCTGACCAACCTGGACGCCGCGCGCCACTTCATCGGCCTCGCTGGTGAGCTGGACCAGGAGATTCTGTCCAGCGACGCGGACTACTGCATTCCCGCGGAGACCCTTCGGGCGGAACTGCAGCAGCAGCTCGACGCCTTTTTCCAGTTCCACAAGATACAAGTGGAGATCGACCCGGAATTGCTGGCCAAGGCCGCGGCCGGGCCCACGCGTATCCGGCTGCGTTCGGCCACCTGTTTCAGCGAATACGACCGTCACCAACTGGTCGAGCATGAGGCCTTCGTCCACTCGCTGACGGGGCTGAATGGCCGTGAGCAGCCGAATCTGCAGTCACTGGGCCGGTCCTCGCCGCGGGTGACGGCCACCCAGGAAGGCCTGGCGGTTTTTGCGGAGCTGATGTCCGGATCCATCGATATCGAACGCATGAAGCGGATTTCGCTGCGCATCGTGGCCATCCACATGGCGCTCGCCGGCGCGGACTTCATCGAGGTATTCCAGTTCTTCCTGGAATCGGGACAGACCGAAGCGGACAGTTTCGCCTCTGCCCAGCGCGTGTTCCGCGGCGCGCCGGTCGATGGCGGCGTGGCGTTCACGAAGGACAACGTGTACCTGCATGGACTCCTGACGGTACACACGTTCTTCCGCTGGGCACTCAAGCATCGGCGGCTGGCGCTGTGCCATGCCCTGTTCGCTGGCAAGATGGCGCTGCACGACGTCATCGCCCTCGAACCGTACTTTGATAGCGGTTACCTGGCCCAGCCGCTGTACTTGCCGCCCTGGGCAAAACGCGCCAACGGACTGGCCGGCATGCTCGCTTTCTCGTTGTTTGCAAACCACATCCGCATCGCGCGGGTGGAGGCCGAGGACCTGGTACTCGGCCTGTAGTGCGAACGACTTCGCGCCTGACTGCAAAGAAATGTCACTCGCCGTCCGGTGATTGCCTCGCGGGGCTACGCTAGGCCCCAATGAACGTTGCTGCGGCCTTGGAGGCCGCGGCACACGGCATCACCAGGGGGAGCATGCGCAGACGACCTGTGTGCGCAGATTGGGCCTGGATGCGGCGGCCAGGAAGGTCGCCGCAAACTTACCGACCTGACCGGTGCTGCATTGGCTAGTCCCATCCCTGTATCGCGTCCTCGACCTACCTCGCCGCCGCGTTTGGTGACTCCTCCCGTTCCTGCCCTCGGGCGCCGATTTCACGGGAGGCGTTGCGCGATCGTCGTGCCTTGACGTGTGACGGGCGCGCGACGCCCTTTTTTCCCCTTGTCCATTAGACACATTCCCCACTTCAGCCCCGTGGGACGGGCATCGTTTGCGTTCTGGGGCCAAGCCTCAACCGGATGGGGCCAGGCATCAACCGGATGGGGCCAGGCATCAACCGGATGGGGCCAGGCATCAACCGGATGGGGCCAGGCACCAACCGGATGGGGCCAGGCACCAACCGGATGGGGCCAGGCATCAACCGGATGGGGCCAGGCATCAATCGGATGGGGCCAGGCATCAATCGGATGGGGCCAGGCATCAATCGGATGGGGCCAGGCATCAATCGGATGGGGCCAGGCATCAATCGGATGGGGCCAGGCATCAATCGGATGGGGCCAGGCATCAATCGGATGGGGCCAGGCATCAATCGGATGGGGCCAGGCATCAATCGGATGGGGCCAGGCATCAATCGGATGGGGCCAGGCATCAATCGGATGGGGCCAGGCATCAATCGGATGGGGCCAGGCATCAACCGGATGGGGCCAGGCATCAACCGGGTCGGAGCGAGCGTGCGGATCGCGTTGCGTCGCTGCTATCAGGTGTGCAGCAGCGCGCCCGGTCGTCGCGATCGGTCAATGAGGGGCTGGGCGTACGCCACCGTTCGGAACCCCTTCCGATGGCGCCGCTTTTCGTCAACGGCGGGCCGGCATGCCTATGGTATAGTCCTGTAGACTTGTCCCCCCTCCGCCAAAATTACCTTGTGCGGCAAGCATTTCCATCGTTCCTGCCGCCTCCCGCATCCATGTCCAACGCCGACGAACTCAAGCAAGCCGCCCTCGACTATCACCGCCAGTCGCCCGCCGGAAAGATCAAGGTCACTCCGACCAAGGCGCTGGTCACCCAACGCGACCTCGCCCTGGCCTATTCGCCGGGCGTTGCCGCCGCCTGCGACGTGATCGTCGAGGACCCGGCCGAAGTCTCGACCGTAACGGCGCGCGGCAATCTCGTCGCCGTCATCACCAACGGTACGGCGGTCCTGGGCCTGGGCCCGATCGGGCCGCTCGCCGCCAAGCCCGTGATGGAAGGCAAGGGTGTCCTGTTCCAGAAGTTCGCGGGTATCGATGTCTTTGATATCGAAATCGACGAGCGCGACCCGGACAAACTCGTCGACATCATCGCCAGCCTTGAGCCCACGTTCGGCGGCATCAACCTGGAAGACATCAAGGCGCCCGAGTGCTTCGCCGTGGAGCGCAAGCTGCGCGAGCGGGTCAAGATCCCGGTCTTCCACGACGACCAGCACGGCACTGCCATCATCGTCGGTTCCGCCGTCATCAACGCGTTGCAGGTCGTCGGCAAGGAAATCGGCCAGGTGCGCGTGGCTGCCTCCGGCGCCGGTGCCGCCGGCATCGCCTGCCTCGACATGCTTGTCCAGCTGGGCGTGAAACCCGAGAACATCGCGGTTTGCGACCGTCTGGGCGTGGTCTACAAGGGGCGCGCCGAGGATATGGACGAAGCCAAGGCCCGCTACGCGCGCGATACCACGGCGCGTACCCTGGCCGATATCGTCGATGGCGCGGATATCTTCCTGGGCCTTTCCGCCGCCGGTGTACTGAAGGCCGAGATGGTCGAGAAGATGGCGGCCAACCCCATCATCCTTGCCCTGGCCAACCCGACGCCGGAAATCCTGCCCGAAGTGGCCAAGGCGGTGCGTCCGGATGCCATCATCGCGACGGGCCGCTCGGATTACCCGAATCAGGTCAACAATGCGCTGTGCTTCCCGTACATTTTCCGCGGCGCGCTCGACGTTGGCGCCACGACGATCAACGAGGCGATGAAGGTCGCCTGCGTCCACGCCATCGCTTCGCTGGCGCGGCGCGAGGTCAGCGACGTCGCGGCCCGGGCCTATGGCGGCAAGCCCCTGTCGTTCGGGCCGGACTACCTCATCCCGCAGCCGTTCGATCCGCGCCTGCTGGTCGAGCTGGCGCCGGCCGTGGCCGAAGCCGCAACCCGCTCGGGCGTGGCAACGCGGCCGATACCGGACATCAACGCCTATCGCGAGAAGCTGACCAGCTTCGTGTTCCGCACCGGACTGATGATGAAACCGGTGTTCGACCGCGCCAAGGCCGAGCCCAAGCGCGTGGCCTACGCCGAAGGCGAGGAAGAAACCGTCCTGCGCGCGGTGCAGGTCGTGGTGGACGAAGGCTTTGCAAAGCCCATCCTGATCGGCCGGCCGGAGGTCATCGAAAAGCGCATTGAGCGCATCGGCCTGCGCCTGAAGGCGGGTGTCGATTTCGAGCTGTGCAACATCAACGACGACCCGCGCTTCAACGACTACTGGCAGCACTACCACCGCATCATGGAGCGCCGTGGCGTATCGCCCTCGCTGGCCAAGGCCGTGGTGCGGTCGCGTTCGACGGTGATCGCATCGCTGATGGTGGAGCGCGGTGACGCCGATGCCATGATCTGCGGCGTGGTGGGTCGCTACGGCAAGAAGCTCCAGTACATCAAGGACATCATCGGACTCGATCCGGGCGTGCAGAAACCGGCAGCCATGTCGGCGGTGTTCAATGACAAGGGCGTTTTCTTCTTCCTTGACACCCACGTGCAGCACGATCCCTGTGCCGAAGATCTCGCCGAAGCCACGCTGCAGGCGGCGCTGCGCCTGAAACTCTTCGGCGTGCCGCCGAAGGTTGCGCTGCTGTCGCATTCGAATTTCGGCGCGTCCGATTCGCCATCCGCGGCGAAGATGCGCCGCGTGTTCGAGATCATCAAGAAGCGCGCGCCGAAGCTGGAAGTCGAAGGTGAGCTGCAGGCAGACGCGGCGATGATCCAGGAGATTCGCGAGCGCATCTTCCCGAACTCGCAATTGAACGGTTGTGCCAATGTGTTCGTCTTCCCGAACCTGGACGCCGCGAACATCAGCTTCAACATGACCCGCGCCATGACCGATGGCGTCGTCCTCGGCCCGATCCTCATGGGTATCGCCAAGCCCGCGCACGTGCTGACGCCGTCCGCGACGGTGCGCCGCGTCGTCAACATGACGGCCATCGCCGGCGTCGAGGCCCAGATCCGCGCGCAGAACCGTTCCGGGTCCGCGGACTGAAGCGCTCCAGTGCACAGGGCGGCCACTGCTGCCCTGTGCCCGTCATCATTCGCGTCGCTTGTCCAATGACCATCGACCGATCACCGGCGCTGACGGCGCTGGTGACGCAGTGCAGCATGAATTCGTTTGCACAGAATGCCCATTGCGACGATGGGATATGCGAATCAAACGTCTGTTCGGCATGTCAGCGGCCATCGGGCCGGTTAGACTTGCAGGGTTGCGCGCGGGCCTTCGCGCGCGGAAGTTTTTCGCTATCGACCACCGGAACGAGAACGCCATCCTCCCCCTCACAGGCGCGGCGTTCGTGGAGGGACACCCGTGAACCTACTGCAGGACATCTTGAACCAGGACCTGGACCCGACGGAGACGCAGGAGTGGATTGACGCACTCAATGCCGTCATCGGTGCCGATGGTCCGGAACGCGCGCACTATCTGCTCGAACGGATGGTCGATGAGACGCGTCGGGCCGGCGGACATCTTCCGTTCCAGCCTACGACCGAGTACATCAATACCATTCCTACACATCTGGAAAAGCGCAATCCCGGCGATGCCGCGCTCGAATGGCGCATCCGTTCGTTGATCCGCTGGAATGCCCTGGCCACGGTCGTTCGCGCCAATCGCAAGCCTGGTGAGCTGGGTGGTCACATCGCCAGCTTTGCCTCGTCCGCCACCCTGTACGACGTCGGCTTCAATCATTTCTGGCGCGCACCGAGCGAGAACCACCCGGGTGACCTGCTCTATATCCAGGGCCATTCCTCGCCCGGCATCTATGCCCGTGCGTACCTGGAAGGGCGCATCAGCGAAGCGCAGCTGGACCGCTACCGCATGGAAGTCGATGGTGGCGGTCTTTCGTCCTACCCGCATCCGTGGCTGATGCCGGACTTCTGGCAGACCCCGACCGTCTCGATGGGCCTGGGGCCCATCATGGCCATCTACCAGGCGCGTTTCTGGAAGTACCTCGAGCACCGCAACCTGATGCCGGTCACCGATCGCAAGGTCTGGTGCTTCATGGGCGACGGCGAGACAGACGAACCCGAGTCGCTGGGTGCCATCTCCCTGGCCGGTCGCGAAAATCTCGACAACCTCGTCTTCGTCATTAACTGCAATCTGCAGCGTCTGGACGGCCCGGTGCGCGGCAACGGCAAGATCATCCAGGAACTGGAGGGTGTCTTCCGCGGTGCCGGCTGGAACGTGGTCAAGGTGATCTGGGGTTCGTACTGGGATCCGCTCCTGGCGCGCGACACCAAGGGCACGCTGCGCCGCCTGATGATGGAAACCGTCGACGGCGAATACCAGGCCTGCAAGGCGTTCGGCGGCGCGTACACGCGCGAGAACTTCTTCGGCAAATATCCCGAACTGCGCGAGATGGTGGCCAACCTGTCCGACGAGGACATCTGGCGCCTGAACCGCGGCGGCCATGATCCGCACAAGGTCTACGCGGCTTATGCCGAAGCCATGACCAACGCCAACGGCCGGCCGACGGTGATCCTGGCCAAGACGGTCAAGGGTTACGGCATGGGCGGCGCGGGTGAGTCGATGAACATCACCCACCAGCAGAAGAAGATGGACGACGATGCGATCCGCGCCTTTCGCGATCGCTTCAACATCCCGGTGGACGACGACAAGGTCGCCGAGGTGCCGTTCTACCACCCGGGCAAGGATTCGCCCGAAGTGCAGTACATGCTCTCGCGCCGCCAGGCGCTGGGCGGGCCGTTGCCGCAGCGCCGGCAGAAGACCGAATCGCTGCCCACGCCGGAACTGTCGGCGCTGGAGCAGATCACGCGCGGCAGTGGCGAGCGCGAGATCTCCACCACCATGGCCTTCGTGCGTGGCCTGAACCTGCTGTTGCGCGACAAGGCCATTGGCCCCCGCATCGTTCCCATCGTGGCCGACGAAGCGCGCACCTTCGGCATGGAAGGCATGTTCCGCCAGATCGGCATCTACGCGCCGTTCGGCCAGAAGTACACGCCGCAGGACGCCGACCAGCTCCTCTATTACCGCGAGGACCAGGGCGGCCAGGTGCTGCAGGAAGGCATCACCGAGGCGGGCGCCACCTGCAGCTGGATCGCCGCGGCGACCAGCTACAGCACGAACAACTACGCGATGCTGCCGTTCTTCATTTTCTATTCGATGTTCGGCATGCAGCGCGTGGGCGACCTGTGCTGGGCGGCCGGCGACATGCGTGCGCGCGGCTTCCTGGTCGGCGGTACGGCGGGCCGCACCACGCTCAACGGCGAGGGGCTGCAGCACGAGGACGGCCACAGCCACCTGCTGGCCGGCGTCATTCCGAACTGCCGGGCCTACGATCCGACCTTCTCCTATGAAGTCGCCGTGATCCTGCAGGACGGCGTGCGCCGCATGCTCACCGAGCAGGAGGACGTGTACTACTACGTCACGGTGATGAACGAGAACTACAGCCATCCGGACATGCCGGCCGGCAGTGAGCAGGGCATCATCAAGGGCATGTACCTGTTCCGCGACGGCGACGCGCCGTTGCCGGGCGGTTCGCCCACGGCGGCGGCACAGCCGGACAAGCAGGGCGGCAGCCGCGTACCGGAAACCGACGGCCCCGCGCCGCGCGAAACCACCGCCAAGCCGGGCGAAGTGGTGAAGAGCGCGAAGGCGTCCGCACCGGCCAAGTCGCTGCGCAAGGACAAACTTCCGCGCGTGCAGCTGCTCGGTTCGGGCACGATCCTGCGCGAGGTGATCGCGGCGGCCGAACTGCTGGAAAAAGACTTCGGCGTCATCAGCGACATCTGGAGCTGCCCGAGCTTCTCGGAGCTGCGCCGTGACGGCTACGACGCCGAGCGTTGGAACCGCCTGCATCCGGAAGGCGAACAGCGCGTCGCCCATGTGACGCAGTGCCTGAAGGATCGTGTCGGCCCGGTCATTGCGGCGACCGACTACGTGCGCCAGTACGCCGACCAGATCCGCGCCTTCATGCCGGATGGCAAGCGCTACACCGTGCTGGGCACCGACGGCTACGGCCGTTCGGACACCCGCGCCAACCTGCGCCGCTTCTTCGAGGTGGACCGCTACTACATTGCGCACGCGGCCATCGCGGCACTGGCGCAGGAAGGAAAGATGCATGCCTCCGACGTGGCGCGGGCCATGAAGGAATGGCGCATCGATGCGGAGAAGACGAACCCCGTCGGGGTTTGATGGCGGTAGCGCTCGCGTCGCGAGCGCACGCGGCAAGGAGAGTGCGGTGACGTCCAGGACGTTCCCGCACTCCGTCGCCAGTCGTAGCGAGCACTCGATTGACCTTTCCGCTGCCGAATCCGGGTTCCGGCCATACAGCGACTGACGGATCCTTCCAGTCAGCAAGTTGAGCTGCGGGCAGCCCCGAGCCAGTAACGGGGCTGGCGAGAATCGGCTGTACCATTGCTCAGGCGAGTCAGCTACCCGGATGGTAGCGCGGGATTGGCGCGCCCGTTGCGCGACTGCCGGGCGCTGGACTGCGCTCCACAACACCGACGCGGTGGATATCGCGAGCAACCGAAAGGGTATGCACAGTAGCGCCTAGCGCATCGGGCGGCGCAAATCCAGAGGCGGGCTCGTCGGTATCGTTGCTGGACCGTAAACAGTGCATTCAGGCCAATGCGCATTGAAGGCGTGGCTGGTGTCCGCACTTCGGTACCTGCGACGGACGCCGGCATGCGGGGGCATCGGACGGTGGTCGCGACTGCCTTCAACTTTGGAGAACCGCATGAAACTGTATTTCGCTCCTGGCACGTGCTCGCTGTCGCCGCATATCGTCCTGCGCGAGCTCGGCCTGGCATTTGACCTCGTGAAGGTCGACCTTGCCACCAAGACCTCCGCCGATGGCGCCGATTTCACCGCGATCAACCCGAAAGGCTATGTGCCGGCGCTGCAACTGGACGATGGCCGGGTGCTGACCGAAGGCCCCGCGATCGTGCAGTACCTTGCCGACCTCAAGCCCGCCAGCGGCCTGGCGCCGGCCAACGGAACCTTTGAGCGCTACCAGCTGCAGGAATGGCTCAACTTCATCTCCACCGAAATCCACAAGCAGTTCAGCCCTCTCTTCAACGCGGCCAACCCCGATTCGGTGAAGGAAGCACAGAAGAAAAAGCTGGCCCAGCGCTTCCAGGAAATCGCGCGTACGCTGGAAAAGCAGGACTTCCTGACCGGCCCGACCTTCTCGGTGGCGGACGCGTACTTCTTCACCGTGCTGCAGTGGAGCAAGTTCTTCCAGATCGATCTCAATCAGTGGCCGGCGATCGCGCGATTTGTCGAGCGCGTAGGGGCGCGCCCGGCCGTTGCCGCGGCAGTGCTGGAAGAAGCACAAGCAAAGAAGGCGGCGTGATGTACTGAGTGCGTACCGGGACGTCTGTCCGGCGTCCCGGTTCAAGGTATTCCAACGACCCCGACGGTATGATGCGGCATCTTTCCGGAGATGCGCATGCGCACGATCGTGTCGGCTCTGACGCTGTTGGTACTGGTTGGAATGCTGCTGTGGCAGCTGCGCATCATGGGAAATCTCGGCCGGCGCCAGCAGGCATTGCTGGATGAACTGGCAACAGCGCTGCGCGGCAAGGCGTTTTTCCGGGTGCACCTGGCGCGTCGCGACATGTTCGTCCGACGCATGAAGATGCAGCCATCGGAAGCGCGTGGCCTGTTGATTCCCGAGGATGACGCTGTCCGCCTGGTTGCCATCTGGCCGGATGGCAGCCGCTTCGACCAGCGTATCGGACGCGATGCCCTGAACCTCGCGTGGATCGGCCAGCCTGGGCTCAATGCCGGAAATCTCCACTGGCTGTCCGTCGGCGAGCCGCCGCTCTACATCAGTGCCGATACGGGAATGAATGCGGTCTCCTCGCTTCGCCAGACGGCGGATCTCTATCGCAGCCTGATGCGTCCGGGTGACCTGGAACCACCCGCCCGCGATTTTGCGCTGGAGAAAAATCCCGCCAGTCTCACCGCGGTCGTGCTGGTGCTGGCGCTGGTGGCCTACACCGTCCTCGACGGCATCGGCAATCCGTATACATTGCTGAATACTTCCGGCGCCTCGCGCTTCCTGCCGGTGTTCGGCGTGCTGGCGCTTCCCTTGGCCTATCCGGTCCTGGTGCGCTGGAAAGTGCCCGCACGCGAGTCCCTGGTGACCTGCCTGCTGATGAGCCTGACCCTCGCATTCGCCGTCATTCCCCTGGGAAAACGCATCGACGGACTTCTCGCGAGCGAGTCGTTCCGCGATCACGAGTACCGCCTGACGGCCACGCGTGAACTGGAACCCGTGGATCCGGCATCGCCACTGCTGCGCCTGCGTCCGCACAAGGAATACTGGGCCCAGTTCCCGGTCGGCAGCGTGCACCGGATGCCGTTGCGCAAGGGCGGGCTGGGTCTCTGGCAGGCGGATACGCGGGATTTCAGCGAGAAAGTCCGACGCTGGTACGAGGCGCATCCTTCCGCGCGACAGAAATAAGGGAAGTCCGCCGGGCCGGCGGATCATCCCGCGTCACGTTTTTTCCGGCTCCGGAATGTGCTCCGCCACTTCGTAGTGGCGCACCAGCGGTTCCATTTCCAGCAGGAATTCGTCGTCCTGGGCGTAGTAGCGCGAACGTTCGGCTTCCTTGCCGGCGAAGCGACGGACGGCGTCCATGGAATCCCAAAGGGAAATAATCTGGAATTCGCAATGTTCACCTTGTACGCGGCGAATGACGTAGACACCGCGATTGCCCGGGGTTTGCGCAAAATCACGCAATCCTGTCTGGCGCAGGTGCTCCAGGTACTCCTCGGCCTTCTCGGCGAGCGTCACGCCGCGCCAGACACGGGCAATCATGAAGTCTCTCCGGGGAGGTGGACGGGGCCAGCTTAGAGCCTGCGGTCGGCCTTGGAAAGGACGTCGATGGTCCGGGGTGGGCGGCGAACCGGCGCCAGGCAGGCCACGTCGTGACGGATGCGGCGAAGTATCCAAGGGTGGGTTCGCGCTTCACCCTGCTCCCAACTTGCGCCGACCTTGCCTAGACTCGGGTCCTGCGATGGAAGGAGGCGAGGATGGTGACAGGACTGGGCGGCCTCGCGGCCGGCGCACTGCTGATCGTGCTGGGCGGCGACTCCCTGGCCAAAGGGCTGACCGGTACCGCCCTCAACCTGCGCATGTCGGGGATCCGGACCGGCTTGCTGGTCAGCGGACTGGCCGCAGCGCTGCCCGCGCTGGCGGCAAGCGGCATGGCGCTGGCTGCGGGGCGGCCCGCAATGGCGCTGGGCTGCGGGGTGGGGGCGGCACTGGCGGCGCTGGGACTGGGGCTGGGGCTCGGCGCGTCGATCCGGTCGCTGGACGTCCAGGCGCGTATCCCCACACTGATCCTGGCAGTGATCCTTGTTGCCGCGTTGACCGCGGGTCTCCTGAGCTGGGACGGGCGCCTCGCGGCGGGTGACGGCGTCGGCCTGGCTGGCATTCTCGTGTTCGTTGTTGCGATGGTATGGAGGCGTGCACCCCGGGAAGCCACCACGGTGCAACAGGCGTTTGCCACGGCGGTTGAAACACGGCGCGAGCCCTCGCGTGTGGCACTTCGTGTAGCAGTGGGCGCAGCGGTGCTGGTGGCCGGCGCGCACCTGGCGGTACGCGCCATCAGCGGCCTTGGGACGGCGACGGACGCAGCGGATTTCCTGGCGGGCGCTACCGTGCTGGGCGTGGTGGCGAGCCTGCCACTGGCGGCGTCGACGGCGATGGCCAGCCTGCTGCGCCAGGGCGACCTGGCCGTCGGTACCAGCCTGATGGCGGCGGTCGCCACGCTGTGCGGCGCGGTAGGCCTGTGCGCCCTGGTGCGGCCCTTGTCCATTCCGCGCCAATGGCTGGCTTTCGATCTGGTAGCCGTGCTGCTATTTGCCGTGGCGCTGATCCCGATGCTGCGCAGCGACGCCCGCCTGACCCGCGCGGAAGGCGCGACGGTGCTGACGGCATGGGTCGCCTACGTACTGTGGCGGGCCTTCCTGGCCAGTGGCGGATAATGGCCCGGATCGGTGTTTTCGGTGAAGCTGTTCACGAAAGCGCGAATTTACGGTAAACCAGTTCTCCGTACCGAAGGTCGCCGCTTGCTTATACTCGGCCCGGGAACTGCCGCTTGCGCGGCCCGGTCCGGCCGTTGTCGCAGGTCCCATCCGAGGAGGGGCGCATGACCGTAATACTCGCCGTCGTGGCGGTGCTGCTGGGAGCAGCCGCTGCCGCGCTGGGCTGGCGCTGGAAGCAGTCCGAAGCAGACAAGGCGCGTCTGCTTGCCGAGCACCAGCAAGTCGAGGCTGAACTCAAGCAACTGCAGTCGAGCCAGGCGCAGGTGATCCATACCACCAAGCTGGCATCCCTGGGGCAGATGGTGGCCGGTGTGGCGCACGAGCTGAACACGCCGCTGGGCTTTGTGAAAAGCAATGTCGAGGTCGTGTGCGACCTGCTCGACGACTACCGTAAGCTGGTCAAGGCCTATGATGCGGCCGTGCAGTACTGCCAGCAGCCGGTCGACCTCATGTTCGGAGCCGACAAGTCTTCCCTGGACAAACTCGTCAAGCACGTTGAAGAGTCGCGCCGCAAGCTGTTCGAGGCGCGCACCAACGTGGAAAAGAGCCCGCTCCTGACGGAAGCGAAGGAGCTGCTTGCGGACGCCGGCGACGGCATTACGCAGCTGGCTTCGCTGGTGCAGAATCTCAAGGGATTCGCCCGCGTCGACCGGGACGGCATGGACCTCATGGACGTCAACGAAGGCGTCGAGAGCGCGCTGATGATCGCGGCCCACCAGCTGCGCGACCGGATCAAGGTCGTGCGCCGCTTCGACCAGGTGCCGCGCGTGCGCGGCATGCCTTCGCAGCTCAACCAGGTCTTTCTCAACCTCATCACCAACGCCGCTCAGGCGATGGAAGACGAGGGGACGCTCACCGTCACCACGCGCGCCGGCGAGGGCCAGGTCGAGATCCTGTTTGCCGACACCGGCTGTGGCATTCCGGACGACGTCCTGCCGAAGATATTTGATCCTTTCTTCACAACCAAGGCGCCGGGTGAGGGTACTGGGCTGGGTCTGTCGATCGTGCACAAGATCGTCAAATCCCATGGCGGGTCCATAAAAGTGCGGACCACGCCCAATCGCGGTTCTGAATTTACCGTCATGCTTCCTTCGGAGAATCCGGCCGGAGGTCGCGCCGCTACACTGCATTGAGCGAAGCTGCGCATAGCCATGCTAGGACACGACTTCGAAATGCCCGAAAACAACGCGCCGAGCGGTGTGCTGCGCGTTCTGTTCGTTGATGACGAAGCGCGCATCCTGCGTGCGCTCAAGGCCTTGTTCCGCGACCTGGAAACATTCATCACTTCCGATCCGCGCGAGGCTCCGCAGCTGGCTGCCAGGCATGATATCGACGTGGTCGTGTGCGACCAGCGCATGCCGGAGATGCTGGGCGTGGATGTCCTGCGCGAGATCCGCGCCAGCCAGCCGCGCGCCATGCGCATCCTGCTGACCGGCTATTCCGACCTCAAGGCCGTGCTGGGCTCGGTCAACGAAGGCGAGGTGTATCGCTTCGTCAACAAGCCCTGGGTCAACTCGGATCTGCGCGCCCTGGTTCTGGAAGCCGGCAGCATCGCGCGCGAGGCGCCGGTGGTGGCCACCGACCAGCTCAGCCCCAACGAACAGAACATCGCCCGCTCGCAGGTCGGCGTTCTGGTTATTGAGGACGACCCGACCGTGCAGCAGCGTCTGCGCGAGATCCTGCAACCGCACTACCAGGTGCGCTTCGCCAATACGGCCGAGCGTGCACTCCAGGTGCTGGAGCAGCACGAAACCGGCGTGGTCATCTCGGAAACCGCCACCAATCACGGCGCCGACCTGACCCTCATGCTCAAGGCGCTCAAGCAATACCATCCGCATATTGCGACCGTGGTCATCACCGAACGCGCCAACGCGCAGACGGTGATCGAGCTGATCAACGAAGGCCAGGTCTACCGCATGCTGATCAAGCCGGTGCGCATGGGGTCGTGCCGCCTGAGCATCGACTCGGCCCTGGGCCGCTACTGGAAGCTCAAGCAGACGCCCCAGGCCGTGCGTCGCTACGGCGTCACGCCGACCGTGGAAACCATGCAGGCCCAGGCCAAGCTGCCCAATTCCCTGCTCAGTCGCATCCGTTCGCTGCCGGCGCGATTGTTCGGCGCACACCGCGTGTGATCGCCGTCTGATACTGCGCGTTCTTGCTTTGTCGCAATGGGAATTAGTTTCTTTTGGTGGGGTACATAGGGCCGCGGAAACGCGGCTGCAGCGCTATACTGCGCCTCCCACGTGCGCCGAGCGGCCAGCCCTCGTCGCGCCATGACGACACCGGGCGATCGTGCAGCCATCAACCTCACCCATAGCGCTGTGTTTCGGTGCGTCGGGCGCCATCGGGCGCTTCCTGCTGCCGCGTCTGCGGGCGGGCGGCTGGCGCGTGATGGCCGTGAGCCGGCAGCCCGGCCGGGTGAGCGACGCCCGCCTGCTGTGGCTGTGCACCGATCTGGCGGGCGCCACGATTGCGACCAAGGGCATCGGCGCGGTGATCAGTGTCGGCCCGCTCGATGCGTTCGTCGAATGGCTGGAACGCTCGCCGCTGGCACCGGGCGTACGCGTCGTGGCGATGAGCTCGATGAGCGCAGTCAGCAAGTCGGCATCGGCGGACGGCGCCGAGCGCGCCCTGTCCGCGCGCCTGCTGGAATACGAAAACCGGCTCATGCGCCGCTGCGATGCCGCCGGATTGGCCTGGACCATACTGCGGCCGACCCTGATATATGGCGCAGGTATCGACCGCAGCCTGACACCGCTGGTCCGCTTCGCCCGCCGCACGCGGCTCTTCCCCTGGCTGTGGGGCGCCACCGGCCTGCGTCAGCCGGTTCACGCGGATGACCTGGCCGCGGCCTGCGCGGCCGCCCTGGCCGCGCCGCAGGCTGCCGGTCAACGCCTGGAAACCGGCGGAGGCGAAGTGCTGCCGTTCGCGACCCTCCTCGATCGCGTGCGGCGCAGCTGTGGCGTGGCGACGATTCCTGTTCCGGTCCCGCTCGCCGCACTGCAGACGGCTGCTGTGCTGAGCGGTCGCGGCCGTGGCATCGTCCAGCGCCTGCGCCAGGACCTGACGGCCGACAACCAGGCCGCCGGCCAGCTCCTGGGCTTTGTCCCGCGGCCATTCCTGCCCGATCCCGGTTGCTGGTCGCCGCTGCCGGAGTTGGCGGGTCCACATCCTGTAGAAGTGGATAGCGCGACAAAAACGCCGTAGTTTGCTGCGCCGCAACAGCAAAAACTGTCCTCGTCAGTTCGTTAAATCAGCGTTGCCAACAAGCGTTTGAACTCCCTAAGATACGGCGGCGTCGTGTCACAAAATTCCGCGCGTAACCAATTCCGCAAGAAGGAATCTTCCTATGCAGGCCCGAAAGAGTTTGGCACTGGCGTTGGCGTCCGCGCTGCTCGCCGCGTGTGGCGGTGGCAGTAACAGTCCTCGCGCGGTGGCTGCGCCGCCGGTCTTGAACAGCAACGGCTCGCCGGTAACGGGCGTCATCGCGGCCCGGTTCGATCCGGGTAACGCCGATGCTGCGCAGCGTGTCATTCCGCTGCCGAACAACCTGCTCTTTTCGGGTACGACCGACCTCACCCTCGAGCTGCCGGTCGCCAATCCCAACAATTTCAGCGATCCCCAGGTGGCGGTCAGCGCCCTGGACGGCTGGAGCACGACGGCGCCCTGGACCCTCCAGTTCAGCGCCGAACCCAAGGACAGCAGCCTCGTCCCGGGTACCACGATCCGCGTCTTCGAAGTCACGTTGACCGGCCCCGGTGGCGGCGTCACCGGCGTCACGCGCGAGCTGGCGCCGGGTACCGAGTTCGCCGTGGCCAAGGTGCCGTCTGACACGACCAAGCGCACCGTTGCGATTGTCCCGATCAAGCCGCTCAAGCAGCTGACGAGCTACATGGTGATCGCTACCACCGGTGTAACGGACAACTCGAACAACGACGCCACGCCGGACCAGACCTACTTCCTGTCCAAGCGCACCAGTCCGCTGTGCGTGAACAATGCCTCGACCGAGCCGCTGCTGCCGGCGACGACGGCCTGTGGCCTGGAGCCGCTGCGCCGCCTGACCAACTCGCACCTGGCCGCGGCCGCGACGCAGGGCATTGATCCGTCCAAGGTGGTGGTCAGCTGGGTCGCCACCACCCAGTCGATCACGCCGGTCTTCCAGGCTGCAGTCGGCAAGGTGCAGCAGTCTCCCGCGCCGGTGGTCCGCACTGCGCCGACGGGCAAGACGATCGGTGACCTGGGCCTGGGCCTGCAACCGATCGCCGACATCTACATCGGCACCCTGGATGTTCCCTACTACCTCAACGCCCCCGCTGCGGCGACGCCGGGTGCGCAGGCGGTCGCGGTGCTGGGCGGCTTCTGGAAGGCGGCTCCGAACGGCTATGTCGCGCCTTTCAACCAGCTTGGCCTTTCGCCGACCTCGACCAACGTCACCTTTGCCAATCCGTTCCCCGTGGCAACCAAGACCGAGACCATCCCGCTGATCCTGAGCGTGCCGAATGCGGCCTCGGGCAAGACGCGTCCGGCGTCCGGCTGGCCGATCGTGATCTACCAGCACGGCATTACGCGCAGCCGCGCCGACTCCTTCGCGGTGGCCCAGGCGATGGCCTCGCAGGGCTTCGCCGTGATCGCCATCGACGCGCCGTTGCACGGCCTGCCACCCGCCCATCCGTTCAACATCAGCGCCACGCCGTTTGCGGCGCTGGGTGCGCGCGAGCGCACCTTCGACGTCGACCTGATCAACAATGCGGCCAACGGATGCCCGGCGGGCACCTCGATCTGTCCGGATGGCGTGGCCGATGCGTCAGGCACCCACTTTATCAACCTGGGCAGCCTGCTGACCTCGCGCGACAACATCCGCCAGGCGGTCGTGGACCTGTTCTCGCTGTCCAAGGCGATTCCGACGATCAACTACGACAACGTGGCCGGCGCCGACTTCGACGGTTCGCGCGTGCAGTTCATCGGCCAGTCGCTGGGCGGCATCATCGGCACGAGCTTCACCGCGTTCGATCCGGCGGTCAGCAACGTTGCGCTGAGCGTCCCGGGTGCCGGCATCGCGCGCCTGCTGGACGCCTCGCCGACCTTCGGCCCGCGCATCCGCACCGGGCTCGCCGCGGCCGGCCTGAATGCGGGCACGCCGGACTATGACCGCTTCCTGGGTGCCGCCCAGCAGGTGATCGACTCGGCAGATCCGATCAACACGGCCTTCGTGCTGGGTGCCTCGACCAAGCGCGTGCTGCTGCAGGAAGTCGTGGGGGGCGGCGATGTGCTGCCGGACCAGGTCATTCCCAACGTCGTGCCGGGCTCGCCGACCTCGGGTACCGAGGCGCTGATCCGCGCCCTGGGCCTGGCTTCGATCACCCAGACCACGCAGTCGGCGACCGGCATCCGCGGCGCCGTCCGTTTCATCAAGGGTGACCACAGCTCGCTGATCGGCTCGCCCGCTTCGCCGGCCGCCACCGTGGAGATGCAGCGGCAGATTGCCAGCCTGTTTGTTTCCAACGGCGCCGCGGTGCAGGTGACCGACACTTCCGTGATCAAGACGCAGTAACCGACAAGGAACTTGGGGAATACCAATATGAACAAATGCACCAACTTCCGTGCAGGACTGCGTCCCATGGCTGCCGCAGTGGCGCTTGCCCTGGGCGCCCTGGCGACCGCGCCGGTCTTCGCCTTCGAATTCGGCGACGAGGACGGCTTCCACGGTACGGTCAACACGACCGTCACCTACGGCGTTGCCTGGCGCATGTCCTCGCAGGACCCGGACCTGATCGGCAAGGCCCAGTACAACCCGGCCATCAGCCTGCCGCCCTTCTCGCTGGGCAGCCAGTCGCAGCGTGACGCGATCGGCCGCTTCTCGGTGAACGGTGACGACGGCGACCTCAAGTGGGAAGACGGCGACGTCTTCACCAACGCGGTCAAGGCGACGGTCGAACTGAACCTGATGTACGGCGCCAACAGCGGCGCATTTTTCCGCGGCTACACCTTCTACGACTGGGAAAATGTCAGCCGTCACGACCTGTCTTCGCTGGCCGAGAAGAAGGTGGGCAAGGACGCGAAGATTCTCGACGCGTTCCTGTTCCACAACTTCAGCGTCGGCAACAAGCAGGGCTCGGTGCGCCTGGGCCAGCAGGTGGTGAGCTGGGGCGAGAGCACTTTCATCCAGGGTGGCATCAACACGATCAATCCGATTGACGTGTCCAAGCTGCGCGTCGCCGGTGCGGAGCTGAAGGAAGCCTTCCTGCCGGTCAACATGATCTGGGGCTCGTTCAACTTCACCGACACGCTGTCGGGCGAAGCGCTGTACATGTTCGAGTTCGAGCAGACCGAGGCGGATCCGGCGGGCACGTATTTCTCGACCAACGACTTCGCCACGCTCGGCGGCACCTACGTGATGCTGAACTTCGGCACCGTGCCGCAGCCGGTGGTCAATCCGGATTTCTTCTATCCGTACTGCTACGGCAATTCGGGCACCGACAACAATATTCCGGCCCAGCTCAAGCCGCTGGCCTGCGGCGCGGCCGTGCCGCGCGCGCGCGACCGCTACGCCAAGGATTCGGGCCAATATGGTTTTCGCCTGAATTACCTGGCTGATTGGCTCAACAACGCCGAGTTCGGCTTCTATGCGTTGAACTACCACAGCCGCCTGCCGGTGCTGTCGGGCATCTCGGTGACCAACACCGCGGTGAGCTCGGGCCGCTACTTCGCCGAGTATCCCGAAGACATCCGCATGTATGGCGTGAGCTTCAACATGCCGCTGGAAGGTCCGGGTATCGCGCTGCAGGGCGAGCTGTCCCACCGTCCGAACACGCCGCTGCAGATCGATGACGTCGAACTGCTGTTCGCGGCCCTGAGCCCGCTCAACGTGGTCATCCCGGCGCCGGGCCTGCGTTTCGCCAGCCAACTGGGCAATTACGGTCCAGGCCAGGAAATTCGCGGTTGGGAGCGCCACAAGGTTTCGCAGCTGCAGTTCACCGCGACCAAGGTGTTCGGCCCGGGCAACTGGTTTGCCGCGGACCAGGTCTCCCTGGTTGGCGAAGTGGGCTTCACTAACGTGTGGGACCTGCCGGATCCTTCGGTACTGCGCTACCAGGGCGACGGCACGGATACGGGCGGCGGCCCGGATGTGTTCTCGGGCGCACTGCGTAACCCGATGACCCAGGTCGACGGATTCCCGACTCCCTTCTCGTGGGGTTACCGCATCGCGGCGCGCGCGGACTACAACAATGCGTTCGGCACGGCGTACACGATCTCGCCGCGCCTGGCGTTCAACCACGACGTCAACGGAATTTCGCCGGGCCCCGGCGGCAACTTCATCGAAGACCGCAAGTCGGTCACGATCGGTGCCGAAGCGAACTACCTCAACAAGCTTGCCTTTGACCTTAGCTACACGAATTTCTTTGGTGCTGGCCATCTCAACTTGATCAGCGATCGCGATTTCGTCGCGTTCTCGGTCAAGTATTCGTTCTGAGCGCTCGGTGGGAGGGAAACACATGATGATGCTGAAGAAGACGCGGACCGCGGCACTGGTCGCCCTGGCGATGGTGTCGACTGCGGCGCTGGCTAAAGTCAGCCCGCAGGAGGCCGCCAAGTTGGGCGTGACGGGGACGCCGTTGACGCCCGTCGGTGCCGAGCGCGCTGGCAATGCCGATGGATCGATTCCCGAGTGGAAGGGCGGTATCACGGCGCCGCCCGCGGGCTACAAGACGGGCGCGCACCACCCCGATCCCTACGCCGATGACAAGCCTCTGTTTACCATCACGGCGCAGAACTACAAGGAATACGGGGACAAGATCGGCGCCGGCCAGATCGGCATGTTCGAAAAGTACAAAAACTGGAAGATGGTGGTTTATCCCACCCGCCGCAGTGCCGCGTCGCCACAGCGCACGTACGAATGGTCGATCAAGAACGCCACCACCGGCGAGCTGATCAACGATGGCGAGGGCGTCGCCAACGTCACCGAGGGCATCCCGTTCCCGATTCTCGAGAAGGACCCCTCGGCTGCCGGCTTCCAGGCCATCTGGAACCACAAACTCAAGTTCAAGGGTGTTGCCGCCTTCCGCTGGGCCAACCAGGCCACGCCGACGGCGTCGGGGGCGTACACGATCACGCGCATCCGGGAAGAGGTTCTGGGGCTCTATTACAAGCCGGGCAACACGCTCAAGGACATCAACAACATCCTGGTGTACTTCTACCAGGAGGTGGTGTCGCCGCCGCGTCTGGCGGGCCAGGTGCTGCTGGTGCATGAAACGCTGGATTCGAAAAAAGAGCCGCGCCAGGCGTGGGTGTACAACCCCGGCCAGCGCCGCGTGCGTCGCGCGCCGAACATTTCCTACGACAATCCCGGCACCGCCTCCGACGGTCTGCGTACCAACGACCAGACCGACATGTACAACGGCGCGATGGATCGCTACACCTGGAAGCTGGTCGGCAAGAAAGAGATGTACGTTCCGTACAACTCCTACAAGGCGCACAGCGACAAGGTGAAGGTGGAAGATCTGGTCAAGCCGGGCTTCATCAATCCGGATTACCTGCGCTATGAATTGCACCGCGTATGGGTGGTGGAAGCCAACCTCAAGGAAGGCCAGCGCCACATCAATCCGAAGCGGACGTTCTACATCGACGAGGACAGCTGGCAGATTCTTGTCGTTGACCACTACGACACGCAGGGCAAATTGTGGCGTTATTCCGAAGCGCCTTCGATCAACTACTACGAAGTTCCCGTGTTCTGGTCGACGCTGGAAACCACGCACGACCTGAAATCCGGCCGCTACATCGTTTCCGGCCTGGATAACCAGGAATCGATGTATGACTTCTCCCTGCAGACCACGCCGGAAATGTTCACGCCGCAGGCGCTTCGCCAGCGTGGATTCCAGTAAGGCGGCGTACTGCGTATGAGTGATCAGCCGCCGCCGTCAACGGGGCGGCTGATCGCGTTTCTGGCGTCACGCAACCCGTTTGCCCGTACCTGGGGACGCACTCGCGATGGGGCAAATTGCGCTAAGGTGAAACGCCCGGCGCTGGTTGCGTTCGCCTGCTGACGTGCTAACACGCTGTGATTGTTGTGGCACAAGCCGCACTGACAGGGGTATCGAGATGGGACGTTTGCTGGTTACCGGTTCTTCCCGCGTTCGCTTCGGCCTGGGCGTGGGTTTGTTGGCGGTAGCGGTCGCGTGGACGGCGTATGCCGCCGACGAACCTGCTCCCGCATCGGCTGCGCAAGCGGTGCCGGCGGAATCCGTCGCGCCCGCGACGCCTGCGCCCCCTGCGAACGCCGCGTCCAAGCCCTGGAAAGATCCGGTGGATGTTCCGGCCGAGCCGATGCGCCTGTCGGCACAGGCGCTGCTGCTGGACATGGCGGAAGCCGGCAATCGCGCCATCGCGGTGGGTGAGCGTGGCATCATCCTCGTCTCCCAGGATCGCACGCAGTGGACCCAGGTCGCCGACGTGCCGACGCAGTCCACGTTGACAGCGGTGGCGGCGGCGGGATCACGGCTCTGGGCGGTCGGCCGCGATGGCGTGATCCTCCACAGCAATGATGCTGGCGACCACTGGACACTGCAGCGCAAGGACCCTTGGACCGCACCCACGGATGACACCCCTGCGGACGACGCGCGCCATGGGGCACCCTTGCTTGACGTGCTGTTCCTTGATGAAAACAACGGCATCGCTGTCGGCGCGTACAGCTTGTACCTGGAGACTGCCGACGGCGGAAAGACCTGGAACCCGCGCGATATTCTGAATAACGGTGCGGCGCCGGCGGACAGTGCGGAAGCCGCAGGCGATGGAAAACCCCGCGACAAGTGGACCTTTTCGCGCGAGGAACTGAAGATCGAAGAAGAGGGCGAGCCGCACTTCAACGCCATCGCCCGTACCAGCGACGGCTCACTCCTGATCGCCGGCGAGCGCGGCAGCCTGCTGCGCTCGCGCGACGGTGGACAGACCTGGCAGCGCACCAAGCTGCCCTACGACGGTTCGATGTTCGGCGCCGTCGGCTTTGAAGGCCAGCGTGCCATCGTGTTCGGTCTGCGCGGTCACGCATTCGAAACCGACAATCTCGGCGATACCTGGAAAGAGCTTTCGACCAATACCGAGCTGACCCTGCTGGGCGGTGCGAAGCTGGCTGGCGGTGGTGTCGCCCTGGTCGGTGCGAACGGCCTGGTACTGGTGCGCCGCTCGGCCAACGAGCCGTTCCGCGAGGGAACCGTGCAACCGGCCGGCGCGCTGTCGGCGACGTTGCCGGTGGAAGGCGGCACGGCATTCGTCGTCGCGGGCGAGAACGGCATCGGCCGATTCCAGCCGCGGCAGTGACGGACACGACGGCGCCCGCCGGGGCGGCGCCGGGAAGGACGAACAGCAGCGCCCGTCCGTGAGCGATCCGGCGGTGCGCACGGCAAGAACGAAATCCGAGGGCAAGACATGGCGGGCTCCATCAAGGCGGTAGATAACCCCAGCGCGTTCCATCGGTTTGCCGAGCGCCTGATCTTCGGCAACCGGATGGTCGTCCTTGCGCTGTTCGCGCTGGTCACCGTGGCGATGGGATGGTTCGCCTCCCAGCTGCGCGTGGATGCCGGATTCAAGAAGCAGATCCCGCTGGCGCACGAATACATGCAGACCTTTCTCGACTACGAGAAGGAGTTCGGCGGCGCCAACCGCATCCTGATTGCAGTGATGGACAAGAACGGCGACATCTTCAACCTGCCGTTCATGCAGACGATGGAGAAGATCACGCAGGACGTGAAGGGCGTCGAGAATGTCGACGAAGCCCGCATCCGCAGCATCTTCACGCCGAACGTCCGGTTCGTCGAAGTGGTGGAGGACGGTTTCGCCGGCGGCAACGTGATTCCCCAGGACTTCACGCCGAACCTGGAGAACTTCCAGCCTTCGCAGGACCAGTTCGCCACCATCCGCGCCAACATCGAGAAGGCCAACATCGTCGGCCGTCTGGTTGCCAGGGACTTCTCCGGCGCCATGGTCTGGGCGGAACTCGTTCCCGAAGGCGGCGCCGGCCAGATCAAGCTCGACTACCAGAAGGTCGCTGCCCAGCTGGAGGCGATCCGCGCCAAGTACGAGAACGAAACCACCTCGGTCCATATCATCGGTTTCGCCAAGATGGTGGGGGATATCAGCGACGGTGCGCGCTCGGTGATCCTGTTCTTCTTCGTCACCATCGCCTTCACCTGGATCCTGCTGTTCCTGTATTCCTCGTCGGTCAAGCTCGCCACGCTGACGGTTCTTTGCGCGCTGATCGCGGTGCTGTGGATGCTCGGCGCGCTGCGTCTGCTGGGCTTTGGCATCGACCCGATGAACATGCTCACGCCGTTCCTGATCTTTGCGATTGCGGTCAGCCACGGTGAGCAGATGATCAATCGCTTCCGCGGCGAGATCTTCTTCGGTGGGCTGGAAGAGGGGACGGTCGAAGAGCTGCGTTCACGCAAGGGCGTCGATGCGGAGACGGCCGCACGGCTGGCGTTCCGGATGCTGCTTGTGCCCGGCTCGGTCGCCCTGATCGCCGGCTGCATCGGTTTCGCCACGATCCTGATCATCCCGATCCAGATCATTTTCGAACTGGCCATCACTGCTACTGTTGGCGTAGCGATCACGATCCTGACCGATCTGGTGCTGCTGCCGGTCCTGCTCTCCTACTGCAAGCTGCGCAACCTGATGGGCAAGCGCGAATACCGCCTCCGCCAGCTGACCCAGTTCGACAAGATCTGGGCGCTGCTGGCGAAGTTCGCGCGTCCGATTCCGGCGGCGGTCATCATCCTTGCCGGCGTCGGCATCTGGTTCGTCGCCAAGCAGTACGGCAGCCACGTGATGATCGGCGACGCCGAGAAGGGCGTGGCCGAGCTGCGGCCCCAGGCGCGCTACAACCAGGACGCCGTGCTGATCAGTGAAAAGTTCTCGCTAGGCGTGGACATGCTCAACGTCATCGCCGAAGCGCAGCCCTCGGCCTGCACCACGAGCTATCCGGTCATGGAAACGATCGACCGCTTTGCCTGGTCGATGCGCAATGTGGAAGGCGTGGAACAGGTGATGACGCTGCCCATGGCGGCCAAGATCGTCAATGCCGGCTGGAACGAAGGCAATCTGCGCTGGCGCGCGCTGCCACGCGACCCGGATACGCTGCGCGTGGCCACGCAGGGATTCGAGACGGACTCGGGCCTGCTCAACAATGATTGCAGCGCGATGCCGGTCATGATGTTCCTGAGCGACCACCGGGCCACCACCATCGACCGCGTCGTCGCGGCGGTGAAGGAGTTCCGCGAGAAGAACGGCGTGTGGTCGGGCGGCAACGTGAACCTGGTCAATGAGCTCTCGGCCCAGGCGAAACTGGCCCAGGAGAACGGCAAGGAGTTCCACAGTGATGCGCTGAACCTGCGTCTTGCCACCGGCAACGTCGGTGTCCTGGCGGCCATCAACGACAAGGTGCGCGAGGTCGACGCGGTAATGCTCTACCTGCTTTACGGCGCTGTCTTCGTGATGTGCCTGTTGAGCTTCCGCAATCCGCTGGCCGCGTTGTGCATCGTGTTGCCCTTGGTGCTGGTGACCGAGCTCGGCCACGCGCTGATGGTCAAGCTGGATATCGGCCTCAAGGTGAACACGCTGACGGTCGTTGCGCTGGGTGTCGGTATCGGCGTGGACTATGCGATCTATATTTTTGCCCGCATGCGCGAATCGATGCAGATGGGCAATTCGTTGACACAGGCCTATTTCGGGGCGCTCAAGACCACGGGTATCGCCATCTTCTATACCGCGCTGACGCTGGCAGTGGGTGTGGCGATGTGGATCTTCTCCGAGCTGAAATTCCAGGCCGACATGGGCCTGATGCTGACCTTCATGTTCGTGGTGAACATGTTCGCGGCGCTGATTTTCCTGCCGGCGCTGTGCCGCTGGTTGCTGCGACCGTTCGAGAAGTCCGCCTGAGGCGCCGACGGGGAGGGCACAAGCCCTCCCCGTTGCCACCCAGCCGTGTAGGATTCGGGCCGGGCGCCAGCTGGCGTTCAGCGACGTGGACCTACTGTCGCGCCGACCCCTTCCCTTTCTCCCCGCCCGGAGCCGTCATGCGTCGCCTCGTCGTCCTTTCCGCCCTCCTCCTGCCGTTTTCCGCAATGGCGCTGGATACCTTGCGTTTCGGCAGTCGCGTCCTCGCGGTCGGTGATTCCAGCGCAAAACTGATCGAACTGGCCGGCCAGCCGGCGATCAAGGATCCGATCGAAACCAAGGAAGGCGGCAGGGAAGGTGAGCGCTGGCAGTATTCCCGCGACGGCAAGACGCTGACCGTCGTGATCAAGAACGGCAAGGTCGAATCCATCGACGAAAGTCGCTGACAGACCACCGGCGAGCCGCCGGCGCAAAACAGAAGGCCACCGGTTCGCGGTGGCCTTTGCGTTTGTGGGGTTGCGCGTGCGTCGGGCTAGTAATTGATGCCCATCCGGCGGAGCACCTTTGCCGTGATCCAGGCCGGTCCGATCAGCAGGTAGGCCAGGTCCGTGAAGAACGACGGCCGCTTGCCCTCGATCTTGTGGCCGACGAATTGCGCCACCCATGCGACAACGAACACGCCGATGGCGAGGTATAGCAGGTTCTGCGGCCCCAGCACCCGGTAAAGCCCTTCGGTGAGCAGTGCCATCGCGATGAACACGGCGGCCATGGACAGCGCCAGCACGCGTGACAGCCGCATATAGAAGGCGAAGGCGAAGAACATGCCGGCGGCTGCCCAGAATCCCTGTCGACCCAGCGCCGGGGGCACCGGGATGATCCAGAGAAACGCGATGACGGTCCACAGGATCAGCGGCACGCAGACCCAGTGAATAAGAATATTGGTCGGGTCGCGGTGATCCTCGGCGTAGTTGCCGAGCCAGCGGTCAACTTCGCGGCGGGAATCGGCGGACGCGGCGGCAGTGTCGGTCATGGCACGCCTCAGGGTGCGACGGAAGGCCAGCTTAGCGCGATCCGGACGCCAGCGCATGTCGCGGGCGTCCGATGGGTCCGGACGGTGCCTGGCACCGTCCGCGCTCAGTCGAGGGTGATGTCGGCCAGTCGCTTGAGGGCTTCGGCGTACTTGGAGGCGGTAGCCGCGATGACTTCGGCGGGCACGCTCGGGCCCGGCGGCGTCTTGTTCCAGCCCAGCGTTTCCAGGTAATCGCGCACGTACTGCTTGTCGTAGCTGGGCGGGCTGATGCCGACCCGGTAATCCTCGGCCGGCCAGAACCGGGAAGAATCCGGCGTCAGCATTTCGTCCATCACATAGAGCGTGCCGTTCTCGTCCGTACCGAACTCGAACTTGGTGTCGGCGATGATGATGCCGCGCTCGGCCGCGAAGCGGGCCGCCCAGCCATAAATGGACAATGTGGCTTCGCGTACTTGTTCGGCCAGCGGGCCGCCGATGCGGGTGACGAGCTGGTCGAAGCCGATGTTCTCGTCATGGTCGCCGACCGCGGCCTTGGTGGACGGCGTAAAGATCGGCTCCGGCAGCTGCTCGGCCTGGCGCAGGCCTTCGGGCAGTCGGATCCCGCAGAGCTGGCCGGTAGCCGTGTAATCCTTCCAGCCCGAGCCGATCAGATAACCGCGGGCAATCGCCTCGACCGGCACCGGCTTGAGGCGCTTGGTGATGACGCTGCGGCGGATATACAGCGACGCATCCGTGCCCGGCGGCAGGACCGTCTCCACCGGCTTGTGCGTGAGGTGATTGGGAACCAGGTGTGCCGTCTTGTCGAACCAGAAGTTGGAGATCTGGCAGAGCATCTCACCCTTGCCGGGAATGGGATCGGGCAGGACGACGTCAAAGGCGCTCAGCCGGTCGCTGGCGACGATCAGCAGTTCCGCGGCAGACAACGCGTAGACATCGCGCACCTTGCCGCGGTGGACGAGGTTCAGACCCGGAAGCTGGGATTCACGCAGGGTGGTAGGCACGCTCGAAACTCCACGAGGACAGTCGGGAGGCCGGGAACGAGGTCGCCGGCCGCAGCCGCCCGCGGGGCGGGGACGCACCGCGTGGGCAGACTGCACAGCCGCCTATTCTAGCGGGTCGATCCGGGAGCGCCCACGGCGTCGCGCCGTACCTGCGCGTGCATGCGGGCGGCCGGGCCGATGCGTCCGCTGCTAGAATCGGCCGCTGTTTCCGCCTCCTGTCTTCCCATGCGACCGATTTTCCTGGTGGCTCTTGCGGTGTTTGGTACCTGCGCCGCGACGGCCCAGGCCGACGAGGTTCCCCGGCCGGCACGCCTGGGCCTGTGCGCGTCCTGCCATGGCGAGGACGGTCGTTCGACCCAGTCCGGTACGCCTCACCTGGCCGGGCAGGACCTGGAATACCTCAAGACCGCCCTGGCCGCGTACCGCAGCGGCCAGCGCGACGTCGCCGTGATGCGTGCCGCAGTCGGTGCATTGACGCCGTCCGAACTGGATGCCCTGGCGGCCTGGTATGCCGCGCGGCCGCCGCGTCCATGATCTGGATCGGGCCGCTGGTCGGTGCCGTGCTGGGCCTGCTGTCGATCCGCGGGGTGCCTGGGCTCATTCTCGGATTGATCGCCGGCCATCTGATCGGGCAATTCCTGCGGCCGTTCAAGACCGCGCGGCACATCAATTTCCTCGATCCCCTGTTTGGCCTGATCGGCGCCATGGCCAAGGCGGACGGTGCCGTGTCGCAGGCGGAAATCGACGCCACCGAACACCTCATGCGCCGGCTTTGCCTGGATCCGGCCCAGCGACGCGAAGCCATCGCGCGGTTCAATGCGGGCAAGCAGTCCGGCTTTGCCATCCATGTCGCGATTGCGGACCTGAAGACCTGGTGTGGCGGCCGTCGCGACCACGCCTACATCCTGATCGACGTGCTGCTGGACGTGGTCTACGCCGAGGGTGGCACGGCTGCGGCGCGCATGGCCGTGCTGCGCGCGCTGACCCAGGCGCTGGGCATCGACGACCGCGAGCTGGCCTCGCTCGCCGCCATGCGCGGACGGCGCTGGCAGGCGGGCCAGGGCCATGCCGGTGCGGGATCTGGCAACCACGCGCGTCCACCGCCGCCGGTCGACAGCCCGGATCCCTACACGGTGCTGGGCATCGCCGCCGATGCGGACAACCGCGCCATCAAGCGTGCCTACCGCAAGCTGATCAGCCAGCATCATCCGGACAAACTGGGCGACGTACCCGACGCCCTGCGCCGCCGCGCCGAGGAGCGCGCGCGCGAGATCAACACGGCCTACGAGCGGATAAAATCCGCGCGCGGCTTCGTCTGACCGGCACGACGCCGGCCCATCACAGTGAGTTACCTATGTCCCGCCAGCCTGCCGTCATCGCTCCTTCCATCCTTTCCGCCGACTTCGCCCGCCTGGGCGCCGAGGTGGATGCCGTCATCGCCGCGGGCGCGGACTGGGTGCATTTCGACGTGATGGATAATCACTACGTGCCGAACCTGACCATCGGCCCGCTGGTGTGCGAAGCCCTGCGCAAGCACGGCGTGAAAGCGCCGATCGACGTGCACCTGATGGTCAAGCCCGTCGACCGCATCATCCCGGACTTCGCCAAGGCCGGCGCCACCTACATCAGCTTCCATCCGGAAGCGTCCGAGCACATCGACCGCACCATCCAGCTGATCCGTGCCAGCGGGTGCAAGCCGGGCCTGGTGTTCAACCCGGCGACGCCGCTCCACTACCTCGACTACGTGCTCGACCAGCTGGACCTGATCCTCATCATGTCGGTCAATCCCGGTTTTGGCGGGCAGAGCTTCATTCCGTCGGCGCTGGAGAAGCTGCGCCAGGTGCGCGAACGCATCGATCGCAGTGGACGGGCGATCCGGCTGGAAATCGACGGTGGTGTAAAACCGGAAAATATCGGCGAGATCGCAGCGGCCGGCGCGGATACGTTCGTGGCCGGTTCGGCGATCTTCGGCAAGCCCGACTATGCGGCCGTCGTGCGCGACATGCGTGCGGCCATCGACGGTGCCCTTGCGACGACCGCCTGAGGCGGTCGTCGCCACATCAGAGGGCTGCGACGGCGGTGTTTGTCAGAAGACGTTCCATGTGGGGTCGTCTTCGACCGGAGTGCGCGGCCGGCGGCGCGCGTGGCGCTGCATTTCCTTAAGCGGCAATGGCGAAACGAGGGCTTCGCCGCCCAGCCAGTCGCTCTCGTCATCGGCGATGCGACCACATGCGCCGGTAGCGCTGCAGTCGATCGGTTCATCACAGGGAACAATACGGAAATCAGCCGGCAGGCAGGCGTCCATGAAGGGTCTCGGGTGCGGTTGGGGCAGGAGGGTTTGCCACCGCGGGCCCGGGCTCAGAAGCCCTGGGCCGCGACCACGAATCCCAACAGCAAGGCCCCCAGCGCGAAAAGGACCCGAAGCGGTTCGAAACCCGCTGTGAGTTCGGCATTCGGTTCCGGGCGGGGCGCATTGCTCATTGGGGTCCTCGTCAGTGTGGTGGCAGGTCCATTCCAACCGGTACAGCGGGTCACGCTGCTGCCGGGATGCGCCTTTGTACCGACCAGATCTGGCAATTCACGGGCAAGTGCGCGTCCGGCGTTGCGGGGGGCGGAGTCCCGTCGATAAAGTCCGCCCCAATCTCCGCCGCCGAGTAGCGACGCCATGCCCCGCAGTATCGCCATTGTCGAAGACGAACCACTGATCCGTGCGAACTACGTCGAGGCGCTGACCCGTTTCGGCTACGAGGTACGCGGCTATGCCTCGCGTCCGGAGGCGGAGGCGGCATTTGCCATGCGGCTGCCGGAGCTGGTGATCATCGACGTGGGCCTGGGCGATGAGCCCGAGGGTGGCTTCGACCTGTGCCGCGGCCTGCGGTCGCGCGCCGCGGCGCTGCCGATCCTGTTCCTGACTGCCCGTGACTCGGACCTGGACGTCATCTCCGGCCTGCGCCTGGGCGCCGACGACTACCTCACCAAGGATGTCTCGCTGCATCAGCTCGCCGCACGCATCAACGCCTTGTTCCGCCGCATGGACGCCCTGCGCAAGCCGGCCGATGCCGAGAGCGTGATCGAGCATGGCCCGCTCAAGCTGGAGCAGGAACGCATGCGCATCACCTGGAACGGCGAGGAGGTGCCGTTGACGGTGACCGAGTTCTGGATGGTGCACACGATGGTGCGTTTCCCCGGTCACGTGAAAAACCGCGACCAGCTCATGCGGGAGGCCCAGGTGGTGGTCGACGATGCCACCATCACCTCGCACATCAAGCGCATCCGCAAGAAGTTCCTCGCCATCGACGCGGCCTTCGACGGCATCGAAACCGTCCATGGCGTCGGCTATCGCTGGAAGCCGTAACGGTTCCCAGCCTGTTTCCCGCGCCGGCTGCGGTGCGCTCTGCCGGTGCAGGTCTCATGTCTCTACGTCAGAAATTGCTGCTCGTCGCCCTGTCGATGCTGGCCTTGCCCTGGGCCGGTTGGCAGTTCGTACGGCAGATGGAAGTGCTCCTGCGCCAGGGCCAGGAGCAGACGCTGATCGCCTCGGGCAAGGCGCTGTCGCGCAGCCTCGTTGCGATCAACGCGGCATTGCCGCCGCCGGGATCGGCGGTGTACGTGCATGACCTGACGGTTCCGATTGCCATCGACGGTTACGGTGACGACTGGTCCACCGTGCGTCCGTATTTCCAGGCGCTCGGTCCGGCAACCGATGCTCAGAAAGTGAAAATGGTACTTGGCAAAGATGCGCAATGGCTGCACGGCTTCGTCGAGGTGCGCGACCGCACCCGCCAGCGTGCCGATGCGCATGATCCGCAGGCCGCCCGCGCCGACCGGCTGGAACTGGAGTTCTCCCGCGCCGGCTTTACGCGCCGCTATTGGCTGGCCAGCGCCGCGCCCGGTCCTTTTGAAGCGTTGCCCAGCGGCATGGAAGGCGGGCCATTGCCGCTGACGATCACCGGTGAGTGGCAGGAAGACGCCGCCGGCTATCGGATCGAATTCCGCGTGCCGACCAGCCAGGCGCCGGATACGCTGTCGCTCAAGCTGGTCGATACCGGCGAACCCGACGCCATCGCGGGCAGCGAACCGATGACCTTGCTGCATTACTCCACGTCGCTGGCCCGCGAACTGGAACAGTTCGCTCCCGAATCCACCCGCGTGCGCCTGATCAGCGGCGATGGCTGGCTCGTTGCCGAAAGCGGCGCAGTGGCGCAGGTGCAGCCGCGCGGCGAAACCGAGGCGCCATCCTGGCTGGCGCGCTGGGCCTACCGCTGGCTGATCGCACCGGCGCTGCAGGGCACCCCGGCGCTGGCGCAGAGCCAGGCCCGCCTGGACGCGGCCGAATCGCTCCAGGCGCTGTCGGGCGTGCCGGCGGCCACCTGGCGCGCCGGTTCATCGCCCGGTGACGTTGTTCTGGTTGCGGCCGTTCCGCTGATCGTCGACCGCGAGACCCGTGGTGCCGTGCTGCTGGAACAGACCAACACGGCATTGCCACTGCTGACCGATGCGGCGCTCAAGCGGCTCGGGCTGGTCAGCCTTGGCGTGCTCGCGTTGGCGGCTGGCGTGTTGTTCGCGTTCGCGACCTGGCTGTCGGTGCGGATCCGACGCCTGCGCGATGGCGCCGAGCGCGCGACAGCAGCGGATGGACGCCTGGAAGGCCGCGTCCCGCTGACCGACAGCAAGGACGAACTGGGCGACCTGGCCCGCAGCTTCCAGCAGCTGCTCGACGCGATCGCCGCCTATACCGACTACCTGCGCACCCTGGCCTCCAAGCTTTCCCACGAACTCCATACGCCGCTCGCGATCGTCAAATCCTCGCTGGACAACCTCGAACACCAGCCGATCTCGTCGGAAGCCCGTGCCTACGTCGGCCGCGCGCGCGACGGTATTGATCGCCTGGTCGCCATCGTGCGGGCGATGAGCGAGGCCAGCCGCATGGAACGTGCGATCGCGTCGGCCGATGCCGAGGATTTCGACCTCTCCGAAGTGGCGCGCGGCTGCGCGGAGTCCTATCGCGCGCTGGCTGCGCCGCGCGACATCATCATCAACGTCCCCGACCAGCTGATGCCGATGCACGGCGCGCCGGAACTGATTGCCCAGGCCCTGGACAAGCTGTTCGACAACGCGCGCTCGTTCACGCCGGAGCACGGCTGGATCCGCATCGGCCTCGAACCGGACGCCACCGGTATGGTGCTGAGCGTGGCCAACCAGGGGCCACTCCTGCCGGCGGCCATGCACGGGCGTCTGTTCGATTCGCTGGTCAGCCTGCGCGATGGCGCCGGGCGGGGCGACGTGCCGCACCTGGGCCTGGGACTGTACGTCGTGCGGCTGGTGGCCGAGCGGCATGGTGGCAAGGCCTCGGCACACAACCTTCCGGGCGGTGATGGCGTCGAATTCGTGCTGCATCTGAGCGGCATGCCGCGCGAATCGGTGGCGTCGCGGGCACCGATGGCGCGGCGCTGAGCCGTGCGCGGCGCACGGTAGCGCGTGCCGGCCGGCATGCACCGTCCCGTGGGTCGCTGGCACACTGGCGCGATTGACTCGCGCGGGAGACGTCGCGGAATGCGGCAATCGAGATTGGTACGGAGCCGGGCAACACGGAGATGGCCATGATGGCCGCGCCCCTGCTCTGGGCGGCATTCGCCCTCGCCGGTGCCGCACCGGATGTGGCACAGACCTGCCGTGACCGCCAGCAGCAACCGGCCCAGGCGGTGCAGGCCTGCCAGGCGGCTTACACCGCGGCCGTAGCGGCCGGCGACCGGTCCACGGCCGACGAAGTGCTGTTGCGCCAGGTCGATGCGGAACTGGCGCTGGGCGACTTCGGCGCCGCCCGCCGGTTGCTGGATCAGGCCGAGCGCGCCGTGCAGCCGCCTGCGGGCATGCAGGCGTATCGGGTCGCCCGCCGGCGCGGCATCCTCGCTTACCGCCAGGACGCCGTCGGCGACGCACTGGCGCAGTTTCGCCAGGCGCGCGAGATGGCCGTGGCGATCGGTGACACCAAGGCCCAGGCCCAGTCCTGGAATGACGAAGGCAATGCCTTGCGTCGCCTTGGCAGCTACCGGGAAGCCCTGCAGGCCTACCTGACCAGCCTGGATCTGCAACGCCAGCTGGGCAGCGAACAGCTCGGTCCCGTGCTCAACAATCTGGGCGATCTCTACCGCGACCTGGGCGACCCGGCCTCGGCCGCCGCGCGCTATCAGGAAGCCCTCGCGGACCACGAGGCGCACGGCCGCGCATTGGATATCGCCCATACGCTGGAAGGCCTGGCTGCCAGCGCAATGGACGCCGGGGATCATCCCGCGGCGAAACGCCACCTGGATCGCGCCCTGGGAACGTTCCGCCAGAAGCAGGCCCGTGCGGACGAACTGCGGGTGGGTATCGCCCTGGCACGACTGGCGCTCGACACCGGCGACCTGCCGGCCGCGCGTGAGTCGCTGGCGGCGAGTGAACGGCTGGCCGTGACGCTGGGCATTGGCGTGAACGCGGGCCTGGCGCAGGAACAGGCACGCCTGGCACTGGCTACGGGCGATGCCCCGTCTGCCGCCGCGCGCCTGGCAGCCACCCTGGCCGCGTTACCGCCCGATGCCCCGGAACGGGCGAGCCTGCTTTCCCTGGAGGCAAAGGCCGCTGCGGCGGCCGGCGACTACCAGGCTGCCTATGCGCGGGCCCTGGCCTACCAGGCCGCGGATGCCGCCCGCCGCGATGCCGAGCACGACCGTCGCCTGGAGCAGTTGCGCGTCCGTTTTGAAGTGGCGGAAAAGGAGCGGGCGCTGGCCACGCTGGCGGCGGAATCGCATCTGCGCGAATCGCGTCTGCGCCAGCGCACCGCGCAGCTGTGGCTGACGGCAAGCCTGTCCGCGCTGGGATTTATCGTGGTGGCATTCGGCGTGTACCGGTACCGCGAACGGTCGCGGCTTGCGGCGGCGCGGCGCGAAGCCGTCCTGGCTGCCGAGGCGGCGCATTACCGGGAGGCGGCGGCGGCACTCGAACTGGATCGGCGTCGCGTGCAGTCGCTGCTCGATCGCGGTGCCACCGCGCTGCTGGCGCTGGATGCGGGCGGCGCGGTCATTGCCGCGAACACGGCGGCGACAGCGCTGTTGTCGCCGGCCGGCCCGGTGATCGGCTGCACCCTGGCGGATCTGCTCGATGCCGACTCGCGCCGCCAGCTGGAACAGGCCCTGGGCCGTATCGACGAGGGCGAAGGGCCGGCGGATGTCAGCCTCACGGTGCGCGGCGGTACCGTGATGCACCGGGTGCGCCTGGCAGCGGCGGACGCGGTGGAAGGCATGGCCGTGGTGACCTGGCTGCCCGGTCCGCAGGGCGCCGCTGTGAAAGACGCGACGATTTACGACACCCTGCCGGACGATCCCGAATCGGCCCTGGGCGTCGCCAGCGTGGCGCTGCAGGTGGACACGGCGCTGCTGCGTATCGCGGCGGACGTGGAACCGTTTGCGTCGGCCGGCGATACCACGGACGACGCCCTCGACGACAGCGGCGCCGATGGTTTCCGGCGTGAACTGGTCGAGCTGATGGTCTGTGCCGTGTCGGCCTGGGAGGAGTCCACGGGCAAGACACGCATCGACCTGGCCGAGAAGAGCCGGGTCTGGCGCGTGACGGTCGACGACGGCCGGCTGCGCGTGCGGGCGATGGAACGCTATCTGACGCTGGCACGCCTGCCGCGCCAGCCGCGCTGGCGGGAAGTGCTGCGCACTGCGTTCTACGTGCTGGCCGAGTGCCGGCTCGATGCCGGCGTACGCGAACGCCTGCGCAGCCTGGCCGATGCCGTCCAGGCTGCCGTGCGGCGCCGCGCGCTGTCGTGATCCGTTTGCTACGAATGAAATAGCAATCCGGTTCCGCTGACGACCGGGCAGGTTGACATACCTCTGGCCACCGCCCGGTACGGCCCATCCACCAAGCCGGATTGCCGGCGTGGCCTTATGCATTTGCCTGAGCTGACCTTTGCGCATCAAGGGCTTATCATCGTCCATTCGATACCGTCGGAGGCGAGCCGTGCCGATCACCCCGCAACAGGCGCTACAGCGCACGATTGAACACCGCGAGATCTTCCACGACGAGATGGTGGATCTGATGCGCCAGATCATGAGCGGCAGCGTATCGCCCACGATGGTAGCCGCCATCATCACCGGCCTGCGCGTGAAGAAGGAAACCGTCGGCGAGATCGCCGCCGCCGCGCGGGTGATGCGCGAGATGGCCACGCCGGTGGTCGCGCCGGCCTATCCGCACTTTGTGGATATTGTCGGTACCGGCGGCGACAGCGCCAACAGCTTCAATATCTCGACCGCGGCAATGTTCGTGGTGGCGGCGTCCGGCGTGAATGTCGCCAAGCACGGCAATCGCAGCGTGTCGTCCAAGTCCGGCAGTGCCGATGTGCTCGAAGCGCTTGGTGCCCGCATCGACCTGGATGCCGAGCGTGTCGCCGAGTG
Source organism: Tahibacter amnicola (assembly GCF_025398735.1). Taxonomy (NCBI): domain Bacteria; kingdom Pseudomonadati; phylum Pseudomonadota; class Gammaproteobacteria; order Lysobacterales; family Rhodanobacteraceae; genus Tahibacter; species Tahibacter amnicola. The sequence continues at coordinate 1,007,569 of NZ_CP104694.1, forward strand.
TCTGGCGGAAACGCGGATCGGCTTCATGTTCGCCCCCAACCATCATCCGGCCATGCGCGTGGTCGCGCCGGTGCGCAAGGAGATGGGCGTTCGAACCTTGTTCAACATACTCGGCCCGCTGACGAATCCGGCGAATGCGCCGAACATCCTGATGGGCGTATTCCATGCGGACCTCGTCGGCATCCAGATCCGCGTCCTGCAGGAACTGGGCGCGCAGCATGCGCTGGTGGTGCACGGCAAGGATGGCCTGGACGAAATTTCCCTGGGCGGCGCCACCCTGGTGGGCGAGCTCAAGGACGGCGTCGTGCGCGAGTACGAGATCGAGCCGGAGGAATTCGGCTTTGCTATGGCGTCCTCGCGCCAGCTGGCGGTCGCTGACGCGAACGAATCGCGTACCCGCGTGCTGGAGGTGCTCGACAACCAGCCGGGCGTCGCACGCGACATCGTCCTGCTCAACGCCGGTGCCGCCCTGTACGCGGCCAACCTGGCCGCCTCGATCGCCGAAGGCATTGCCGTCGCCAACGAGGCGATTGTCACCGGCGAGGCCCGCGCCAAGCTCGACCAGTTCGTCGCTGCCACGCAGCGCCTGGCCGGGTAGGGCGCTGCGCGCACATCCACTTGCACGAACGACCAGGTAACCCATGAGCGATATCCTGACCAAGATCCTGCGGCGCAAGGCCGAAGAAATCGCCGCGCGCAGCAGCGCGGTATCGCTGCGCGAGCTGTCGGCGCGCGCGGCCGACGCGCCGCCCGCGCGGGGATTTCGCGACGCGCTGGAATCGCGCATCGCCGCCGGTGCTCCGGCGGTGATCGCCGAGATCAAGAAAGCGAGTCCGAGCAAGGGCGTGATCCGTCCGGATTTTCATCCCGCCGAGATTGCCCGTAGCTACGAAGCCGGCGGCGCGGCGTGCCTGTCCGTGCTGACCGACGTCGACTTCTTCCAGGGCGCCGACGCCTACCTGCAGCAGGCCCGGGCCGCCTGTGCGCTGCCGGTACTGCGCAAGGATTTCACCATCGATGCCTACCAGGTGTATGAAGCGCGCGTCCTGGGGGCGGACTGCATCCTGCTGATCGTGGCCGCCTTGGGCGACGCCGCGCTGGCGGAGCTTTCCATGCTGGCGCTGGAGCTGGGCATGGACGTGCTGGTCGAGGTGCACGATGCGGAGGAGCTGGATCGCGCGCTGGCCATCTCCGCGCCGCTGATCGGCATCAACAACCGCAACCTGCGGACGTTCGAGGTGTCGCTGGACACCACCCTTTCGCTGCGCGATCGCGTTCCGCCAGACCGCCTTCTGGTGACCGAGAGCGGCGTGCTCGCGCCCGCAGACGTGCAGCGTCTGCGCGCCAACGCCATCCACGCCTTCCTTGTCGGCGAGGCGTTCATGCGCGCGGTTGATCCCGGCGCCGAACTGCGGCGGCTGTTTGATGCCTGAAGGATCCCCGCCGCCGTCCGGGCCGTCGGCGGACAACCCGCGCATCGTCCTGTTCGACTTCGACGGCGTGCTGATCCGCCAGGACAGCTTCGAAACCTACCTGCGCACCCGCCTGCGCCGGCAGCCATGGCGACTGCTGCCGCTGCTGCCCGTTCTGCCGGCGCTGCCCCTGCTGCTGCGGACGATTGCGGGAAAGTTCTGGGTGGCGCGGGTGTTCGTCCGCGCGGCCACCATCGGGATGCGGCACGCCGCGTTCATCGAGGACGTCACCCGGTTCGGGCAGACCATGGCGCAATCGCCCGGCGTCGCCGTGCACGAGGCGGTGGCCTGCGTGACAGCCCATCTGGCGGCCGGTGATCGCGTGCTGGTGGTCAGCGGGTCATTGCAACCGTGCCTGGAGGCGATCCTGGTCGGCCTCGGGCTCGGGCACGTACAGGCGCTCGGGTCGGATTTCGTGATGGGGCCGTTCGGCCTGCGCCCGACCTTCCACAACTACGGCAAGGCCAAGCTGAAACGCCTGGCAACGCTCGGCATCAGCGCATGGGACGTGGCCTACAGCGATTCGCGTGCTGACCTGCCCATGCTGGCCGCGGCACGGCAGGCGATCCTGGTCAATCCGGACGCGCGCGACATTGACGCCGTGAGGGAAGTGCTGGGGGATCGGTTCGAAGTCCGCCGCTGGGCCTGATCGGCCGGGGCCGCGGACCGCCGGGCTGTGGCGGTCCGGGGAGGGGCGGATGGGTCTCAGCGGGTGCCGAGCACCACGATGGTCTTGCCGGACACGGTGATCATGCCCTGGTCTTCCAGCTGCTTGAGCACGCGGCCGACCATTTCGCGCGAGCAGCCGACGATGCGGCTGATTTCCTGGCGCGAGATGCGGATCTGGCTGCCCTTGGGATGCGTCATCGCATCGGGTTCCTCGGTCAGGTCGATCAGGGTCTTGGCGACGCGGCTGGTCACGTCCATGAAAGCCAGGCGGCTGACCTTGCGCGAGGTGTGCAGCAGGCGGTTGGACAGCTGCGAACCGATCGCGAAGAGGATCTTCGGGCATTCGGAGGACAGCGAGGTCTCGAACAGCTGGAACAGCCGCTCGTAGCTGATCTCGGCCAGTTCCACCGGCGTGCGCGACCGCACCATGACTTCGCGTCGCGGGGTCTCGACGAACAGGCCCATCTCGCCGATGAACTCGCCGCGGTTGATATAGGCCAGGATGAGCTCGCGGCCTTCTTCGTCCTCGGTGAGGACAGTCAGCGAGCCATCAATGATGTAGTACAGGATGTTGGCCGAGTCGCCGGGCCGGATGATGGCTGTCTTGCTCGGATACCGGCGGCGATGGCACTGGCCGAGGAACCGTTCCATGGCGGCCCGGTCCGGCACCAGCATCGGCGGCGCCTGTACCTTGTTAACAGCTTGTTGCAGGTTGTAACGAAAATCGGCGACTTTCTGCATTCCCCGGAGCCCTTGGCGTGCATGGATGGTCCGCGGTCAATGCCGCGGCGAGTAGTTCGTACGTCGGCTCAAAAAGCCTTGCGAAGTCCGGCGCTACCCGGTGGAATCACGGATTCCGGGGCCTGCGCTGGTGCCGTTCACCCCCTCTGGATCCCGGCATGGGCCTAATCTTATGCCATCGGGGCACAGGATGAGGAGGCGATGGAGATGCACGGTGTAATCCTTGACCCGAATGGTCCATAATCCGCGCCCCCTCCCCCCACCCCGGCCTATGCGAGGTAATCCGCCGTGGTCAAGCCGCTGCCGCGCCTGAAGCTACAGGGTTTCAACAACCTGACCAAGGCATTGAGCTTCAACATTTATGACATTTGCTATGCGGTGACGCCTGAACAGCGCGACCGCTATATCGAGTATATCGACGAGCAATACGACGCCGATCGACTCACGCAGATCCTGTCGGATGTCGCCGAGATCATCGGCGCCAACATCCTGAACATCGCGCGCCAGGATTACGATCCCCAGGGGGCGTCGGTGACCATCCTCATTTCCGAGCAACCGGTCATCGACAAGAAGGCCGCCGGAAAGGATGTCATCTCCGACGCCGTGGTGGCGCATCTGGACAAGAGTCACATCACCGTCCACACCTACCCGGAAACGCATCCGCACAACGGCATCGCGACCTTCCGCGCGGACATCGACGTGGCGACCTGTGGCGTGATTTCGCCACTCAAGGCCCTCAATTACCTGATCGAGAGCTTTGAGTCGGACATCGTCACGATGGACTACCGCGTGCGCGGCTTCACCCGCGACGTGAAGGGCAAGAAGCACTACATCGACCACAAGATCAATTCGATCCAGGACTATCTGGCCAAGGGCATCCGCCAGAAGTACGAAATGTTCGATGTGAACGTGTACCAGGAGAACATCTTCCACACCAAGATGCACGTGAAGGAGTTCGACCTGGACACCTACCTGTTCGAAGCCAATGCGTCGGATCTGTCCTTCAAGGAGCGCCTGCGCATCGAGCAGCGCCTGAAGCTGGAGATCGAAGAGCTGTTCCACGGCCGCAACCTGGCCTGAAAAAGCCGCTTCAGCCGGTAATGTTGCAAAACCCCGCGATTGGCAACGGTCGCGGGGTTTTTCATTGTGGCAGCGCCAACCGCTGAACGGGTCACAAGCGCCTTCATGCCTGGCCCGCTACGATCCCGCCCTGGTGCATGTGGAGTCGGCGACGATGTGGCGGCGTGGAGCGGGTCTGGTTGTTGGAACGGCGGGAATCCTGGCGGGAACGGTCAGTCACGCGACGGAGCCGCCGGCGGGTTCGACCACGGCAGCCCTGGCCGCGGAGCAGGCGCAGTTCAACAAGCGGCTCGACCCGGTCGAGGCCAAGCTGCACGCGCAGCTGCGGCACGCCGTCGCGCCTGACGCTGCGCCGCGCGCGACGTCGGATGCCTTGCCGGTGGATCTGCGCGACGGCGACCGGATTCTCGTCGAAATCGAATACATGCCCGACCTTCCGCCGGAGGCCGCCGATGCCGCGCTGGCCCGTACGGCCGGCGAGCTGCGCAACCGGCTCGGCTCCGAGCGTGCCGAAGCCTGGGTGCCGGCAAACCGCCTGCGCGACCTCGCCGGCGATCCGGACGTCGCCGCCATCCACCCCGCGCGCCTGGTGCAGCACCTGATCGGCAGCAAGACCAGCCAGGGCATTGCTGCGGGCCGCGCTGACCTGTGGCACGGCGCAACGCCTGCGCTGACTGGCGCCGGCGTGAAAATTGCCGTGATCGACGGCTTCGACAGCACGGCCAGTCACATCACCCAGCTGCAGACGAGCAATGACTGGCCGCCCAACGCCCGCCTGGCCCAGCTGGCCTACCGCAGCGCCGGCTGCACCACGTTCGGTTGCGCCGCGGTGAAGCACGGCAATGCGGTGACGGAGATCCTCTACGACGTCGCGCCCGGTGCCAGTTACCGCGTCTATGACACTGCTACTGTGGGTGACTGGCGCCGCGCCATCCTGGACGCAGCCGGGCTGAATGCCTCCGGCGGCGTGGCCGGCCCGGTCCAGGCCCACATCATCAGTGCCTCGCTGGCTGCGGTGCGCGACGGCAAGGGCGATGGCAGCGCATTGCCGGGCTCGATCGCGGAGGCGGCCGGTTGGGCGCGCAATCGCGGTGTGCTGGTCGTGAATGCGGCAGGCAACTCACGCCTGAAGCATTGGGATGGCCTGTTCACGCTGGCCCCCGGTGGCCTGGGGCGGCATACCTGGAATGGCAGCACCGTATTCAATGTCCTGCAGGCCGGGCCCGCCAACAACTGCATTCCGGCGGGGCAGGTGATTCAGCTGGATATGTTCTGGAATGACTGGAACGCCGCGGGCAGCACGCACGATTTCGACCTCTATCTCTACCGCCGAATCAACGCGACGACCTGGGAAGATCTCCCGGTCGCCCAGTCCAATCAGCTGCAGTCCGGCGGCGCCGCCCACAAGCCGCAGGAATGGCTCCAGTTCACGGCCAGTGGCAGCACCAGCGGTTCCGGCTGCGCTGCCAACAGTGCGGTCTACGGCGCGGTGATCGTGCGCGTCACCGGCACCACGGCGGTGGACAACCTCGAAGTCTTCTCCAGTCACGACCTGACCGAACGGGTGACAGCGCGTTCGCTCAACTTTCCGGCCGATTCGCCGAACGTGCTGAGCGTTGCGGCGATCGACGTGGCGAATACTTCGGCCACGCCGCAGGAGGGATTCAGCTCCGAAGGCCCGGTGCTGGCAACCGGCGGCGGGCTGCCCGGCTCGGCGCCCGGCACTGATTCGAACCTGAAGCCGGACCTGGCCAGCTACGACAACGTCAGTACCGTGACCTACGGAAATGGCGGAACCTCGCCGCCGCCGGTCACCAGCTTCCTGGGCACCTCGGCCGCGGCGCCGCATGCGGCGGGAATGGCCGCGCTGCTGATGGAGCGCAATGGCATCCCGACGACTGCGGCCCAGTTGCAGAGCAGCATCATTGCCCCGCTGCGCACGGTTGCCGCTACCGGTTCGAACGACCTGGGCACCGCCGGGAAGGACTACCAGTACGGCAACGGCCGCCTGCGTTTCCAGCGCGAAAGTGCCCTGGGTTTCCTGCAGCAGCCGACGTCTGTGCTGGTCAACCAGAACATCACGCCGGCGATCCGCGTGCGTGTGCTCGACGATGAAAACCAGGTGGTGGCGGTCGGGCCATCCGAGGAAGTCAGCCTGGCGTTTGCGAACGATCCAAGCGGCGGCGCGGCAGTACTTAGCGGCGCTGGCGCCGCAGCCCTGGTTGACGGGGTTGCAACCTGGAGCGCCGTGAAGATCAGCCAGGGCGGTACCGGCTACACCTTGCGGGCCAGTATCTCCGGCGTCACCGCCAACAGTGCCTCGTTCAATGTCACGACGGGACCGCCTGCGCGACTGCGCTTCGGCGTGCAGCCCTCCACCGTCGTCGCCGGCCAGGTCATCGCGCCCGCCGTGACGGTGCGTGTGGAGGACAGCAACGGCAATCTGGTGGCGACTGACAACGCCACCCAGGTGCAACTGCGGCGAACCTCCTGCCTCGCCGCCGGCCTCAGTGGCGGGCGCGCCGTGGCGGTGGTCAACGGGGTTGCCACGTTCCCGGCGTTGCGCCTGTTCGGCGTGGGCAGCGGGGTGCAGTTGCAGGCCTCTGCCAGCGGAATGACCGCCGAGAACAGCGCCGCGTTTTCCGTGACGACGGCTGCGGAGCCGCTGGGCTTCCGATCCGGATTCGAAAGCTGCACGCCCTAGCGGTGCGGCCTGCCTCGCCACTCAAAGGCGGTAGGCCACCAGTTTCATCGCGCGCGACGCGGCGCGCATGAGGGTTGGAATCGGGAAGGGCAGCAGGCGCGCACCGGCGGCCTGCGCCGCGTCCGCGTGGCGCGCTTCGTCGGCCTTCATCGCGCTGACGATGGCGCGACTGCGGGCATCGCTCTCCGGCAAACCCTTCGACTCGAGGTGTTCGTCCAGGTGGGCTTCGACCTGGCGCTCGGTCTCGACCACGAACCCCAGGTTCCATCCATCGCCACGAAGGCCGGCCGCCACGCCGATGGCATAGCTGCCGGCGTACCAGAGCGGGTTGAGCAGACTGGGGCGGCTGTCGAGCTCGTCCAGGCGTTCATGGCACCAGGCCAGATGGTCGGTTTCTTCCTGGGCTGCGTGGAGCAATTGCTCCCGTGTGGCGGCATCGCGTGCGACGGCCGCTTGTCCCAGATACAGCGCCTGGGCGCAGACCTCGCCCGTATGGTTGATCCGCATCAGGCCCGCAGCATGGCGGCGCTCGGCATCGGCCAGGTTCTCCTGCGCGTGGGCATCCGCCGGGTTCTGGCGCTGGGCAACCGGACGCACGCCGAGCGACGTCGCCAGTGCGTGTTCGACTTCCTGGAGAACGCGATCCAGACGGGTCAGATGGCGGGTGAACATGGCGGGTGTCCGTGTCAGGCGTCGAGCTGGCGGGCCAATAGAGTAATCGGATGGAGCACTGGCAGCGCGCGGGCGCGTTGCCGCACGCCGCTTTCCAGGTGCAGCCGGCAGCCGATGTTGGACGTCACCAGCAGGTCGGGGCTGAGCGCCTGCGTCTGGTCGAGCTTTTCCGTCAGCAGCGCATCCGCCTGGGCCGGGTGTTCCAGAAAATAGCTGCCCGCGGCGCCGCAGCAGCGGGGCTGTTCCGGCAGGGTGACGAGCCGTATGCCAGGAATGCGCGACAGCAGTGTGGTCACGGCGGCGCCCGCTTTCACCGCGTTCACGAGCGAGCACGGCAGGTGCACGGCGACCGTGGCATCCAGCGGGCGGAAAGCCAGTGATGAAAGATCCTGACCGGACAGGAATTCGCCGATCTCGCGGACGTCAACGGCTGTTTGCGCGAACGTCAGCTCGCGCAACGTGCTGTAGCAGCCCGACGCCGACACCAGGACCATGTCGAGCCGGGCCTCGACAAACGACTGTCGCGTCGGCGTCGCGAGTGCGGCGGCGGTATCCGCATGGCCCGCGTGCCAGGCCAGGGCGCCACAGCATCCCTGGCCGGACGGAATCACCACCTCGAAGCCCAGTGCGTCGAGGAGCCGCCTGGCGGCATGGTGTGTGTCCTGGTCGAAGGCGGACGCTACGCAACCCAGGAACAGACCGACTCGGCCGCGGGAGCGTGGTGCGGGCGCGGACAACGGTGCGGACTGAGCGATTCGCGCCGCCGGAAACGCACGCGCTGCCCGCGTGATCGACGAATCGGCACCCAGGAGGCGTGCGCTGATGCCCGGTAACCACCGCGATACCCCGGCGCGTCTGGCTGCGAACGCCAGTGCTCTCAGCCACCGTGGGCGTGCGGCAAGGGCGTACATCATCCGTTGTGCCCGGCCCGGTGGGCGGCGCAGGGATTCCCGCCCCAGCCGCAGCAGTCGCCCGTAGGCTACCGATGACGGACAGACGCGCTCGCAGCTGCCGCAGCCCAGGCACTGGTCCAGGTGCATCAGCAGGGCAGGTGATGGAGCGATCTGTTTCTGCGCGACCGACTGCATCAGGGCAATGCGTCCGCGCGGCGACTCCGCTTCCACGCGCGCCAGCCGGTAGGTCGGGCAGTGGGGCAGGCAGAGCCCGCACTTCACGCACTGGTCGGCCAGGCGGGCGATCGTGCCGTCCAGCGCGTCGATGGGGGAGAGGCAAAGATCATCCGGGTCATGCTAGCATTGCCGACCCCGGCGCCCAGCCGGATCCCCAGCGGCCTCGGTTTCATCACCGGGCTTGCACCTTCGGAGAAGTGCGGATATTATCCCGCGCCTTTCCCTGCCCCTTTTTGGCACAAGGTTTTGTCATGAAAACGATCAGCGCGAAGCCTGAAAGCGTCAAGCGCGATTGGTACGTCGTCGACGCTACCAACAAGACTCTTGGTCGTCTGTGCTCCGAGATCGCGCTGCGTCTTCGCGGCAAGCACAAGACCATCTTCACCCCGCACGTGGACACCGGCGACTACATCGTCGTGGTGAACGCGGAAAAGGTCGCCGCCACCGGCGCCAAGCTGGATGACAAGTACTACCACCGCTTCACCGGTTACATCGGCAACCTGAAGTCGACCTCGCTCAAGGACATGCTCGCTACCCATCCGGAGCGCGTCATCGAGATCGGCGTGAAGGGCATGCTGCCGAAGAACCCGCTGGGCCGCGCAATGTATCGCAAGCTCAAGGTCTACGCCGGTGCCGAGCATCCGCATACCGCCCAGCAGCCGAAGGCGCTGGAAATCTGATCCGCAGGAATACAGACATGGCACTGCAACAGAACTACGGTACCGGCCGCCGCAAGACCTCCGCCGCGCGCGTCTTCCTGCGCCCGGGCACCGGCAACATCACCGTGAACGGCAAGACGCTGGACACCTTCTTCGGTCGTGAAACCGCCCGCATGATCGTCCGCCAGCCGCTCGAACTGACCAAGATGACCGACAAGTTCGACATCCTGGTGACGGTTGAAGGCGGCGGCACCACCGGCCAAGCCGGTGCGATCCGCCTCGGCGTTTCCCGTGCTCTCGCCGAGTACGACGAAACCCTGAAGTCCCCGCTGCGCAAGGCTGGTTTCATGACCCGCGACGCCCGCGAAGTCGAGCGTAAGAAGGTCGGTCTCCACAAAGCCCGCCGCGCCACGCAGTTCTCGAAGCGCTAATCCCGCTTCGGCGGGGTCGGTACTCCCGGCCCCCGACGCATCGCACAACCGGTCAGAGCGTGCGGTGTGGAAAATTGATGGGAGATCGTCTAACGGTAGGACAACGGACTCTGACTCCGTTTATCTAGGTTCGAATCCTAGTCTCCCAGCCACATTGAAACCCCGCGGAAACGCGGGGTTTTTTGTTTCTTGCATCCCGTGAATTCATGGTGGCGTCGGTCTGCAACCGCAATTCACTGAAACTAGCCCTCTTGTGCGGTCGACGCAAACAAAAAGCCGACCTTTCCAGGTCGGCTTGCGTGTTCAGGTGATTCGATCATGGCCTGGCGCAAACAGTTAGCTTACGACCCAGCTGGGATGTCGTAGATCACGATCTCGATTTTTCCGTCCAGATACTCGAAGACTTCCAGCGCTTGGTTTATAAGATCATTCATGTTCTTCAGCTCATCCAGGGCGATCTGAAAGAGATCGCGTTGTCGAGTAAGGTTCATCGACGGTTCCGAATTCAGACAAACAAGTCCGGCATGTAAAGTCTGCTTGGCATGATGCCCACCTAGCTGCTCGGGGCCGTTGCCGCGGAAGTCGATCGAATTGTGAGTGACCAGCGTGTAGTCGTGCTTGACCACGTATTCAATTAGCTGCCAGTCCTTCGTGCCGGCCCAGCCGCGGTTACGGACGCATGTAGATTCGACGTGCCCCGCGTCGACCGCCATCGCTACCAACTCTGGTGAAAGGCATTCGTCAATCAGTGTCATGTGCGCGCTGATCGAGATAGCCGCGTCACTTTGCGAGGCGACAGCTGGTTGACCTCGGCGAGGCGCGGTCGACCACGTTTAGGATGAACTTGCTGGTAGGTCCTGGCGGCATCGACATGTGCGTCAGTGAGAAATGGATATGACGCGCGCAGACGACCCATGTCGGTGTTGTCTTCAAGCGAAGACAACACGATGTCGATGGGTACCCGAGTGCCGCTAAATACGGGCGCCCCATTCATGATCTCTGGGCAAGAGCTCACCAAGGCGTCGGCATGATCAACGTCACGAGCTCGAAGGAGTGCCCTGCTAATGTACGGTGCCAAATCAATTTCCACCGCGAGCTTCGAAACTTTCCAGCTCAGGTCTTTTGGTACAGATAGGAGCGCAAAGACTTCGTCCTTGGCCAGCAACTTTTCCACTCGCTGCGTGAGCTCTTCGAGAATCTGTCGCCGCGCTTCGGCGATCAGCAGATCGTCAGTGTCAAAGTAGAAGTTGGCAAACGCTGCGCTAAGTCGCGTAAACCGACGAATATTGCCGTGGCGCTCGAATAGAGACTGAGGCACCAATGTTTCGTCAACAACGCGATTCATCTGGCGATCGGTCAGGCCAGCGATAAACGCGGCTTCGGCCGTCTGAATCAATGCTACTTGTGAGGCCATGACGTCGATGCTTGCTTTAATGTTCCGAGTGTTCGGAATATTAAATCGGATGCTTGCCAGCATCAAGTAAGACCTAGAGCAACCAAGTTCGTCCGGATTCCGGCTGGCGGGCGCCGTCTGGTTGTTCGCAATATCGCCACTCCAGTGGGCTCCAGGCCTTGTCGCGCGCACTTTTCGGGCGACAGTTGCGGACCAATTTGCAATTTAAATCGCTGAATAGATAGAGTATTTACTAGGACTCTGACTCCGTTTATCTAGGTTCGAATTCTAGTCTCCCAGCCACATTGAAAACCCCGCGGAAACGCGGGGTTTTTTGTTCCAGCACTGGCGTATTTCGAACCGATCGTGGCATCTCGTCTTGGGGCGCCTTGTCTAGCGTCAACAAAAAAGCCGACCCCTGGGGCCGGCTTTTTGCGGGAAGTCGCCAACAGCCGGCAACGCTAGTCGGCAATCTTCGGCAGGGGTCGACGTTTCGGGCTCGGCTTCTTTGCTGCAGCGGTTAGCTCCTTCTTCATGGTTGCCGAAGTGGTTGATCGCGTGGGTGATTGCCGTGGATCTCGTCTGCGTGTTCACGTCGGCTCAAGTGCGGCACTATCGCCAGATACTGTTGCCCTCAGGCACGAGAGAGGGTGCAAAGCATCCCGCCAGCGCCGGAAATCGTCCACCCAACTCCACATCAAACCGAGCCAGAAACGTCCGCCCGTACATCCCATCCTCCAGCCCGTCGACCAGCCTTGCCGGCAGGTCCGACTGATACTCGGGCGACAAGGAGGCGATGCCGACGGCAATGGCCGCGACGCTGTCCACGTCGCCGCCGAAGTCGACGCAGTCGCGCAGCAGGTCTGACAATCGACGATTTCGCTGCAGAGCAGTGTTCACGGCGTGCAGCGTCTGTATCGCGTCGCACTCCACCTCCGCGGCCCAGTCATTCCGCAATTGGAAGCCGGTGTGGTGTTTGACCTGCGCGGAAAGATCGGCGAGCTCGACTCCGTCGTACAACAGGCTGTGGGCCATCAGCGCGACGACGTGCGCCGACGTGACCCCTTCGGGCGTGTCATGCGTGACAACGGCTTGCGCGCGGGCTGTCTGCGCCAATTGCGTCTTGTCGGAAATCAGACCCAGCGGCACCGAGCGCATCGCTGCACCATTGCGGCGGCTGGCGGGGCGGATCCGCTGCCGGAGCGCAGCGCCATCGGCGCATTCATCCAGCAAGCCCTGCAAGCCCTTCGCATAGCCATTGCGCGGATCCCGCCGGTAGCAGCGGACGAATGCTTCGGCGAAGGCATCGCTGCCAGGCGCAGGCTCCGACAGCAGTACCTCAGCCACGGCGATGCTCATCTGCGTGTCGTCGGTATAGCGCCCGGCTTCGCTCCCCAGCGCGTGGGATGCATAGGCGGCCAGCGTGTTGTGCTGGACGATCCTTTCCCGGGCGCAGAACTCGAATCCGGCGCCGTAGGCGTCGCCAATGGCGATCTCCACTAACAAGCAAGTTTCTCCTGTGGCATGAGGCGCGAGGGGATACATCGCGTGATCATTGTCGCCGAAAAGATCCGCGTGTACTCGGCAGGGACAAACGGTGATCGCGGCGTACAGGTCACCCTCTCTGGCCAGTACCCGCCCAAGGAGCAAACGAAATGAGCCCATCCGCTTTCCCGCGACGCAGGCTGCCCTCAGCCCGCCGTGCGTCGCTTGCAGCCGGCCTTGCGGTGTTCGCGGCCTCAGCGGCTTCCGCGCAAGTGTCCTTGTACGTCGGTGCCAATGGCGGATCGTGGAATACGGCGTCGAACTGGTCACCCGCCGGCGTACCCAACAGCACCACGGCAGACGCCCAGCTGCCCGTCGTGAGCGGTCCGCGGCGGTCGCTGACTCTGGGCGGCAGCGCGATTACGCTCAATCGCCTCAGCATGCAGGGGTTCGTCACGCTCATGACATTTGCCAGCCAGTCGGGCTTCTCGGTGTCGGGCTTCCAGGTCCAGATTTCCGGACCACCGAACGCCTACAGCGGCCATTTCGAGCTCACGGCAACGCAGCTGCGAGTCGTGATCGACTCCCTGCCGGTTACGCTGCAGTCGTTCGAAGTCGATTGACGGGGCAAGCTGCGCAGGCGGTCACCAGTCGCCGAGAAAACGCAGTCCCACTCCCGGTTCCGTCGCGATCCAGCGTGGTGCCGCTGCCTCGTCACCTAGCTTCTGACGTAGCTTCGCGACCAGGATACGAAGATAGTGCGTGTCCTTCTGGTGCGTCGGTCCCCAGAGTTCGCGCAGGAGGTGCGGCTGAGTAACCACGCGACCGGCGTGCTGGATCAGTAGCACGAGCAGCGCGTATTCCTTGCGCGACAACACCAGCGGGTCGCCTCGCAGCTGGACTTCGCGGCGCACAAGGTCCACGCGCAAGATGCCGTCATCAAACACCGGCGGCATTTCCGTCGCCGTGACGCGGCTGCGCAGGCAGGCGCGCAGCCGCGCCATCAATTCCTGCACGCCGAAGGGCTTGGTGACGTAATCGTTCGCACCACCGTCCAAGGCGGCGACTTTGTCCGCTTCGCGCGAGCGCACGGTCAGCACGATGACGGGCACCTGCGACCATTGCCGAAGTTCATTCAGGACAGACTGTCCGTCGCGGTCGGGAAGGCCGAGGTCCAGGATCACGGCATCGGCGCCGAGTGTTGCCAGGGCGTCGATGCCCGCCTGGCCGGTTTCGGCCAGGGTCACGCGATAGCCTTGGGCGCGCAGGCTGATCTCCAGGAATTTGCGGATCTGCTGTTCGTCGTCGATGACGAGCACCCGGGCCGCCGATGTATGCACGCCATCAGTCACGGCGATGCACCGCCCGGACCCCGTGACGGCAGTCGGATGCGGATGGTCGTGCCGCGTCCGTCCGGGCCTGGTTGCGCCTGGACACTGCCGCCGTGTGCGCCCACCATGCCGCGGCAAATCGCCAGTCCAAGGCCGGTCCCGTCACGCCCGCGGTCACCGCGTTCCACGCTGTAAAAACGCTCAAATATGCGCTCGCGTTCCGCCTCCGGTATACCCGGGCCGCTGTCGCTGATATCAATGGTGATCTCGGATTCAGCAGTGAGCGAGGCGGACACCAGAACCGCTTCGCCGGGTGGCGAGAATTTGGCCGCATTTTCCAATACATTAAAAAGTGCCTGCTCGATCAGGGCAGGATGAACCCAGACCGGAGCCAGTGCCGGATCGATACGCGGGCGGAACGGCGTCTGTACCTGATGCTGCAACCGTCGTATCGCGGAGCCGATCAGCTCGTCGACGCCGATCCAGTCGCGATTCAGGACCAGATCTCCATGGCCCAGGCGCGTCATGTCCAGCAGGTTCTGGATGTAGCGATCCAGGCGTTCGCCCTCACCGCGAATCGCTTCAAGCAAGCTGCGGCGATCCGTCTCGCTCATCGATTCGCCGTAGTTCTCCAGGCTTCCTGCGGCGCCGATGATGGCGGCCAGCGGTGTGCGCAAATCGTGTGACACGGATGACAATAGCGCGGACCGCAACCGTTCGTTTTCCGTGGCGATGCGTTCCCCCTGCAGTTCGGCGGCCAGGCGCGTTCGCAGTATCGCCTGGGCGATGTCGCTGGCCATGGTTCGCGCAAGCCTGCGTTCGGCTTCGTCCAGGTGGTCCAGTGGCGGAGGTAGTTTCAGGCCGATGACGCCAAGGATGTCGGCACCGGCGGCGAGGGTCATGAACCACCAGCCGTGTTGCTCGACGGCGTCATCCCACGGCCGGATGGCCGCAACGCTGGCGTCGGCGGCGACGGACCCGTGCGTAGCGAGGCCGGTCGGCCCGAGCCGGATCCAGGTTTCCGCGCCCAGTACATCGCGGAACGTCGCATGTGCAGCGTCGATAACCGTCCGTTCGTCCGCGGCGGAAGTCAGGCGTTGCGCGAGGTCGTGCCGCGCGAGGGCGTGGCAGTGCGAAACACGCAGCGCCTGCACCTGGGTCGCCAGGCGTGCGGCGAGTCGACCGGCGAGCAGTGCCGCGGCGAGAAACAGTGCAACTGTCGTCAAGCCGTGGCGGGCGGAGATATAGAACGTCAGTCGCGGTTCGATAAAGAAGAAGTTATAGGCCAGGAAGCACAACAATGCGGTGGCCGCCGCCGGCCCGGCAGCGGTCCGTGACGCGATCACGATCACCGCCAGCATGAAAACCAGTGAAAGCTCGACCGGCCCGGCCAACTGCTCGAGGATGGCGGCGATGACGACGGCCGTCGCCGTACCGACGAGCGCCATCCCGTAGCCGCCGCGCGGCAGCGAGGGACGATTCGAGGTCAGCGCAGACCCATCAGGAACAGGCATCGCACTATTCTGCCCTTTCCAGGCGGGAACAACAGCGCCGGTACCACCCCAGCGGCTCCCAACCCCGGCAATTTACGCAGAATTTACGTGTCCGGCCGTTCCGATGCCTACAGCTTTTATGGGCGGACGCGGAAGACTGCTCCGGTCCAAGCCGATCGTTCGATTCGGCACCGAGAGCTTCCATGAATGTGCTTGCCGAGACTTCGCCCCAGAGTCGCCACGACCTGGACCATCGCAGCGGATTCGCCGCCATGATGCTCGGCGCGATTGGCGTCGTGTTCGGTGATATCGGGACCAGTCCGCTCTATACGCTCAAAGAAGCGTTCTCGCCGCACTATGGACTGACACCGGATATGCCGACGGTGCTGGGCATCCTGTCGTTGATCTTCTGGTCGCTGATCATTGTCATCACACTCAAGTACGTGCTCGTCATCATGCGCGCGGACAATGACGGCGAAGGCGGTGTCATGGCGCTGACGGCGCTGGCGCAGCGAGTGCTGGGCACCAGCTCTCGCCCGGTGTACGTCGTGGGCATTCTGGGCGTGTTCGGTGCGGCCTTGTTTCTGGGCGACGGCGTGTTGACGCCGGCGATCTCCGTGCTCTCCGCCGTGGAAGGGTTGAAGGTAGCTGCACCGGCCCTGGGGCGGTGGGTGCTGCCGCTGACTCTCGGCATCCTCCTGGCGCTATTTCTTTCGCAGCGCTTCGGTACAGAGCGTGTGGGTAAGGCGTTCGGGCCGGTGATCGTGGTGTGGTTCGTGGCGCTGGCAGCGCTGGGTGTCGCCAACATTCTGTCGAACCCGCAGGTGCTGAAGGCGCTGAACCCGTACTGGGCTATCCGGTTCTTCGTCGACCACGGCTGGCACGGCATAATCATTCTCGGCGCTGTCGTTCTGGCTGTGACCGGCGGCGAGGCGCTATACGCCGACATGGGCCATTTCGGTCGCCGCCCCATTCAGTACGCGTGGAACTTCTTCGCCCTTCCGGCGCTGACACTCAACTACCTGGGACAGGGCAGCCTGCTGTTGCGTGATCCGGCCGTGGCCAGCAATCCGTTCTTCATCGGTGTGCCGGGATGGGCGCTCTATCCGATGATCGCGCTCGCCACGGCCGCGACGGTCATCGCCTCGCAAGCCGTGATCAGCGGTGCCTATTCGGCGGCACGCCAGGCCATGCAGATCGGGTACCTGCCGCGTATGAACATTGTCTACACGTCCCGGAAGACAATGGGGCAGATCTACGTTCCGGCGGTCAACCGCATCCTGATGATCCTGACTATCGCCACGGTGATCGGGTTTGGCAGCTCGACGGCGCTGGCGACGGCCTACGGCGTCTCTGTAACCGCGACGATGCTGATCACCAGCATCATCCTGGTGGTCGCGATGCGGTCGCGGTCGAGCATGCCGTCGCCGGTGTTCTGGGTTCTGGCCTCCGCCTTCATCCTCGTCGACGTGGCCTTCCTGTTTGCCAACCTCATCAAGTTCATGGATGGCGCCTGGTTCCCCATCGCGCTGGGCGTCGTCGCTTTCACGCTGCTGCGCACGTGGGCGCGTGGGCGCCAGCTTCTACGCGCCGAAACGTCGACTGACGGTATCCGTCTCGATGCCTTCCTGCCCAGCCTGATGCGGCACGCGCCGGTGCGAGTGCCGGGCACGGCCGTATTCCTGACGCCGCAGACCGACATCGTGCCGCGGGCCCTGCTTCACAACCTCAAGCACAACAAGGTGCTGCACAAATGCAATCTGCTGCTGACGGTGCAGTCATTGCCGGTGCCCTTCGTCGCCGCAGAACGGCGTCTGCAGATTGAACCGCTGGAGCTCGACTTCTATCGCGCCACCGTAAATGTCGGATTCATGGAAACACCGGACGTACCGCTGGCCCTGATGCGGCTGGATCAGCACGGTCTGATCTTCGACCCGATGGACACGACCTATTTCGCCAGCCGGGAACGCATCGTGGCTCACCCGCGTCGCGGTATGGTGCTCTGGCGCGACAAGCTGTTCGATTTCATGCATCGGAATGCGACGCCGGCGACCGACTTCTTCCGAATTCCGGCCACCCGCCTGGTGGAGCTTGGCGCCTCCGTGGAAATCTAGCGACGGCCCCGCAGAAATGCGGGGCTTTCTATGCGTGTGCGCCGGCTCAGCGCTGTTGCAGCTCGTAACTGCGGTCCAGATAGGCGAACGGCACCAGCGCGACGCGAGGGGCGTCGCCGGGCTTCGACGGGTTGAAACGACTGCGCCGGACGATAGGGGCAAACGTCTCTGCGAAGGCGCCGTCGGCACCGCCGTCGAGCAACCAGAACCTGGAGACCCGGCCTTCGTGGTCGACCGCGATATAGAACTCCGCGTTGCCCGACTCCGTAGGGGGCACGGCTGTGTGCGACAGCCCGCTCACGCGACGCTTTCCGCCGGGAATCTGCAACTGCGGTGGCGGCGGCGACGTCGCCTGCCGCGCCTGGTGCGCCGCTTCGATCGTCGCGCCGTAGCGGTCGAGCAGTGTGATTGTGCGCTGGCGGATCGTTTCGTGCTCGACCGTGCCCAGACGCTCGGCGATGCGACTGATCAGCGCAGCGGCGCCCTTTGCATCCCGAGGGTCGAAGCCGGGCTGCTCTCGCAGATAGTGCATGTGCACCTGCGCCCAGTCCATGGCCTCCGCGTATCGGCCAGCCTGGTACTCCACTTCGGCCAGCTTGAAGGTGGCAGCGTGCATGCCGTCCAGTGCGGCGGCCAGCAGGTATTCACGGGATTTGTCGAGGTTCTGTGGCACCAGCTTTGCCGGGTGCGCATGACCGAGACGGTAGAGCACGCCGGCGATGTACCGTGCGGTGGCATTCTTCTGCTCCGCCTGGCGTAGCAGGATGTCTCGAAATGCGTTGCGTACGTCCGGGTCGGCGTTGTACGCCAGTGCCCCGTCGAGGACCCATTGTTCAATCGGCGACCTGGCCGTAACGGCGGCGGCGCGGCCGCTGGGCGTGGCGGAGTCGGCGGCATGCACGGCCGGCAAGGACAGGCCGGCCAGGGCGAGAGCAAGCAACAGTTGACGCATGGATACGCTCGGAAGTCAGGGGAGGATGCGCGACGGCGCATCGTCCACTAGTATCTTTTCCGGGATTGGCAAAATCCAGGCAGATTCCAGCGCTTTTGCAGGCCTATCGTGCGCGACCCGGATCCGGGCCGCAGATCACGGCAGAAAGCAAGGCCGGCTTGCGCCGGCCTTGTTGCCGTGCACCCCGGCATCAACTACTTGGCGTTGACCAGCGCCAGGGTCATGTCGAGCATGCGGTTGGAGAAGCCCCACTCGTTGTCGTACCACGAGCAGACCTTCACCAGCGTGCCACCCATGACCTTGGTCAGCGTGGCGTCGTACACCGACGAACGCGCGTCGTGGTTGAAGTCGACCGACACCAGCGGCGCCTTGTTGAAACCGAGAATGCCCTTGAGCGGGCCTTCCGCGGCTTCCTTGATGGCCGCATCGATCTCGGCATTGGTCGTCGCGCGGGCGGCGACGAAGCTCAGGTCGACGACCGAGACATTGATCGTCGGCACGCGCATGGCGAAACCATCGAGCTTGCCGTTGAGTTCCGGAAGCACCAGGCCCACCGCGGCGGCCGCGCCGGTCTTGGTCGGAATCTGCGACATCGTGGCCGAACGGGCGCGACGCAGATCCGAGTGGTACACGTCGGTGAGGACCTGGTCGTTCGTGTAGGCGTGGATGGTGGTCATCAGGCCGTGCACGATGCCGATCTTCTCGTGCAGCACCTTGGCCAGCGGAGCCAGGCAGTTGGTCGTGCAGGAGGCGTTGGAGATGACCTCGTGCGAGGCCTTCAGGCCGTCATGGTTCACGCCGTAGACGAAGGTGCCGTCGACGTCGTTGCCGCCGGGGGCGGAGATGATGACCTTCCTGGCGCCACCGGCGAGGTGGGCGCCGGCCTTGGCCTTGGAGGTGAATAGGCCGGTGCACTCCAGCACCACGTCGACGCCATGCTGGCCCCAGGGAAGCTTGGCCGGGTCGCGCTCGGCGAAGACTTTGATCCGGTCGCCCTTCACCACCAGGTCGCCGCCGTCGACGCTGACCTCGTGCGGGAACTTGCCGTGGGCGGTGTCATAACGGGTCAGGTGCGCATTGGTTTCGGCATCGCCCAGGTCGTTGATCGCGACGATCTGGATGTCGTTGTTACGGCCGGATTCGTACAGCGCGCGCAGCACGTTGCGGCCGATGCGGCCGTATCCGTTGATGGCAACTTTCACCGCCATGGTGAGGGCTCCTGTCAGGATGGGGGGACGAAAGACGCCTATTGTAGCGGCTTGGCAGCCGGCCCGTTTGACCGGCGTCGCCACCGGCGCTGGCCAGGTGTGGCACGTATCGGCCGAGCTCTTCGGTAAGTGACTGATTCTGCGGGTATAGTGCGGACTGCCTTCGGCAGCACGATGGGCAGCTAACCAATCGCGCCCAGGAACCATCCGATACCGCATGACGAACGAGGACGAGTGGGTCGCAGCGGCCCGTAACGGGGATCGGGTGGCCTTCCGGCGCCTGGTGGATGCGCACGCCCGCACGTTTCACGCGCTCGCCGCGCGGATCACGCGCGATGCCACGCTGGCGGAGGATGCCGTGCAGGAGGCCCTGTGGAATGCCTGGCGTCACCTTCGCGACTTCGATGGCCGCGCGCGTTTCTCGACCTGGATGCACCGCATCGTGGTGAACGCGGCACTGGAACAGCTGCGCCGCCGCGGCGATCGCGAGGACAACCTTGCCGGGCTCCTGGAAGACGACGACGAAGAAGCGGCGTTCCTGGCCCGCCATGCCGACGAAACGCCCGGTCCGGATCTGCACGCCGACGGCCACGAAATCCGCGTGCGCGTGGAAACGCAGCTGGCGCGTATGAGCGCCCTGGAGCGCAGTGCTTTCGTCCTGCGTCACCACGAGGGACATTCGCTGGAAGAAATCTGCGGCGTGCTCTCGATCAATGTATCGGCCTGCAAGCAGGCCATCTTCCGCGCCGTGAAGAAGTTGCGTCTGGCGCTGGATACCGTGAGGTAGTGCCATGGACCCGATTCGTGACTCCGACCTGATTCTCTACCACTACCGCGACGGACTCGACGCGGATCGCTGGGCGGCGATCGACCGCGCGCTGGTTGAATCGCCCGCATTGGCGGCGCGCTATGCCCGCCTGTGCCAGACCCTGGCGCTCGCTGACGCCGCGCCCGTGCCCGAGCCGGACGCCGGCTTCGAACGCCGGCTGTGGACAGCGCTGGAGCAGCGCATCGGGCCGGCTCCGGCACGGCCCGGAATTGCCCAATGGCTGCGACGCTGGTGGGAGGCGCCATTGCGCCCGGCCTTCGCAGCGGCTGCCGGCGTGGTTCTGGCCCTGGGTGTGGCCTTTTATGCCGGCCGCTACTCGGCGCCGTTGCCGGCAGCATCGCCGGTGGCGGCAACTGAAAAGGGTGCCGCGATGGGCGACAAGGTGCTCGAGGCGTATATCGCTGCACATTTGCGTACAACGCAAAATGTGGTTTTGACCGCAGTCAACGTACAAAGCCCGGAATTGCTGGCTGGTAATCGCGATATTGCCGAGGATCTGATCGAATCCAACCGGCTGTATGCCGCTGCGGCCCAGCGCGCCGGCAACGCGCGCCTGGCGGAGTTTCTGCGTCGCCTGGAACCGCTGCTGATGGAGCTGGCTAACCAGAATGGCGCCGGTGGCATCCAAGATTCCAACGGCCTTCGTGAGTATGTCGAAAAGAACGACCTGCTGTTCGAACTCAAGGCCACGCAGGCGCGCATCGAACCGCGCCGTTCAACCAGTATCTAGTGGAGCAGTGCAATGACTTTGCGCGTTGTGAAGAATGCGATGGCGACAGCCCTGCTGATCGCGCTCAGTGCCGGGGCCGCCGCGCTTCCCCAGGCGAATGGCGACATGGCGCCGCACGACAAGGAACTGGAAGCGCTTTACTGGCGCGGCCACGAGGCCTTGAAAGAGTCCAACTGGCCGGTTGCGCTGGAACGGTTCCGGCGACTGGAAGCCCAGCTGGTCGAAAAGGAGCCAAAGGCCGCGGATGCCGCGGTCTACTGGCAAGCCTACGCGCTGGTGCAGGCACGTCGGATCGACGAGGCGCGCCGCACGGTGGAGCGTCTGCACGAAAAGTACCCGGAAAGTCGCTGGAACAAGGACGCCGTCACGCTGATCCGGCAGACACAGCCGACGCCGCCCCCCGGGTCGGTCGACGCACTCGGCGATGACGAGCTGGCCGACACGGCGATCATGGCGCTGATGAGCGCGCCGGAAGAGCGGGCGATTCCATTGCTACAGAAGGTGTTGCGCGGGAAGTACTCCGAAAAGGTCAAGAAGCGCGCCCTGTTCGTGCTCAGCCAGTTCGAAACCTCGGAGGCGCGCACGATCATTGCCAATGTCGCCCGCGACGGTTCGCCGTCCATGCGCAACGAGGCGATCCGCATGCTCGGCATCAGCGGTGACAGTTCGGCCATCGAGCGGCTGAGCGAGATCTACCGCAATGCGCCGGTCGAGGTGCGGCGCGAGGTCATGCAGGCCTGGCTGGTGGCGGACCGCCCTGATCTGCTGCGTGATGCGGCCAAGGAGGAAACGGACGAGAACGTGCGTCGCGATGCCATCAACGCGCTGGGCGCGATGGGCGCGACGACCGAGCTGGCGTCCATCCTGGACGATCTCCCCGACGAGGAATCCCAGCGCGCCATCGTGCACGCCCTGGGCGTGGGCGGTGACGTGGAACAACTGCGAAGGATTGCCGAGTCGGCGAAATCCGAGTCGATCCGCAAGGAAGCGCTCCAGGCCATCGGCATCGCCGGCTCCGACGCGGCATCCAAGGTGCTGATCGACCTGTACGGGAAATCCGATGCACCCGGATGGCACGAATCGGTTCTCCAGGGGCTGATGGTGGCGGGCAATACCAAGGCGCTCCGGCAGCTGTACACGATCGCCAAGACCCGCGAGGAGAAGCAGCAGATTCTGAAAATCCTGACGGCCAGCGGCGACGACGCCGCGCTCGACGTCATCGAAGAAGCGATCAACAAAGGAGAGAATCCATGAAAACGGCACTACTGGCGGCCATCGCCTTCGTGGGATCCCCGGCAGCGCTGGCCGACGGATTCTCCAGCGCAATGGGAAAAGTGGACGGCTGGGCGGGCTGGCGCGTGCCGCTGGCCGAAGGCGTGGCGGCGCCGTGTTGCCAGTCTCACTCGCGCAAGGGCGATCTGCACCGTCGCTGCCATCTGGATGAGCGCGACTGGAGTGTGACGACGCACAAGCCGGTGGCATCCGGCGCGTCGGGCGACCTGCTGGTGTTCGCTCGGATCGAGGGCGGAAAGGTTCGCCGGCTGCGCGTGACCAGCGAGGACTGCCCGATCGACAGCACGGTGCCGGTCTCCGACCTCGGTGCCCCGGCGCCCGCCGAGAGTGTGGCGTGGTTGACGGCGCAGCTGGGGACTTCCCAGTCCGATGAGGCCATGGCGGCGATCGCCTGGCACGCAGGTGCACCGGCGGATGCGGCACTGAAAGCCGCCGCGGCGCCGGGCCGCCCGATGAAAGTCCGGGAAAATGCGCTGTTCTGGATCGGACAAACCCGTGGCGCTGCCGGCGTGGAGACGATTGCACGTTTTGCCACGCAGGATCCGGATGCGGCGCTGCGCGAGAAGGCCATCTTCGCGCTGTCGCAGGCCGAGGGTACCGACACGTTCGATCGGATCCGCGCCATTGCCCGGGACGATGCGGCGCCTTCCGTGCGCGGCCAGGCGATGTTCTGGCTGGCCCAGCAATTTCCCGAACGGGCCGAGGCGGAAATCCTCTCGCTCATTACGCGCGAGAAGGATGAGAGCGTGCGCGAGGAGGGCGTTTTTGCCCTGTCGCAGCTGGGTGACGAGCGTGCGGCAAAGGCCCTGATTGCCGTTGCGCGTGGAAATTACCCACGGGATGTCCGGCGGCAGGCGATCTTCTGGTTGGGCCAGACCGGCAGTGACGAGGCGATCGCCTTTCTCGATACGGTGCTTTCCGCACCCGAACGCTGATCGCCGGGAGGAATCCGGCGGTCGGGATTCGACCATTCGCCAGTGCCCGGCAGGTGTCCGGACAAGCGTGATGAAACTGGCTTATGCCGTGCCAAGATTAGCAGACCAGGCAATGGCTTGGCGCGGCAAGCTAGCCAGAATAGCGAGCAGACGAAACGTTTTTTTGCCCGGATAAACGTGAACTGGTCGACATTTTGGATGGCGCGCTTCGATGCTAAGCTTGTCTCGAAGGCCTGTCCGGGGCTGGCCTGTCAATCACCGGCCGGCCGATGCACATGGGGGTGCGTCACCGGTAACAACAGTCTCCCTTGGAGGCAGTATGTCGACGCAGCGATCGACGTGGGTCCCCACCTGGCCAAGCACGGCGCCGGAAACGACGCCTGCTGGCACGTCGCCTGTCTCTTCGCAGACACCCAAGGCGCCGGTGCCGCCGCCAACGCGTCCGGCCGCTCCTGCGCAACAAGGTGGCGTGCTGGGGCGTCCGCTACCGCCGACGCAGCCTGCGCCGCCGGCATCGCGCCCGGTTGCACCGACGGCGAGTGTGCTGGGCAAGCCCATTCCGCCGGCTGCACCGGCGAATCCGAACCTTACGCCGCCCGCCCACCTGGCGAACAACGCCGTGCTGGCGGATCTGGCTCGCCAGGCCCGCACCGCACGCGCCGAACTGCAGGCGGCGCAGGAAACCTTCGCCCGTCGCGCGCTCGGCCTGTACGAAACGCTGCGCGTGGTCGATGACAGCCTGGTCCAGCTGGCCACCCACGTACTGGGCAACAGCGTCATCGCTGCAGCCTGGTTCAGTTCGCGCAATCACCATCTGTCGCAGCGGTCTCCGCTGGAGGTTCTGATGGTGGGGGACCGCGAGCTGGTCGTGAACGAGCTGTTGCGCCTGGAGCACGGCGTCTACTGAGGCACCGCCCCGGGCGGGCAGGCGACCTTGCCGCCTCGCTCTTTTCCTTCATTGGCTGACATCCCGACGGCGTTGCACAATGCCGCTTTGCAGACGCGGAGCTGCCGATGTCGCCGGTTGTCGATTCTTTTTTTGATGCCACTACGGGCACCTGGTCGCACATTGTCAGCGGCGGGCCCGGTACCGACGCCGCTATCATCGATCCGGTCTGGGATTTCGACATGCCGTCCGGCCGCATCAGTACTGCCTCAGCCGAGCGAGTCCTGGCGCATGTCCGCACGCAGCGGCTGCAGGTCGCCTGGATCCTGGAAACCCACGCGCATGCAGACCATCTCACGGCCATGGATTGGCTCAAGAACCGGTTGAGAACCGAGGGTCATGCGGCCGTCACCGCCATCGGCGAGGGCATCTGTTTCGTCCAGGCGGTATTTCGCGACCGTTTCGGGCTGGGGCCGGAATTTCCCACTGACGGATCGCAGTTCGACCGGCTGCTGCGCGAGGGCGACCGGCTGCCGTTGGGCGGGGCCGTCATTGAGGTGCTGGCCACGCCAGGCCACACCAACGACAGCATGAGCTACCGAATCGGTAACGCCGTGTTCGTCGGCGACACCGTCTTTTCGCCGACCGCAGGCACCGCGCGCTGTGATTTCCCGGGCGGCGACGCGCACCGCCTGTACCAGTCGATCCACCGGTTGTATGCCTTGCCGGGCGACACCCGCCTGTACCTGTGCCATGACTATCCAGCCCGGGATGCCGAGCCGCGAAGCCAGGTGCCGGTCGACGAGCAGAGGCAGGATAACGCGCACCTGGCCGCCACGACGGACGAATCGGACTACGTCCAGTTTCGCCGGTCCCGTGACGCCGGGCTTTCCGTGCCGCGACTGCTGTATCCGGCACTGCAGGTGAATATCCGGGCAGGCCGCCTGCCCGATGCCGACGAAGCAGGGCGTTGCTTCCTGGTCGTCCCGGTGACGCAGCCCGGCTAGCGGGTCGCGCGGTTGCACGGGCCATGTCACACTGGCGAACCGCAAGGTACAGGACGCCGCCGTGCACCGTTTCCTTTTTATCCTTGTAGTGTTTTTGTTGTCTCCGGCCGCGTGGGCCTGGGGCCCGGTCGGGCACCGCACCGTGGCGAAACTGGCCGAAGACCAGCTCAGTCCCGCCGCAAAGACGCAGGTCGTCTCGTTGCTCGCGCCTGACAACGAACGCACCCTGGTCGACATCGCTGTCTGGGCCGATGACCTGCGCGACACCGACCCGGCGCGCTTCCGCACCACCTCGCGCCAGCATTACGTCAACATCCGCAGCGATACCTGCCGTTTCGACGCCGGGCGTGACTGCGCCGGGGGCGAGTGCGTGGTGATTGCCATCCGTCGCAATACGGACATCCTCAAGGACAAGCGGCGTTCCCGCGAGGAACGGGCCGACGCCCTGCGTTTCGTCGTTCACTTCGTCGGCGATGTGCACCAGCCGTTGCACGCCAGCTATCGCAGCGACAAGGGCGGTAACGAGGAACAGGTGCGCGTTGGCCGCGACACCAGGAACCTGCACTCCGTGTGGGATTCGATCATGCTCGACTCCACCGGGCTGAGCTGGTCCCAGTACGCGAAAAAGCTGACGTTGCAGCGCGCCCTGGTCGAGCGCGACAACGCGCTGCGGCCGGATCTGTGGGCGCAGGAATCCTGCAGCATCGTGCGCGACGGCGATATTTATCCCGATAAGCGCAAAGTAGACGACACCTACTTCGACCGGCACCTGCCCCAGGCCGAACGGCGGCTGCGCGAGGCTGGCAACCGCCTGGCTCATCTGATCAATACCGCACTGCAGTAGCGCCGGTTGTGACCGCGCGCTGGCAGGGATGACCCGGTGCTGTGCTAGGTTTAGGACGGGTCTGGGTCGTCGGGGAGGGCGGCGTGGACCCCGGTGTGCGTGTACCGCCGGCGTGTGCCGGAGCCGCGGGAGCCGCCGCTCAATCCCCCACGAGAACCTGGACAACAACAACGCCTATGCAGACTCGCCGCACCAAGATCATCGCCACACTGGGCCCCGCCACGGATGCGCCCGGCATGCTCAAGCGCATCATCGAAGAAGGCGTGGACATCGTCCGCCTGAACCTCTCCCACGGCGTCGCTGCCGACCATGCCCGGCGCGCTGTGGAAGTGCGACAGGTGGCCGAGGCGCTGGGTCGCGAAGTCGGGGTGCTGGCCGACCTGCAGGGGCCGAAGATCCGCATCGAGAAGTTCGCCAAGGGCAAGGTCAATCTCGAGCCTGGCCAGCCGTTTGTCCTGGACTGCCGCGCGGACGCCGCGCCCGGTGACGACGCGCGCGTCGGCGTGAGCTACCTGGGTCTGCCCGCAGACGTGCAGACGGGCGATACGCTGCTGCTGGACGACGGCCTGATCTCGCTTGCCGTTCTCGACGTGGTCGGCACGGAGGTGCGCTGCCAGGTGCTCAACGGCGGCGTGCTGTCGGACCGGAAAGGGCTCAACCGCCTGGGTGGCGGATTGTCCGTCGCGGCGTTGAGCGATAAAGACCGCGCGGACATCAAGCTGGCCGCCGAAATCGGCGCAGACTTCCTCGCTGTTTCGTTCGCCAAGTCTGCCGAGGACATGAACGAGGCGCGTCGCCTCCTGCGCGCCGCGGCCGGGCAGGGGGCGCTGGTCGCCAAGATCGAGCGCGCCGAAGCGATTGACGTGCTGGGTGAGATCATCGACGCATCCGATGCGGTGATGGTGGCGCGCGGCGACCTGGGCGTGGAAATCGGCGACGCCGAATTGCCGGGCCTGCAGAAGAAGATCATTCGCGAGGCGCTGATCCGCAACTGTATCGTGATCACCGCCACGCAAATGCTGCAGTCGATGGTCGAGGCGCCGATTCCCACACGCGCGGAAGTGCTCGATGTGGCCAATGCCGTCATCGATGGGACGGATGCAGTCATGTTGAGCCAGGAAAGTGCGTCGGGCCGCCACCCCGACAAGGCGGTCGCCGCCATGCGCCGGGTGTGCCTGGGTGCCGAGCGCCAGTTCGAGCCGATGGAAGGATTCCAGCCCGGCCAGCACCGACTGGACCGCACGGACCAGGCCATCGCGATGTCGGCCATGTTCCTGGCGACCCAGGTCAATCCGCGCGCGATCGTGGCATTGACGGAATCCGGTGCCACGGCGCAGTGGCTCAGCCGCTACCGCTCCGCGGTGCCGATCTATGCGCTGTCGCGAAGTGCGGCGGCGCGTCGTCGCATGCAGCTCTATCGCGATGTCTATCCCGTGGAATTTGATGCCCGGGGCGTCGACCCGGCGCATGCCACGCGGGCAGCCATCCAGCACCTGTTCAATCTCGGCCGCCTCTCGGAAAACGACCGCGTGATCATTACCACAGGTGATCACACCGGCCGGCTGGGGGGCACCAATACCCTCAAATTGCTGCGCGTCGGGTCGGGCGGACTGGCCGAAGGGCTCGGGGAGCTGTAGTCTCCAACGGTTCAGCCCGCCATCGGCCACGGATGTACGCCGGCCGGTCGGCGGGCGATTCGGTTCCAGTCGTCGGGGGGCGGCTGCACCGTTTTTGCCATGGCAGGACAATTGCTGACGGACTGAGCCGAACGGCCGCCAATTTACGGTAGCTGTAGCTGAGGGGAATCCCGTTCCTGGCTCGGCCGTTGCCCTGTTGCAGCAGCGGTGCGTTCACGCGCGTCCAGCCGGCGTAAAGCGACTTTTCCCCTATATATCAGGAACCATAACGGAATTCTTAAGGTCGTTACTGAGATGAATACCTCGCTTTACACGATTCTGTGCATCGTCATCCGCGTTGGCGCCGTGGTGTGGTTTCTGGCGACCGTGATGGCCGTGCCGCAGTTCGTGGTAATGATCGCGGATACCGGTGGATCGGCCTTGAGCCTGTGGACCATCGGTTCCGCACTGGTTTCCCTGCTGGCGACGGCGCTGCTGTGGATCTATCCCGGTGCGCTGGCGCGCCTGGCGGCCAGCCGGGCCAGCCAGCAACCGTTCTCCAGCAACATCGGCGGCGCCGACCTGCAGTGGATCGCTTTCAGCGTACTGGGGCTGTGGTTCGTGATGCAGGGAGCGCTCTACCTGCTCATGGGCAGTGCCCGCGCGCTGGCCGTGACGTACGCCATGCAGGCCGACAGCGTCGTCGGCGCCATGCAGTGGGTCGACACTCTGGTCTACGGCCCGGGCCAGATGCTCCTCGGAATCGCCCTTTGCTTCGGTGCGCGCGGCATGGTCCGCCTGCTGCGCACCGCCCGCTATGCCAGCCCAGTCAAGCACACGGACGATTTGGCTCATGAATGAGAATGTTCGCCGCTTCATCCCCATCGTGGTGATGATGCTGATCCTGCTCTGCGGATTCCTCCTGATCCGTGAAAGCGTCGCCCAGACCTCGCCGCGTCCGGTCGCGCCGAAAGACCTTGCCAAGTACTGGCTCGTGTCGAGCACGTCGCTGGAGGCGCTGGTGCCCAATTCCGGCCGCAACATGGACAAGCCCAGCTGTGCGTCGGTGGCCTACGTGATTGAAGCCAACGGCACCACCAGCAATATCCGCCTTGAAAAGCTGTATCCGGCCAGTGACCTGGGGAGCGTCGCCACCAGCGTCGTTCAGAACCTGCGCTACGTGCCAGGGCCGAACAACCAGGGCGTGGTTCCCGTGGCCACACGCGTGGTATTGCCGTTCAATCTTCCACCCGTCCAGGGAACGCCCGAGCGGCAGGCGCAGATCACGGCGTATCGGGAAAGGGTACTGGCGCAGTGCGAGCCGACGGTGCCGCCCGTGAAGAATGAGACGCCCGCCACCGGCCAGGGCGCCGCGCCGCACCAGTGAACTGGCGGCAGTAGCAGCACACCTGACGTTCCGGAGAGGTTGCGCGGTGCGACGAACCGCCGCACTGCGGCGGCATGCGGCATTGGCGGCAATCGACGCCGGAACCCTGTGATGGCTGCTTCCGGGACTGGCCCCTGCCGAACCGGCGGCGGTCCGATGCGCCGTGATGCCGAGGCGATCACTTCCGTTGCCGTTGTCCGATACGCACCGGCGACCTTCCAGCCCGCAACACTCCGAGACTCCCAATGCCCTCACGCCTCCTTGCCCTTCTCGGTCCGAACCAATGCCGGGCGTCCGCAGGTTGACCTGGTCCAGGTGAGCCTGGCTGACGGATCGATCGGCGATACGCTGTTCTCCCACCCCGGCGCAGACATCACGGGTGTGGTGGTCCGGCAACGGGACAAGGTGCCCCTGGGCGCAGCGTATTACGCAGGTGGCGTGCCGAACGTGCACTACTTTGATCCCGAGGATGACGCGCTCGCCAAGGCCGTCGGGGGGCACTTCCCGGACGCGCTGATCATCCCGATCGATCACTCGGTCAGCGGTGAACAGGCGACGGTGCTGGTCCTGTCGGAGGTCAATCGGGGCGCCTACTACCGCTACGACGCCACCGGCAAGACGCTGGAAAAACTCTACGACCTGTACGAGCCGTTCGCGGCCGTCAAGCCGGTGACGTCAAGGCCCGTGGCCGCGAAAACGTCTGACGGCCTCGAAATACGCGGGCTCGTCACGCTGCCGTCAGGCACTGGCCCATTTCCGCTGGTCGTCATGCCGCACGGCGGTCCCATCGGTGTGTTTGACGACAAGCACTTCGACCCTACGGTGCAACTGCTCGCGAACCAGGGGTTTGCGGTATTGCGGGTCAACTATCGTGGATCCGGAGGTGCCGGACGCCAGTTCGAGGAGGCCGGTAACCGGCAGTGGGGGCGCGCCATCGAAGATGACATCGAAGCGGTCCTCGGCCGGGCACTGGCGGAATTTCCGCTGGATGCCAGCCGGGTCGCGCTGATGGGGGCAGCTACGGCGGCTATTCCACCCTGATGGGCCTGATTCGTGCGCCGGAAACGTTCCGGTGTGGTATCGCCATTGCCGCCGTCACCGACCTTCCGCTCCTCTTCGCCAACAGCGATGTGGCCAGCGATCCCAAGGCCATCGACGTCGTGCGCAAGCGTGTGGGCGATCCGACGACCGAAATGGAGACGCTCAAGGCACATTCGCCGACCTATCAGTACGAGCGGATCAAGCGCCCCTTGCTGCTGATCCACGGCACTGCCGACGAACGGGTGGATTTCGAACACGCGTGGCGGTTGCGCAGCCTGATGGCCAACGCCGGCAACGCGCCGCACTGGCTGCCGTTGCCTGGCGCGGGACACTCGCTGTCGCGGCCGCAGGACAGCCTCGCCGTCCACGCGGCCACCGATCGCTTCCTCCGCGAATGCCTGGCAAGCCTGGGCGAAGCAGGCAAGTCCGCCGCAACTGGCCTATAATCCGCGGTCCACGCAGCCGCCGGGCGGCTGCCGCGCCTTCGGCGCCTCGACCGGATTCACATCCACGGAGTCATCCATGAGCATTGAACAGCTGGAAAGCATTGCCCAGGCAATGGTCGCCCCGGGCAAGGGCATCATCGCGATTGACGAGTCGAACACCACGATCAAGAAGCGTTTCGACGGCGTCGGCATTGAGTGCACCGAGGAAAACCGCCGTGCCTACCGCGAGATGCTGCTGACCGCGCCGAACCTGTCTGACCACATCTCCGGCGCCATCCTGTATGACGAAACGCTGCGCCAGTCCAGCCGCGCCGGCGTTCCGTTCACCAAGATCATGCTCGACAACGGCATCCTGCCGGGCATCAAGGTCGACAAGGGCCCGCAGCCGCTGGCCGGCTTCCCGGGCGAAGTGGTCACGGAAGGCCTGGACGGCCTGCGCGACCGTCTCAAGGAATACGCCCAGCTCGGCGCCAAGTTCGCCAAGTGGCGCGCCGTCATCAACATCGGCGAAGACATGCCGAGCTCGACCTGCATCGAAGCCAACTGCCATGCGCTGGCCCGTTACGCCGCGCTGTGCCAGGAAGCCGGCATCGTGCCGATGGTGGAACCGGAAGTGCTGATGGACGGCACGCACGACCTTGACGTCTGCTACGACGTCACCGAAGTCACCCTGCGTTCGCTGTTCGCCTCGCTGTATGAGCAGAACGTCCTGCTGGAAGGCACGATTCTCAAGGCCAGCATGGTCATCGCCGGCAAGGATTGCCCGGACCAGGCCTCGGTCGACGAAGTGGCCGAAGCCACCGTGCGCTGCCTGAAGGCCAGCGTGCCGGCGTCGCTGCCGGGCATCGTGTTCCTGTCCGGCGGCCAGTCCGACGAGCAGGCCACCGCGCACCTGAATGCGATGAACCAGATGGGCCCGCACCCGTGGCCGCTGTCGTTCTCCTACGGCCGCGCCATGCAGTCGGCGGCACTCAAGCTGTGGTCCAAGGACATGGCGAAGAACTTCGCCGACGCCCAGAAGACCGTCGCCCAGCGCGCCCGCGAAAATGGCCTGGCCGCGCTTGGCCAGTGGAAGAAGAGCGCGTAAGCGACTTCGACCGGTTGTACATAACGGGCGCCTTGGCGCCCGTTTTCTTTTGTATGTGCGTGCAGCGCCTTGGCGCCCGTTTTCTTTTGCATGTGCGTGCAGCGCCTTGGCGCCCGTTTTCTTTTGTATGTGCGTGCAGCGCCTTGGCGCCCGCTTTTCCGTGTTTGCGCCGCGCGTGGATTCAGACGGAACGGGCGGTACCCAGCGCTGACAGCGCGCGCTGGTAGGCGGCGGCCACGTCCTTGCTGAATGCGCAGAAGTAGATGCGCGCGATGCCGGTCGGCTGCAGCGTTTCCACGTGTATCGTCTCGATCGCTACCCGTGTCGCCGCGTCCAGCGGGTAGCCGAAGACCCCACAGCTGATGGCCGGAAACGCGATAGTGCGGATGTCATTGGCCTGGGCCAGCCGCAGGCGTTGCGCATAGCACGCAGCGAGCAGGGCCGGTTCTCCCTTGTCCCCGCCGTACCAGACCGGGCCCACGGTATGGATCACATGCCGGGCCGGCAGGCGGTGCCCACCCGTCAGGCGCGCCTCGCCGGTCGGGCAGCGCACGTGCGGGCGCACCTGTGGTATCGCCAGACATTCCTCGAGAAGGGCGCGGCCCGCGGCCCGATGGATGGCGCCGTCCACGCCGCCGCCACCGGTCAGGCTTTCATTGGCGGCATTGACGATGGCGTCGACGGCCAGGCGTGTAATGTCGCCCTCGACGACTTCCAGTACCGGTTCCATACGGGCAGGGTCCGTCATTGCGGTGGGCTGGCGAGGCGGTGCCTGTGTCGCACCGCACGCACAGGATGCAACGACAGGGTAGCCCGCGCCACCGTTTGTCTGTGTTGCCGCTTCGGCGGACTACCAG
The DNA here is from genome assembly GCF_025398735.1 of Tahibacter amnicola. Classification (NCBI taxonomy): domain Bacteria; kingdom Pseudomonadati; phylum Pseudomonadota; class Gammaproteobacteria; order Lysobacterales; family Rhodanobacteraceae; genus Tahibacter; species Tahibacter amnicola. Next base: position 1,040,061 of record NZ_CP104694.1, read on the forward strand.
TGTCCAGGTCGCTTGAACAATACCTGACCAGGCAATAATAATCGTGGCAATCATGCCTTCGTCCGACCATCGCGCTGCGATTCTCGTCCCCCTGTTCGACGTCACGCGTCTGCTGCGCACCCGGTTCGACCGTCGCGCCGAACCACTGGGCCTTACCCGGGCGCAATGGCGTGCCCTGCGTTTCATCGATAGCGAACCGGGCATTACCCAGAAAATGCTGGCGGAGCGGCTGGAGATGGAGCCGATTCCGGTCGGTCGCGTCGTGGATCGCCTGGTTATGGCGCAGTTCGTCGAGCGCCGCGCGGACCCTGCGGACCGCCGCTGCTGGCGCCTGCACATCACCGCCAAGGCGCACGGCATCACCGGCAAGATGGACGTCATCGCCGACGGCCTCTGCGACGACACCTTCGCCGGCGTTGCCGAGGCGGATGTCGCGGTGTTCCGTCGCGTCGTCGACCAGATGAAGCAGAATCTCCTGGCACTGGACCTGCCGCCCGTCGATTCAGACGCGTGAGCCACGATTTCCGCCACCTCGACGCATCGACGCGGGCGCCGCACAGCGACGCTACCGGCGGTGCGCAGACAACATTGTGGAACATGATGCATTTTTCGCGCGCCATGCGGCGCCGTTGCACGGCGCTACGGTTCGTCGCATGCCGCAGACGGTTGGCCGCTGCCAATGACTTCTGGCGGATGAGGAACCCCTCCGCAGCTGCGATACCGCGCTCATGGGCGATCACGGCAACGCTGGTGCTGGCACCTGCGCCGATTGCGGCGGATCATGGGGCCGGACGCCTTGAACGGATTGCTGAAATACCCGACAGACCCAATGCTTCAGCCAGGCAGTGCCGTCCCGGCCGGAACCTCGACGCAGGCCGGTGCCGGATCGGTCAAGGACATTCGATGACACGCAGTATCGGTTCGCGGTTCCTTCTCGTCCTGACACTCGGCAGCGCAGTGCTGGCCGGTTGCGGACGCAGCGGCGGCGCCGCCGCGCCACCGCCGAGCCCGCCGGTCAGCGTGACAGCCCGCGTCGTCGAGCCCGCACCGTGGACGGACGAGATCCAGGCCCTGGGCACCGCCCGTGCGAACGAGTCGATCACGCTGACGGCCAAGATTGCCGAGACCGTCCGCAAGGTGAACTTCACCGACGGCCAGAAAGTGGCAGCGGGCGACGTCCTGGTCGAGCTCACCTCGCACCAGCAGGCGGCCCAGCTCAAGGATGCCCAGGCCACGGCCAAGGACGCCCAGCGCCAGTACCAGCGGCAGCAGGACCTGGTCACCCAGGGCACCGTTTCCAAGGCACTGTTCGATACGGCGCAGGCCGCGCGCGACTCGAACCAGGCCAAGGTCGAGGCGATCCGCGCGCAGCTGGCTGATCGCGTCATCACCGCGCCCTTCGGCGGCGTGCTCGGGCTGCGCCAGGTCAGTCCCGGCACCCTGGTCACGCCAGGTACGCCGATCACCACGCTTGACGACATCGATCGCATCAAGCTCGACTTCTCCGTGCCGGAAACCTTCATCGCCGCGCTGTCGGCCAACCAGGATGTCACCGCCACGAGCGTGGCCTGGCCGGGGCGCGAGTTTCACGGCCGCGTGCTGTCGGTCGATTCGCGCGTGGATCCGGTGACGCGGTCGATCATCGTCCGTGCCGAGATCGACAACACCGATCATGCGTTGCGTCCGGGCATGTTGCTGTCGGTGCGCCTGCTGCGGCCCGAGCGCCAGGCGCTGGCCCTTCCGGAGATCGCGCTGGTGCAGGTGGGCACCGATGCCTACGTGTATCGCATCCGCGGCGACAGCACGGTCGAGCAGGTGAAAATCGGCCTCGGTGTGCGCCGGCGCGGGGAGGTGGAAGTGATTTCCGGTCTCCAGCCTGGTGACCGGGTAGTGGTCGAGGGCACGGTGAAACTGCGTGGCGGCGCCAAGGTCGCCATCGTCGAGCCGCCGGCTACGCCGGCGACCGCGGCCAACTGACGGCACCGCCATGTTGCTGTCCGATCTGTCCGTCAAACGCCCCGTCTTTGCGATGGTGATGTCGTTGCTGCTGGTGGTGCTGGGCGTGATCGCCTTCCTGCGCCTGCCCTTGCGCGAACTGCCCAATATCGATCCGCCGGTGGTGTCGATCGACACCAACTATGTCGGTGCATCGGCGGCCGTGGTCGAGACGCGCGTGACCCAGGTGCTGGAAGATGCCGTCGCGGGCATCGAAGGCATCGAGTCGGTGCAATCCTCCAGCCGCAGCGGACGGTCCACCATCACGCTGGAGTTCACCCTCAGTCGCGATATCGAAGGCGCCGCCAACGACGTGCGTGATGCCGTCAGCCGCGCCGCCGATCGCCTGCCCGAGGAAGTGAATCCGCCACAGGTGGCAAAGGTCGAGGGCGACGCCGACGTCATCATCTGGCTGAACCTCAGCTCCAGCCAGCTCGACACGCTGGCACTGACCGATTACGCGGATCGCTACGTCGTCGACCGCCTGTCCTCGCTCGATGGCGTGGCGCAGGTGAACTATTCCGGCGGGCAGCGCTACGCAATGCGTATCTGGATGAACCGCGAAGCCCTGGCCGCGCGCAATCTCACCGTCAGTGACATAGAGAACGCCCTGCGGCGCGAGAACGTCGAGCTGCCCGCCGGGCGCATCGAATCTGATACGCGCGATTTCACCCTGCGTATCGCGCGTGACTACCGCACACCCGACGATTTCGGCCAGATGGCCATCGGCAAGGGCGAGGACGGCCACGTCATACGCCTGGCCGAAGTGGCGAAAGTCGAGCGCGGCGCCGAGGAGCGGCGCGCCTGGTTCCGTGGCAATGGCACGCCGATGGTCGGTCTGGGTATCGTCAAGACGTCCACTGCGAACAGCCTGGAAGTGGCCAAGAATGTGAAAACGGAAATGGCGCGCATCCAGGAATCGCTGCCCGAAGGCACGACGATCGGCGTGAGCTATGACTCCACCATCTTCATTGATGCAGCAGTGAACCAGGTCTACAAGACGCTGTTCGAAGCCGTCGCGCTGGTGCTGGTGGTGATTTTCCTGTTCCTGGGCAGTGTGCGTGCGGCCCTGATTCCCGCGGTGACGGTGCCGGTGTGTGTCGTCGCGGCCTTCTTCGGCCTGTATGCCTTCGGATTCTCCATCAATCTGTTGACGCTGCTGGCGCTGGTGCTTTCTATCGGCCTGGTCGTCGATGACGCCATCGTCGTGCTGGAGAACTGCCAGCGCCGCTGCGACCTGGGTGAGCCACCGCTGATCGCCGCCTACCGGGGCGCACGCCAGGTCGCGTTTGCCGTGATCGCGACGACGGCCGTGCTGGTGGCCGTGTTCCTGCCGATCGCCTTCATGGAAGGCAACAACGGGCGCCTGTTCCGCGAGCTGGCGGTGGCGGTGGCCAGCGCCGTGGCCATTTCCGCCTTCGTCGCACTCACCCTGACACCCATGATGTGTTCGCGCCTGTTGCGTCCCCATGCCGGGCAGCAGGGATTCACCGCCTGGACCGAACGCCGGCTGGAGTCGCTCTCGCAGCTGTATCGCCGCAGTCTGCAGGCCAGCATCGGCCACACCTGGGCAATCGCGGGCGTACTTGCTATCGCTGCCGTAGCGATCGGCCTGCTCTTCAGCAGCGTGCCGCGCGAACTGGCGCCGCCGGAGGACCGCGGTGCGTTCTTCACGATGGTGCAGGGGCCGGAAGGGGCGGGTTTTGACTACACCGTCCGCCAGGTACAGGAAGTAGAGAATCGCCTGCTCGACATGACCACCGGCAACAGCCCGGTCTATCGCATCAACGCCCGCGTTCCCGGCGGATTTGGTCGCAGCGAGGAAATGCATACCGGCCAGGCCGTGGTACTGCTCAAGCCATGGCAGGAACGCACACTCACCACCGTGCAGGTGCTCGAGGAGGCGCGCAAGCGGCTGGCCGGGATCCCGGGCGTGCGGGCGATTCCGATCATCCGCCAGGGCCTCGTGCGATCGATGGGACAGCCGCTGCAGGTGGTGCTCGGGGGGCCGAGCTACGACGAGCTCGTCGGCTGGCGCGATCGCCTGCTGGCGCGCATGGAGAAGAACCCGTCACTGTTCGCCGTCGATTCGGACTACAAGGAAACCCGCCCGCAGCTGCGTGTCGCGATCGACCGTTCGCGCGCCTCGGACATGGGCGTCGCGGTGGCGGACATCGGCCGTACGCTCGAAACCATGATGGGTTCGCGCCGGGTCACCACGTTCATTGATGGCGGCGAGGAGTATGACGTCATCGTGCAGGCGCAGGAATCGGACCGGCGCAGCCCGACGGACCTCACCAACCTGTACGTTCGCGGCCGCGGTGGCCAGCTGATTCCGCTGTCGAACCTGGTCACCCTCACCGAGCTGGCAGAGCCTGGCACGCTCAACCGCTTCAACCGCATGCGGGCCATCACGCTGTCGGCAGGCCTGGCACCGGGCTATACATTGGGCGAGGCGCTGGAATGGATGAAGAAGACCGCGGCCGAGGAGTTGCCGCAGGTCGCCCAGCTGGATTACAAGGGCGAATCCCGCGAATACCAGAAGGCCGGCGGCGCGGTGGCCTTCACCTTTGCCATGGCGCTACTGATTGTGTTCCTGGTGCTCGCGGCGCAGTTCGAAAGCTTCATTCATCCGCTGGTGATCATGCTGACAGTGCCGCTGGCCGTGCTCGGCGCTCTGCTCGGTCTGTGGCTGTGGGGTTCCAGCCTGAACCTGTTCAGCCAGATCGGCATCGTCATGCTGGTGGGCCTGGCGGCAAAGAACGGCATCTTGATTGTCGAATTCGCCAACCAGCTGCGCGACAACGGCCGCGAGATCCGCGACGCCATTCTGGAGGCCGCGTCGGTGCGTCTGCGCCCGATCCTGATGACGTCGGTCGCCACCATGACGGGCGCGGTGCCGCTGGTGCTGGCCAGCGGTGCAGGTGCCGCCAGCCGCGTGACGATTGGCGTCGTCGTCGTGTTCGGCGTGGCCTTCTCGACCGCGCTGTCGCTATTTGTCGTGCCGGCGTTCTATCTGCTCCTGGCGCGGTTCACACGCTCACCCGAATCGGTAGCGCGCCAGATTCACGCTGAAGGCGAGGCTTTCCCCGACGCCGAGCAGGCCGGATGACGCCGCTGCGCCGGGCCTGAATGCAGAAGGCCGGACTGGTGGTCCGGCCTTCTGTTCGGGCGATATCCGCGATCAGGCAGCCTTGTCAGACACGTCCAGGCTTGCCAGCCACTCGTCGTCCGAGCCGTCAGCGACGCCTTCGAACAGGATCGTCGACAGATAGCGCTCGCCGGTATCCGGCAGCACGGCCAGGATGACCGAACCTTCCGGCGCCGTCTCGGCCACCCGCAGGGCGGCCGCCGTGGTCGCCCCGGCCGAGATGCCCACGAAGATGCCTTCTTCCGCTGCGAGGCGGCGCGAGGTGTCGCGCGCCACGATGTCATCGACCGGCAGAATTTCATCGGCCACGGTGCGGCTGAGCACTTCCGGCAGGAAATCGGGCGTCCAGCCCTGGATCTTGTGCGGCTTCCACTCCTGGCCCGACAGCAGCGCGGCGCCGGCCGGTTCCGAGGCAATGATGCGGATGTCAGGGCGTGCCAGTTTCAGCACTTCGCCGGCGCCGGTGATGGTGCCGCCGGTGCCCCAGCCGCTGACGAAGTAGTCCAGGCGCTTGCCGGCGAAATCGCGCAGGATTTCCGGCCCCGTCGTGCTGCGATGCCAGGCCGGGTTGGCCGGATTCTGGAACTGGCGGGCGAGAAACCAGCCGTGCCTGGCAGCCAGTTCCTCGGCCTTCTTCACCATGCCGCTGCCACGCTCTGCCGCCGGCGTGAGGATCACCTTGGCACCATAAGCGCGAATCAGCTTGCGTCGCTCGATGGAGAAGGAATCCGACATCACCGCCACGAACGGATAGCCGCGCGCTGCCGCGACGGCTGCCAGGGCGATGCCGGTGTTGCCGGACGTGGCTTCCACGATGGTCTGGCCGGGCTTGAGCAGGCCGCGCTTTTCCGCATCCAGCACGATCGCGAGTGCGAGGCGGTCCTTGACCGAGCCGGCTGGATTGAAGGCTTCCACCTTCACGTACAGGTTGACGTGCCGGGGCGGCAGGCGGTGCAGCTTGACGATCGGGGTGTTGCCGATGGTGTCGAGGATGCTGTCGTAGATCATGGCAAGGAATCCGTCTCTTCCAGGAGGGCAGGAGGTGTCAGGCGGCGCGCGCCAGGTCGGGTGCGCCGGTTTCCGCCGGCGCATCAATGATCGGAGCGGCGCCGAACCAGTGCAGGGACTTGCCCAGGGCCGCCACTTCACCCAGCAGCAACAATGCGGGGGATTTCACAGTGTGTTCTTGTGCAATACGCCCCAGGGACTCAAGCGTGCCGAGGATCACGCGCTGCTCGCGGCGCGAACCATTCTCGATGATGGCCACCGGCGTCTGCGGCTGGCGTCCGTGAGCGATCAGCTGGCTGCTCAGGCGATCAAGTCCCGCTACGCCCATGTAGACCGCCAGCGTCTGCCGCTCGGCGGCGAGGGCGCGCCAGTCCAGGGTGTCGAGCGAATCCTTGCAGTGTGCGGTCACCAGCCGGGCGGACTGCGCGTGATCGCGGTGCGTCAGCGGTATGCCGGCATACGCGGCGCAGGCCAGGGCCGCGGTGATGCCTGGCACCACTTCGTACGGGATGCCCGCATCACGCAGCACTTCCAGTTCCTCGCCGCCGCGCCCGAACACGAAAGGGTCGCCGCCCTTGAGCCGAACCACGCGCTTGCCCGCGCGGGCGTACTGCAGCAGGAGTTCGTGGATGCGCGCCTGGGTGGTGTGATGCGTGCCCGACTCCTTGCCCACTTCCACGAAGTGCGCGTCGCGGCGTGCGAGCTGCAGGACTTCGGGGCTGACAAGACGGTCGTGCAGGATCACGTCCGCCTCGTTCAGCGCACGCAGCCCCTTGAGGGTGAGCAGGCCCGGGTCACCGGGGCCTGCGCCGACCAGCACCACATGGCCCGGCGCGGCCGGGACGGTGCCGGGGGCCAGCTGGTGCGCCAGGGCAGCGTCGGCGTCTTCTTCACGGCCCGCGCGCACCAGGTCCGCGACCGGACCGGAAAACAGTTTCTCGAGAAACCGCCGACGCTGGCCCAGATCACGCAACTGCTGGCGGATCCGGTCACGCCAGCGCTCGGCGAAGCGCGCGAGGGAGCCCAGCGACGGATCGAGCAGCGTTTCCAATTTTTCACGCACCATCCGTGCGAGTACGGGCGCTGCGCCGCCGCTGGAGATCGCCACGACCAGCGGCGCCCGATCGACGACGGCCGGTACCTGGAAGCTCGACAGTGCGGCATCGTCCACCACGTTGACAAAAACGCGCTGTTCGCGACCCGCCTCGGCCACCGCGGCGTTCACGCCGCGGTCGTCCGTCGCGGCGATCACCAGCCAGGCGTTGGTGAGCCAATCGCCGGCGAAAATGCCGCTAATCCACCGGATCCGCCCGGCGGCGACCCAGGCCTGAAGGGGCTGGGTGAGGGCGGGCGCACCCACGGTGATATCCGCCCCGGCCTCCAGCAGACCGGCGATTTTCCGTTCCGCCACGCAGCCGCCTCCAACCACAAGAACGGGTCGGGAAGCAAGATCGGCGAATATCGGATAGAGTCGGGAGACGGACATGGCGGCATTCGGCTTGAAACGGTGTTATAGCGATTGGATCTGACGCGAAGTCCGTCAGATCACACCGGATCATGCTGGGCGCCCGTCGCGGCGCAGGGAAGTGAGCAAACGCTTTGCCGTTATTCACTTGCGGCATGTAGGTCTGTATGGCCGTATAGACGGCCAAATGATCCGTGGTTATTATCGGATCGACCCACAGCCTATCCGGACGGCCCTTGTAGGCCGAGGATAGGCTTCACTGACGGAGACACCTAATGAAACCGATGAATTACGTAACTCGAATTTGTACCAATTATTCCCTTACCAATTGGCGTCGTTCGCTTTCGTCCGAATTGTTGCGATCTCCCCAGAGAAGGCCGTCATGACACTCACGCAGCTCCGTTACCTCATTGCAATTGCCGATTCCGGCCTGAACATCACTCTGGCAGCAGAGCGCGTCCACGCCACCCAGCCCGGCATCTCCAAGCAGCTCAAGCAATTGGAAGATGAACTCGGCTTCCAGATCTTCGCCCGCAAGGGCAAAAGCCTCGAGCGCATCACCCCGGCCGGCGTCCAGGTCATCGACCGCGCCCGCGTGATCCTTGCCGAAGCCGCCAACATTCGCGCGCTCGCCGCCAACCTGCGCAATGAAGCGCAAGGCGAACTGCGCATCGCCACCACCCATACACAAGCGCGTTTCGTGCTGCCGCGGACGGTAGCCAATCTGAAGCGCCGCTACCCCCAGGTCAGTGTCCACCTCAAGCCCAGCGGCGACGCGGAAGTCCTTGCGTTGCTCGAGCGCGGCGAAGCGGATATCGCCATCGTCAGCACGGCCGGCAGCGTTCCCGCCGGCGGACTGGCCGTGCCGCTGTTCCGCTGGGACCGCCACGTGCTCGTGCCGCGCTCGCACCCGCTGGCTCGCCTGGATGTCGCGCCCAAGCTCGATGAACTCGCCGAGTACCCGCTCGTCAGCTACGAATCGTCGCTCAAGCCCGATTCGTCCCTGCGACGCGCCTTCCTCGGCGCGGGGCTCCTGCCGCGTATCGCGATCACGGCGCGTGATGCCGACCTGATCAAGACCTACGTCCGCGCCGGTCTCGGCGTGGGTGTCCTCGCCGAAATGGCGATGACGCCGGAAGACCTGGTCGACCTCAAGGCACTGCCCGCCCCGGGCATGTTCCCGGTGTGCACCACCTGGGTCGTACTGCGCCGCGACCGCGTCCTGCGTGACTATGCTCTGGATCTGGTAGCGGAGCTCGCTCCGCAGCTCGATCGCCGCGGCCTGCGCCGCGTGCTCGACGGCATCACCACGCCGGACTGGCCGCAACCTCCGCACTGGCGTCAGCTGGTTGCTGCTACCGAGGCGAAATCCGCCAACGTTGCGCACCTGACCGCACAGGCGGCCTAGGGAACCACGGCGCCTTCGACGCGCCACTCCGGGAAGAGAATACAAAGGGGCCGAGAGGCCCCTTTGTCTCTTGCACGGCAGCTTCGCGCGAGGCCGGGCTCAGCGTGAGGCACAGGTGAGGGTATCGCCGGGCGTACCCGTCGCCATCGCCGTCACGCCCATCACCACGGGCAGTACGTCGCCCGGCGTGGATGCGGACCACAGCTTCCCCGACGCGCGCACCGATTGGCCGACGCGGCGCAGCAGCTCCGCGCGCGAGGCAATTTCCGGAGCGACGCTCAGCTGCAGCCGCGACAGCCGTTGTCGCTCGGGCCCCTTGGCGGGATCGGACAGCCGCACGTCGAGCTCCGGGGACACCACCAGTATCCAGGCATCGAAACGCGCATCCGACTCGGGATTCTCGCCGAAGTTGGGCGGGCCCCAGTGGATGTCCCGCTGCAACACGCCGGTCACGGCGACAATGGTTCCGCGGTCCACCTGCAACGGCGCAGCGCATTCCGACGCTGCTGCGGGCGTCGAGGCTGCCGCCAGCCCTAGGGCGAACAGAACGCGTCTGGGGATCATCGGCATCCGCCTCATCGATAGTTCGGAATCGTATATGGCAAGGTGCCGGCCGGTTCCACCACCGGCGGCCGGGCGGGTGTGATGCTCACCGTGCCGGGGCGCCAGCCCTCGAAGCGCTGGATCGCCGCGGCGACCGATCGCAACTGGTCCGCGCTCAGGCTGCTCATCGCCGTTGAAGCCGCCACCCCCGTCCATGCGGCCAGGGTGTTGGCATAGTGTGCAGGATCGTTGCCGTCGACGCCGGGTGCCCAGGTGGCGATCGCACCGCCCATGGTCTGGCCCTGGTAGCGTGGCGTCAGCAGGTTGTCGACCATGGCATCGAAGCCCTCCAGCTCGTCACTGAAGATGGCAAAGCGACCGTTGCGACCGATCGGCAGGTGATGCCGTACGCCGGCAATCATGTTGCCGGGATTGTTGTTGCGCCACGAGAGCGATCCGCCGCGCCGTGTCTCACTGCTGCCGTCATCGCGGTCGATGCGGACGTCGCCATTGGCCAGCCGGTGCGCTTCGTCGTTGAAGAGACGGGCAAAGGCCGCCGTGATGGCACCGTTGGCGAACTTGCCGCCGGTCGCTGCCGAGACGGAGCCGCCGGCAACCGCCGCGGTGACCACGCGTGACAGACTGAACCCGCCGTTGCGCACGTCTACCCGTCCGATGACGCCACCCGCCGCCTGCGATGCGCCGGCGGTCATGAAGCCATGACCGAAGCGGCCACCCTGCAGCGCGCTGATGACGCCGCCGGCCACCGCATGACTGAGTACCTTCGCCGACCAGGCGCCGGCGCTGAGCGACGAGCCGGCGAAATTGCCGGCGTTGCCATAGGCACTGAACGCGCTACCGATTCCGTAAAAGACCGCCGACGAGAAGGCCCCATACACGCCACCCTGCAATGTGCCCGACTGGATCGCGCCGGCGGCAAACCCGCCCAATGCGGAAACGCCCAGCGCACCGGCCGTCGTGGTGACGCTGGCGCCGAAGAAGCTCCAGGCTCCGGCCGCCGCGCCGCCGGTGTAGACCGTGATCACGATCGCGGCGGCAGCACGCACCCAGCGCTGCCACGACGCATGCCCGCTGGGGTCTGTCAGACTCAGCGGGTTATTGAGCACGTAGCTGTAGCGATTGAGCCCCTGGGCACCGGTATCCACGGTGGCGTCGGCCTGGAGAAAACGCCCGAGCCGCGGGTCGTACAGGCGTGCACCCAGCGTGATGACGCCGGCCGTATCCACGTGCTCATGGCCGGTGAATCCCTGTGCGAGCGTGACGGGCGCCAGCGCCGCCAGCCCGTAGGTCGCCCGGTCGCGGCGTTCCCCCGTCGGCGAGTAAGCCAGTGCCTCGACGCGATGGCCGGCGCCATCAGCCACTATGTCCAGCGATCCCTGGTGGTCGCCGAAGAGGTAGCGCAGTTCACCGAAGCTGTTCTCGCCGATCAGTCCCACGGCGACGCCGCCCAGGTAGCGACGGAACAGGTGGCGACCGTCTTCTGTCGTCACGCTTTCGACGTTGCCGATCTGCCGGGTCACGCGCTTGCCGGTGGGTCCGGCGTCGATGCGCAGGGTCGGAGAATCATCCGGGGCGTAGCGGAAGGTGGACTGCAGCAACGGTCGCGGCCCTGAGCCGACAGTGATCGACGCGACGCGATCCTGCGCGTCAAAACGCAGCTGCCGATGCCCGGACGTCCCCGTTGCCGACGTCTGGTTTCCATTGGCGTCATAACGAAAGTCCGTATCGCCGGCCGCGATCACCGCATGCGGCGCGCTGCTCTCACCGAGGCTGCCGACGCAACCGGAGCGTCCACCGTAGCGGTAGAACACGCCGTCCTTGCTGCAGATGTTGCCGAGACGGTCGTAGGTCAGCGCAACGAGCGCGCGCGAGGATGCCGCGCCCTGGTGCGTCGTCAGGCGTGCGGACTGGAGCCGGCCGACTGCGTCGTACTCGAACTCCTCCACATCGCGTGCCGATGCATTCTGCAGTCCGTCGCGCGCGCGCCGCGTGAGATTTCCGACGGCGTCGTAGTCGTAGTCCCAGTCCTGCAGCGCGCAAGCGACGCCACTGCAGACCGTGTCCGGACGTCCCGTTACTGGATCGTAGGTGCGCTCAGTCATCATCGCCGGCGAACTGCCGCGACGCTCCCGCGTCACCTCGCCGCGCGCATCCGTGGCGAGCACTTCGTAGAGGCGAGCGGGACGCGCCTGCGTGTCGTCGAGCGCGGCGACGAATCCGCGTGGGGTATACACCGTCGTCAGCGAATGGCCCGTCGCATCCTGCTGCGCGATCGCGCGGCCAGCGGCGTCATAGCGTGTGTGCTCGGTCCAGCGCCGGCCGTCGAAGGCGGTTTCTCGATGTTCCGAACGCGCCAGCGCGTCATAGTGATGATCACGCAGATAGGTGACACGTCCGTCATCTTCGCGGCTTTCCTGCGCCAGCAGTCCAAGACCATTGATTGCCACGTCGTAGGTATAGCGGTCCGTGGTTCGTGATATCGCATCGAGGCCGCACGAGGATGGTGTACAGGGCGACGCCTGGCTGCTGCGCTGCCAGATGCGGCCGAGCGCATCGCGGTGGTACCGGATCACCTGGCCCGTGGCGTCGGTGCTGCGCAGGCGTTCGCCGGCTGCGTTGTAAGCGAAGTGGCGCGTGCCGCTGTCGGGATCCGACTGACGTATCTTTCGCCCCAGCGCGTCGAACACAGCGACGCTGTCGATAGCGCCGTTACCGCCGTCGCGGGTCACGCGTCGCGTGCTGCCGTCGGCCGTGTACCGGTAGGTCACCACCAGGCCGGCCGCATCGACAGTGCGGACCAGCTCGCCGAGCGCATTGCGCCGTTGCACCAGCACGCTTCGTCGTGGGTCGGTAACGATGGTTTCGTTGTCCTGATAGCGCGTGGTCGTGATGCTCAGGTCGGGTGCGACCACGGCGACCGTCCGCCCCTGGGCATCAAAGTGCGTCTGCGTGGCGGGTTGCTCCCCGGTGCAGAAGTCCTGATTGATGCCAGGCAGAAACGACGGCTCGCCGCTGCCGTCGAGAAACGCCGGAATACTGTCGTGGATGACACGTCCATGCGCGTCGTAGCCGGTGCAGGTGCCGCTCAGATCCGCACCCGGCACGCCGGCATTGAACGTCTGCGTCACCTGCGCGGTGATGCGTCCCAGCACATCGTGGTAACGCCACTGCGTCGGCGCCGTATCGGAAAGGATCTCTTCGCGAAAGGCTGCCCCGGCCGGACACGAAACAACGGCTCCATCGCCGTTGCCGGCGCACCAGCGCAACCGAATGGCTTCACCGGCGCGTGTGGCGTTGGTCGCGCCGGTCTGGATCCAGCGGTAGAACGGGCGTCCCAGCGCGCCGAACAGGGCGCCACTCTCGCGACCGTTCGCGTCGCGCTCGCGGACAACGTCGCCGAACGCGTTGCGCTCGAGCACGACGCGGCGGACGTGCTCCGTCGAAGCCTGTGGCGCACTAGGGGCGAAGTACGGAATGGACTGCTCGTCGGCGAACCGCCCGCGCTGGCGATCCACGGGCAGGCGTGTATCAAACCGGGTACGCTGGTAGCGGTGCACCACCGGTGACGGCTCGTCACCCTCCTGCACGGGCCGGTGCGCCACGCGGTCCGTATCCGAAGCGTCATCGCAGTGCTCACGGGACACCTCGCCGCTGCACTGCCACTCAAGCGTGCGATTGCCAAAGGCGTCGTGCACGTACGCCTGCGACAGGTCCTGATCGCGCAGGCCCGGTTGCACCTGCTCGCGGGTCAACAGGCCGGTTTGCGCCGGTGAATCGAGGTCGTAGGCGAAACGTGTGCCGCGCTCGACGGGCGGCTCGCCCGGCCGCGTCATGCGCGAGGTGCTGTGCGTGAGGCGGCCAATGCGCCAGGGCTCCGCCACATTGCGGTAGGCATGCGTGGATTCCTCCCGCGCGACCGTCTGTCCATCGCCATCCAGGTGCTCGGTGATCGCTCGGGTGGCGTTGCCGAAGCCGTCTTCGTAGCAGGTCACGTGGTTGTGAACGGCGAGGATGCGACCCGACTCCGCATCCCGCGTCTGTTCGCTGGAACCTGCGGCGAAAGCCAGGATCGGCCTGGCTTCGCCCTGCGCGCGGAACGCCGAGAGAATGCCGCTGCGCGATGCCAGCAGAAGCCGGTGCAACGACCCGGATGCGCCTGCTGCGGGACATTGGCCCAGGCTGCCCCACGGCGGTGCGCATCCCGATGAATCGCCCGGCACCTGGCAAGCCCACAGGGAAATCGCTTCGTATACAACGGGGCCCTGGGCGGGCGACCAGCCCACAGTGCCGACATCGTGAAAGCAACCAGCGGCACTTTCCGGATCGGCCAGGCAGGGCGACGGCGCGAAGCGTGTCGACCCAATGCGGCGGACGCTGGACTGCGCGCTGCCAATGTACGGAAACGCCTGGAGGTAGTCGGACTGCGTCTCCGTATAGTGCGGCTGGCCATCTGCACCGTCGTTCGGATCCACTGTGCTGACCTGCCGGAAACCGAGGAAACCGCGGCCTCCACCCTGCAGCTTCGCCCCGGAATAGCGGTAGTACAACTGGCTCGTCGCCAACGGCGCGTCGATACGTGGTGCGCTGGACTCGGCGCGGGCCACGACGGTCACGGGGCCGAGCAGGTCCTGCACCGGCGAGCCTCGTCCCCACGACACCCTGTTGCGCGACTCGCGATCGGGTCGATAGATGGCGGCGTTGGTCAGCGGCTGGTAGGTCACACGCGTGGCGGCGCCGTACCCGTTGGTGACCTGGGTGACCACACCGCGCGGGTGGTGACGGTCTGACGGCGTACCGCGGCTGGCATGCAGTACTGCCCCCGCCGTGCGTGCCACTTTCAGACGAACATGATCGGCCGCGCCGTCGCCGTCGAAATCCGCAAACAGGCCGACCCAGTCGTTGCCGGGCGGCGCGGTCGCACCGCCGCCGGGAAGCACGACGGACGGTCCGAACTGTCCGGCGCTGTTATCGGCCGATGGTTGCCAGCGGCGCATCCGGAAAACACCGTCCGCGGCGCCGGGATGCAGGATTTCGCTGCGGCCGTCGTTGTCGACGTCGACCAGCTGCAGCGCATCTGCGCGCTCGACGACGCCGGCGGCCTCGCTCGGCAGTAACGCCGCACCGGCGTTGATACGGAAGCGGTAGCGGTCCACCGTCCCGGCCTCGCGGTAGAGCAGGTCCGCGAGTCCATCGCCGTTGAAGTCCGCCAGGTGCAGGTGCTCGGCGGTGTCCGGCAGGTCGCCGCCGGCCTGCGCACTCGCGGCGCCCCACATCGCGCGCAGGGTGAGCGTAGGCGGCTCGTCCTCGCCTGTGGTCCGCACGCCGGTCGTGAAGAGATACCAGGCCCGACGCAGTCGCGCGCGGTCGCTGTGCATGGTGTCGGTCGCGTAGAGCGCGCGGCCGTCGCCCGGGCGGCAGGTCGTGCACTGGGTGTCGTAGACGCGCGTGACGCGGAACAGCAGGTCCGCGCGGCCGTCCGCATTGAAATCGCTCGCGACGCCCAGGCGTTTGGGGCGATTTGCAAAAAAGTCGAGGGTGCAGCTGATGGGGTCGTCCGTGCTCTGGCCGGCTGTCGCGCAGGGATCACCATCCGCCCAGGTAACCACCAGCCGATGCGGCGGCGAGAACGCGTATCGCCCTGACGGTTGCCGCTCAAGGAAGCGAACATCCATCGCGCCGTACTGGGCGGTGGGCGCATCCTGCACTGGATAGAGGACATCGAGCAGACCGTCGCCGTTGAAATCCGCCAGCTGGCTGCGACGGAAGTCGTCGGCCGGTACGGGAATCAGGGTGTTGTCGTGCGCGGCGTCGAGCAGATCGACGTGCGTGTCAAACGCGCTGTGGCGATCCGAAAGGCGTGCATGCGCGGCATGCAATGCCCAGCGGCTGCCAGCCGCGCCGGCGACGAGCAGGTCGTCGCGCCCATCGCCGGTGTAGTCGAACAACTGCCAGGCGTCGTCGGCGTTGGTCAGGTCGCGCGGTGCGCAGAACGGCAGCTGGCGTCGCTCCAGGTGCAGGCGGCCAGCCGCATCGTGATCCGAGAATCCGACGATCAACCGGCTGTGCGGCGCACTCGACGTACCGCCGCACGTGGCATCCCGCTTCCAACCCACGACGTCCAGCCGTCCATCGCCGTCGACGTCACCCAGCCGGTAGGACACCAGTCCGTTGAAATCGGCGCCGCTGCCAATCTGGTCCGTCGACGGCGCAAAGTGGTAGCGCGCGGTCGACCACTGGAACCGCGTCGGTCGGTAGCAGACGCTGCGCGATGCATCGCTGCACTCCGTGATGGCCTGCAACACGTCTCCGGGGTTGCCCGATGGCGACCGTACGTAATCCAGGATGTAGTAGCGCAGCGCACGCGGCGTCGCCGTATCGATCTCATCCTCGACCGACACGGCTTCCAGCTGCTGCGTGCGGCTGAAGCGCGATCCGGCCTGGAATCCGGTAGTCCACTGCGCCGGCGGCAGCGTGCGATAGTGAAAACGCAGCTGCGCATAGGGCGGCAGGTCGGGGCCGTCCTGCCCGGGCAGGTTCCGCTTTCCCGTATACCGCACGGCAGACAACACCTGCTCGCCGGGCGCACCGGCGGTCGGCCCGGTGAGGTAGGTGTACGCGATATAGTTGCCCGCGGAGTCCTCCGTGCGACTGAGCGACCATTGCGCAACGCGTTCCGTGCACGGCGACGGGCTGGTCCCGCAGCCATTGCGATGCAGCCGCGAATCCGCCGTGTCGCCGTAATGGCTGGTGGAACCGTCGCGCCGCTCCACGTCAAAGTGGAGCGGACCGGTATAGGCGTCACCGTCACCGTGATAGCCACCCCGCGAATGGATGCGCGTAAACGGGTCGCGCTCCAGTCGATACTCCGCACCGTCTTCGCCATACAGCCCTTGCACCAGGATCAGTCGTTCGCCGTCCAGGCAGAACCGGTCCGTCGGTGCGAAGCGGACGGGCTGGGGATCGCCGTCAATCGGCTGTCCGTCCTCGCCGGTGAAATCACCGGCTTCCCGCGTCGCACGGCAGCGCGTAATCGCCGACTGCCCGCCGACAAGCCAGCCTTTACCCAGCGCTGATACGCCCGCCTGGCTGTTGTAGTGGAGGGAGATCTGAGGCGTCACGCCCGCTGTTCCCGGTGGTGCGTACAGCGGGATGGTGTAGTTCATCTGCCCCGCCTCATCCACGCGAAACTGCCCCACCGTCGCGCCGACCTGATCCGAGGCCGGATCCACGGTCGGCACCACCACCGAGCGCGAGGCCGGCGCGCCGGCATCGGCGGAAACAGCGACGGCGGCGCGCGATTGGGCGCAGACAGGCTGCCATCCCGCGACGGTTGTCACGACCAGCCATGGAAGGACGCGCCAGGCGCGGTGAGCAAGGACACGCAGTAGTTGCGGACAACAGAACACCGCAGCCCGCCTGAGCGGACCGGTGGTTTCGTGCAGGAGCATGGATGACCTCGAGTTACAGGGCTGGCACGTCAGTGTGCCGGTCGCGAAAGGGCGGGAACTGGACAGTCTGCAGCATTCCGTACATAGCAAAGACAGCCATCATATACATATCCACCATTGGCGCATCATGCCGCGACATACGGCGCCGTCGTATGTCGGCGGCCAGGTGGCAATGTCGACGCCTGGGTCGCCCGTACGTACAATTCGCGACTTGTCCTGGCCTATCACTGCGCGCTGCCGGGTACCTTCGACTCGAAT
Source organism: Tahibacter amnicola (assembly GCF_025398735.1). Lineage (NCBI taxonomy): Bacteria > Pseudomonadati > Pseudomonadota > Gammaproteobacteria > Lysobacterales > Rhodanobacteraceae > Tahibacter > Tahibacter amnicola. The sequence continues at coordinate 1,057,358 of NZ_CP104694.1, forward strand.
CCCGATCCTTCAGCCCATCGACGGGTCGCCGCTATTCCCCAGGAGCTTTTCGGCAATGCATGCCCCTTGGATGTCTTCCGCCCTTCTGGCACTCAGCGTCACGGCAGCATACGCGGCCGAACCGATCGCGCTCGAAGGCCTCGCGCGCCACGACGCCGTCGGCGAGGTGAAGATCTCGCCCGATGGCCGCACGATCGCGTTGGCTGCGAAGGTCAAAGGCAAGCGCGTGCTGTCGCTGGTGGAAGTGGACACGCAGAAAGGTGTCAACCTCCGCCCACTCGAGAAAGATGAACTGGGCGAGTTCTGGTGGGTCGGCAATCGCGTGGTCTACAACCTGCGTCAGCCGCTCAGCAACAGGATGAACGTTCCGGTCTATACCGGCGAACTCTTTGCCGTGAACGCGGACGGTTCCGGGAAGCAAACCCTGGTCGATCGCCGCGGCACGGGAAATACGGAAGTGGTCGAAGTCATCGCTGCGATCCCCGGTGATACCGAGCACCTGCTCGTCAGCAGCACCAACTACTTCCAGAATGCCGAAAGGGTCGTGCCGACCGCCCAGCTCATGGCGGTGGACGGCGGCCGGCGCAAGACGATTGCGACAGCGCCGCTGGCGCAGGCCCGCTTCGTGGCCGACAACGCCGGCAACGCGCGCTTCGCCTACGCCGAAGACACGCAGATGGGCCTGAAGGTGTATTACCGCGAGGCCGCCGAAGGCAGCGAGTGGCGCGTGATCGTGGAAGAGAAGGCCGAAGGCCGCTCGCTCATTCCGCTCGGCTTCGCCGCCGACAACGAAACGGCCTACTTCCGCTGCAGCCTGGCGGGCGAACCGCATGCGCTGTGCACCTGGTCGGCGAAGGCGCCGGATTTCGGCCCCGTGTGGCGCGGCGAATCCGACGTCGAAGCGCTGGCGCCACGCTTTGACGGACGTGGCAGCTTCGGCGTCCTCTCGATGCCCGGCCGCCGCGCCATCAGCCTGCTCGACAAGAACGCCACGGAGGCGAAGCTGCTGGCCAGAACCATGCAGCGCTTCCCCGGTGAGAGCGTGAGTTTTACCTCGGCCTCCAGCGACGGCCGTCGCGTCATCGTCGAGGTGAGCTCGGACATCAATCCCGGCACGTTCTATCTGCTCGACACCAAGGCCGATACGGTCACCTTCCTGCTGTCCCGCCGCCCTTGGATCAACGCCGACCAGCTGGCACCGACGGAGCCGATCCAGTTCGCCGCGCGCGACGGCGTCAGCGTCAGCGGCTACCTCACGCGCCCGCTCCAGTCGCCCGACGGAAAATACCTTCCGCTGGTGGTGCTGGTGCACGGTGGGCCGTATGGCGTCCGCGACCGCTGGGAATTCACGCCCGACGTCCAGGCGCTTGCCACGCGCGGCTATGCCGTGCTGCAGGTGAACTATCGCGGTTCCGGCGGCTACGGCGCGAAGTTCGAACGCTCCGGCTGGGGCGAGTGGGGTCGCGCGATGCAGAACGACCTGACGGACGCCACGCGCTGGGCCGTGAAAGAAGGCATCGCCGACCGCAACCGTCTATGCATCATGGGCGGCAGTTACGGCGGCTACGCGGCACTGATGGGCGTATCGGTCGAGCCGGATCTATACCAGTGCGCCATTGGCTACGTCGGCGTGTACGACCTGCGCCTGATGAAAAAACGCGGCGATATCCCCCAGTCCAGCTACGGCAAGAACTACCTCCAGCGTGTACTCGGTACTGACGAGGACGAACTGGCCAGGCGCTCCCCCGTCGAATATGCCGACGCCATCACGGCAAAGGTGTTCCTCGTCGCCGCGGAGAACGACTCCCGTGTCCCGCCCCTGCACTCCGAACGCATGCGTGATGCACTCAAAAGAGCCGGCAAAGCCCCCGAGTACCTGCTGGGCCGCGGCGAAGGACACGGCTTCTACGACCCGAAGAATGTCGAAGCGTTCTACGAGCGATCGTTGAAATTCCTGGACTCGGCGATCGGGGAGAAGGCGGGTGCGGGGCGGAGTGTGAGTGCTCCGGCGCCGTAGCAGTACGCTAAGTCAAAGCCCCATGGTGAGAAAGCCAAGGTTGCTAAAGCTTGACGAAATGGAGGCGATTGCGAAACGCGCGACGTTTGCTGAATGACTTCCTGGTGCAGTTTCCTGCCCCGCACGGAGGGTCGGCGCTAGCCAGCAATTTGCTACCGCAGGCTATTGCGGTCAAGAGCTCCGAGGATGTCGAATGTGCGTCGATCGTTGGGACGAGATTCGGCTTGGATGTGAGCACGCTCGACCACCTGATGCGCCAAGCAGTGATGACGATCATGACCGACTTGCTTTTCCTGGGGGGCAGAAGGTATTGAAAAGCACAAAAATTAAAATTGCAATTTCGCGCGAGTTGCTGCTGAGGTCAAAGCTCCCTGGCTAGTGTGGTGTTCCGTTAAGACCATTCCTGTAGCAGGTACGCACGAACGCTGCCCGATCACCTCCGGAGCGCGGCGCCCTTGCTGGTGAACGTATCGCAGCGGCAAGCCCTTCGATGCTGCCGATGGCCACGAGACCGTCGGGCAGCTGCAAACACCACCTGCTATCAACTGCAATGACAATCGATTATCCCCTGGGAATACGACTTCGTGTGGCTGGGTGCTGACCGTCGCGGTCAAGTCGCCGCCTTCGTTTCGGCAGGCGTCGGGCCTGTGCCCACTTCCGTCCTTGAAGGACCGACTGTTGTCGAAGATACGGAAGGCTTGCTGCGGGACACTTTGATCGCCACGTCGGTTGCGCAGCCGGTGCATGTGGATACCAGCGCCGCGTCCTTCGACGAGCTGGCGCAGTTGGGCCTGTATGTATTCGACTGGACCGATGTGCAGCGGACGCACGGTTTCGCCCGGGCGTACGAAAAGGTCTCGTATCCACTCTCGCCCGTCACGCTGGATAGGCTGCCTGCCGCGCTGAAGGCGCAGCTCGTCATAACCGGGTTCGACAATGCGGCGTTCGACGAAGTCGATTACGTGGACGTTGCCGCCTATTTCCCATGCCTGGGAGCTACGGCGTAGACCGTTGCTGTCGTTCCATCGCGACGGGCCGCGCGGAACGAGATTCGCCATCGCATCCTGCGACCACGGCAACAGATCCACTTCTTCCGCCGTGGCACTGTAACGGCCTCGCAACATCGGCCTAACGGGGCGCTTACGCCGGTTTGCATTCAATGCGCGGCCGTTGTGCCGGAGAGTGAGTGTCTGCCTATGTTTCGACGAGTGATAGCGGTGGGTCTGGGGCTGGTATCGGGTTTTGCGGTGGCGGGGCCCGTGGCGACGCGGATCACGACCACATCGTTGACCTTGCCTGGCGCCGCGGCGGCAGCAGGAACCAGTTTCTGCCTGGGCGGCTACTGCAGCAATTTCAGCCCGCGCCTGTATCTGGCGCCGCGTGCGGATGGCAGTTACTGGCTCGGGTGGACGGGCAGCAATGGCGCAGGCCGCGTGAGCCGTATCAGCGCGGGCGGAATCGCCAGTACTTTCAGTTACGTTGGCGAAGAAGTGCGCGGTCTCGTCGCGCACGATGATGGCGGCTTCGCTGTGTTGTTGCGCAAGACCGCAGACAACAGCATCCGCCTCACACGGCGCAGCGCCAGCGATGTGCAGCAGTTCAGCACGGCGATCACCAATCCCAACGCCATCGCGCAGATGAACACGGGCGATGCGCGCCTGGCCTACGGCAATTCGCGGTATGCGGCGTATTTTGCCGTGCACGGCGTCGCGGGCAATTTCAATGGCCACGAGGGCGACCAGCTGGCCTACATCAGCAGCGCCGGTGCGCCCATGAGCGGCGGCTGGACCTGGGGCTGTTCGCACCAGATGGCGGGCCTGATGGGGTATCACCCGGGGCTGAACAGCTTCAACGCGCTGTGCATGTCCGACTGTTACAACAGCAAGGGCATCCTGGTGAACGACAGCCGCAATCTGTTCCCGGTCGATGCGGGCTGCAACGGCACGGTGTGGGGACAGTTCGGCCAGATGGCCGCCGCGGCGACGACATGGAAGCTCGCCTTCGTGGCCCAGAACCGGCCGGGATATCCGGCACAGGGCGTGGGCTTTCTCAGTTTCGACAACAACACGGCGACGGCGCCGGTGCTCAAGTGGCTCACGGCGACCGACGGCACGACCGAGCGGGATCCCGTTCTCGCGCGCATCGGCACGACGACGCCCGAGCGTTTCCTCGTCGGCTGGCGCAGCACGGCTGACAGTGGCTTCCGCCTGGGCGTCGTCGACGGCGCAGGCACCTTTGTCACGCCGTTGGAAACGGTGCCGGGCATCGCCTGGGGCAACCGGGACGACTCGCTGCAGAGCGCTCCGAACGGCAAAGTCGCCTGGGTCAGCGTGACACCGAATTCAACGGCGCTGAAGCTCTACGAGTATGCGGAAACCAGCGAAGTCATCTTCGCCAACGGTTTCCAGTAGTGTGCCATTGCGGTCCGCTATGGCGGTGGTAGCGATCAGGCCCGCGCGCCGTCGTCGGCGACGATCAGCCCGTGATGCAGCAGCCAGCCGGCCACGCCCAGCGCCTGGGCGCGGGGCATGGTGTAGGTGCACCAGTCCAGCCACTGGTGCAGGTGGTCGACATAGCGAAGTGACGCGAGCAGCGGTGCCAGTTCCACGCCGTCAACGAAAGCGACCGGACGCGTCAGGCGCGGATGGCTGATCGCGGCGCGCCGGCGGACGCGGTCGTCGACGAGGCAGGGCGTATCCACCAGGCGAAGTTCGTTGTCCACACGCACGCGACGGAAGAGTGCGGTTTCCAGCAGCGGGGTGTCGCCGACCGGTGTCGCCGGATCACTGGCTGCCGCGACGCGCGCGCGTTCCACGCGCCGGCGCAGCGGATCAAAGCCGTCGTCACGCATCTGGGCGGTGAACGAGACGCTGCGGTCCAGCCAGAATGGCTGCGACTTTGCCGGCCAGGCGCCGGCGTATGTGCGCTCGGTCCATTGCGCGTGTCGCGCGGCGGTTTCGATCAGGCGCTCCTGCAGGAAGGCGTGCGCCATCGATGCATCACCCGGCTCGGTCATCACCGTGTGCAGGGCGGCAACGGCCTGCAAGGAATAGCGCATCGCCTTCTCGACGCCGCTGGAGGAGATCGGATCCACGGCAAAGGCGGCATCGCCCAGCGTGAGGCAGCCGGGCAACCAGCCGTCACCCCGCAGGTAAGGTGTTGCGCCGCAGGTGGCGATCGTCGCCGACTGGCAGTCGTCGGCCCAGGTGCGGAACATCTGGCTGCGCCGGACCGTGGCGGAGAGCCACTCGCCCGGCTTCGGCGACCGGCCGGGACCGGCGCGGCGCGTGCGCGGGTCGCAGAAGGCCATGAGGCGGTAGGCGCCATTGGGCAGTGGCGCCCCCCAGAGCCAGCCGTCCATCGCGGCCTCGATGCGTACCTCGGGCACGCCGGTATGCGGAAGGTCGGTCCATAGCGCCAGCAGGGGCGGCGCCAGCGCCACGGTGTCGCGCGCACAGCGGCGGCCGCGGGCGTCAAGGATCCACTTCGCGCGGATGCGATGCTGCGCGGATCCCGTCTCGATCCACCACGCGCCGGCGGTGCCATCAATGGTGACCGACGCAACGCCGGTAAGCGCGTGGACGCCGCGGCTGCGTGCCAGTTCAAGCAGGGCCAGGTCCCACTGCGAACGGTCGACGATGATGTGCGGGGCGTTCTCGCGCACGGACCAGGCCGCGTCGGTGGACTCCCAGCACCGCAATACACGCTGCGTCGCCCGCTGCGGCACCTGCGCCAGCACGTCATCCGCCTCGAGGCTGGCCAGGATCGCCGGTACACCGGGGGTGAGCGATTCACCAATGTTCGGGCGCGGCAGGTCGGCCTTGTCAACGAGCGCGACGCGGTAGTCGAGCTGGCGCAGCCGCAGCGCGGCGGCCAGGCCTGCGGGACCGGCGCCGAGAATCGCGACATCGGTTTCGTGGACGGTATTCATGTTCCCTGGAAACTCCCGCTGTGCCAGCCCGGCACCAGGCGGGACAGCCGCCCGTGCGCCTGGATGGTGTAATGCAGCCAGCCACGGATGTAGTCACAGGCGTGACGTCCGCGGGCCAGCACCTCGTGGTGACAACCGCCACCGCACAGGTAGCGCGCCCAGCAGCCGCTGCAGGGTTGCTGCGTGTGGACGTGGCGCGCAGCCAGCCACTGTGCCTGACGCGGCAGGTCGATGCCGTGCGTGAGGTCGCCGAAACGCGCCTGGTCGTCGCCGACGAAGCGATGGCAGGCTGCCAGGTCGCCATCGGCGGAAATGCCGAAGTAGCCGGCACCGGCGCCGCAGGGGTAGGGGCGGTGGGTGCCGCGCTGCACTTCGCGTAGCGCATTGATCATGTTCAGGAACGGATAGCGCCGGCCGGCCAGCACGTGGCGCTCGAAGGCCAGGCCACAATCGATCATGGCGCCGAGCATCGCTTCCAGGCCGGCTTCGTCCATCTCGTCCCGCCCATTGGGCGCGCGCAGTAACGGCGAGAAGCCGACGCTGTGAAAACCGAGGGCGACAAACGCGTCGAGTGTCGCGGGCAGGTCGAGGTTGTGCGGTGTCACTGTCACCCGCGCCGAGACCTGCATCCGGCGTTGCGCGGCGAGCAGTGGTGCGATATTGCGCAGGATCACGTCGAACGAACCGCGGCCGTTGCGCAGGGGGCGCAATCTGTCGTGCACGGCAGCGGTCCCATCGAGGCTAATGGTGACGGCGAAGCCGTGTTGTTCGAAGAAGGCGGCATCGGTGGCCTTCACCAGCGTGCCGTTCGTCGTGATAGAGAAGCCGATCTGCAGCCCGCGCTGCTGCGCCTGCGCCGCGGCGTATTCCGTCGCTGCGCGCAGGACGGGCCGGTTTTGCAGTGGCTCGCCACCCAGGAAGCTCAGGTTGAGCTTCGTGCCCGGCGCCTTGTCGGCGAGCAGCAGGTCGATCGAGCGCAGGGCCACATCCAGAGACATCTGCTTCGCCGGCCCACCGAATTCACCCTGCTGGGCATAACAATAGGTACAGCCGAGATTGCACTTCTGCGCCACGGCAAGCGACACCGCGTGCACGCCGGGCGGCGCCAGCGGCGTATCGTCGATCACCGGAGGAATGGCGAGCCCATGCCGGCACAGCAGCGCATCGAGCGCTTCGTCGCCACGGGCTATCGCCTCGTCGAATTCGCGCGCAATCGGCCCGGGAAGATCGAACAAGCGCGATCCGTTGACGAGCAGCAGCTGGGCGCCCTGCGCGTGCGGCAGCAAGTGCGCCTGCGCGTTGCGCACGCGCGAGGCATGCTTCACAAAGCGTAGCAGCGAGCGGGTGTCAGGCGGCGCGACGACGGCATTCACGAGGCATCGGCGTCCTTGCCGCGGATGATGAAGCTGAGCAGGCCCTGCCAGTCACGGAACAGGTCGTCGTAGGAGAACAGGCGCGTGTCCACCCGATTGTCCGGAACGTAGCTGCCGGTGCGATGCTTCTGCAGCCACATGTCGCCGTGGCTCAGGCCGTCCTGGCTGGGTTCCACGTTCACGTAGTCCGGCCGGCTGGCCGCCCAGTAGTAGCAGGCGCATTCGCGGTAGTCGTTCTGCCACGGCGCGCACAGGCCCTGGGTCAGCTCGCCGGGCTGGAGCACATCGCGTGCGATCGCGGCGCTGTCGCCTTCGAAGAAGCGGCGCACGCGCAAGGTCACGCGGATAGTTTTCACGTTCGCTGCGATGACCTCGGTCGGTGCCGGCTTTTCCGCGGTGAACTCGCATTCCACGTCCTGGCCCTGCTTGGCCATGATGCGGGCCAGTGAGTTGGACCATTCCATGAACGACACGGCGTTGGGGTTGCTGGTGGTCGCCAGCGTGCCGGCGGAACCGCCGGGAAAGACGGGGCCGGTGGTGAGCACCATGGTGTCGAAGCCGTCCGCGCGGACCAGGCGCCGTGTGACCAGGTCATCGTAGGCCGGATTCTCGGCTTCGACGACGTAGTTGTTGTTCTCGACCAGTACGATGCCTTCGAAGGTGCGCCGCCACAGATTGCGGAAGTCGAACTCCAGGCCCGGGAAACAGTTGGAAATGGCCGAGCGCGGCAGCACCGAATACGGATTGCCCTCGCCGCGCCAGTGCAGTTGCGCGGTCAGGTTGTCGGGCTTGATGGTCGTACTCATGGCGTGGCTCCGCGATCGGCGCTGGCGGCGGGGCTGCGGAACATCACCTGTGCCGCCGCCTTGATGACAAGATCGATCTGCCGGCGCGTCAGCGTCAGGCCGCGTCCATCGGCACCGCGCATCAACGCCGGCATCTTGCGTCGGGTCTTGTCCGACAGATCGCCGATCTCTTCCGGCTTGCGCAGTACCTGGGCGAACCAGGGTGCACTGCCGCCGGCCAACGTTCCTAATACTCGTTCGTGCAGCGCGCGAAGTGCCAGGTTGTCCACGAGCGATGTGGCGGCGATAGGCGCATACAGGCGTTCGAAGTCATTGGTGTCCTGCCGCACCATGGTGCTGGCGACGTTCTGCCGGCCGTTGATCGCATTGCCGTTCATCACTGCCGTGTTCATCAGCCGGATTGTCTCCAGGGCGCGATAAACCAGTTCCTCGGCGTCGTCGAGCGAGACGTCGGCCGCATCGACGTCCGGGCCGTAGAGAATCTGTTCCAGCTCATCGGAAACGACCCGCACGGGCAAGGTGTCCGGCGCGAAAGCGGGCGGCCCGGCACCGATATGGGCCTGCGCGCTGAGCACCCGGCCGTTGGAATCGGTCAGCGTGATGCGCGCGAACCCGTCGCATTCGTCATCGAGATAGCCCCAGCTGACCTGGTACTCGCCGTCCGCATACCCGGCGTAGATCTGTGCCGGGTTCGTCAGTGTCGGGCCCACGCTTTCACGGTAGCCGCGCCAGCTGCCCTTGGTGTCGTCGTAGAGGATCAGCTCGTCGGTGTCGATGATGGGATCGTCTTCCACCGTCGTCGGGCTCGTATGACGCACACGGCTGGAGCCGTAGACCCTGCCGGCCGCCGGCGTGAACCGCAGCCGGACCTGCGGATGGCTTTTCGTCGGTTTGATGAACTGCACATGCCCGAGCGGCAGCACGCGGCCGTCGCGGAAATTGACACAGCGACCGAGCAGCGGCACGCGGGCGTGATCGCGCAGCGCGTCGATCCGGGCTTCGATCTTGTCGTTGGGGTCGGTGGTGCGACGGAAGAGCTTGATGTTGCCCACCGCAATCGTCCACTCCAGCGCGTCCAGCGCGAGCCCTTCGGCGGCGAGCAGGTCCAGTGTGAGCGGGACGAGCGCATCGGGTTCCGCGCTGGTCCGGGCAAACACTTCCAGAAACGGCGCGACCGGACGAATGCGCCGGTCTGGATCCTTGAACACGATACGCTCGGGCACATAGGCCCGGACGATTTCCCCGCTGGCCGGATCCACCTGGAAACTGGTGCGCGGCACGATGCGGCGGAAATCCAGCGGCCGCTCGTCCGGCGGCAGCAGGTCGAAGGCTTCCAGTGGCGTTGCCGAGGCGCCGAGACGGCCAATGGCCAGGGGCGGGAGGATGCGCAGTTCGAGCAGGGGCATGGACGTTCCTGGAGCGCGTTGCCGTTGCGGTTGAAACACCAGGGCCGCGCGGCGCTGTTGCCGCGCGGTGGGATCAGGTCAGGGCGAGGTTGACGTGCCCGGCGAGGATGCGTCCGGCGATCGCGGCCATGCGCGCATCCGCTTCGCGCAGCGCGTGCAGGTACGCGTGGCGCGAGGGCGGTGCGATCTTCAGCAGCGACTGGATCAGCGGCTCGGCCGCGGTGATCAGGTCCAGGTGCAGGCGCCAGCGGTTGGATTCGCCGAGCGGTGAATCCAGCGTGTACGGCATCTGGAACGGTGGGCCGGCCAGGATATCGGGATGGTCGGGGCCCAGCGGGAGATCCATCAGAATCTCCGCGATCGCACGCAGATTGTACATTTCGCCAAAAGTGGCATTGATGATGGCGCCGCGCGGGCTATGCGTGCCCGCCGCCGAGAGCCCGCCGTACAGTGTGAAACTGTGCGTGAGATACGCCAGCAGCATCCGGTAGCGCAGATTGTGCAGGCTGGCCCACAGGCGTGCCTGGGGATCGGTGATGGGGCGCGTGACGGCGTCTACTTCCAGGTCCTGCGCCGGATCGAGCGTGGGGTCGAGCGAGACGTAGGGGTTGGTGGCGACGGGCCGCGAGGGTGACCAGCCTTGCTCCGCCAGATCACGCATCTGCACGTAGATATTGAGGAACCGCGCGAAGTGGGACGGTCCTTCCGGGTCACTCGAATGGGTGGCTTCGCCCTGTTCGGCAATCTGCTGCAACGCGGCGACGGCGTCATCGCGGGAGGCCAGCGGCAGCACCAGCACATCGGGCGCCTGCGCCGGATTCACGCCTTGCAGGTTACCGCGCTGGCCGCCCTGGTAGCCGCGGCCCCATTCGTCCCAACTGGCCTGGAATGGGTAGGTGGTGGCCTGGAACGCCGAATCCGGGATGTAGTCCGGGTCGGACACGAGCTGGATCATCAGCGCGAAGAGTTCGGAAACGCGGTGCGGATTGGGCGTAGAGGCCTCGACGCGCGCACGGATCTCGTCGGCCAGCGGGCCTGACCAGTCCTGCGGCGATTCCGCATACACGTACTTGGCGAGTGAGTCGAGCGTGAGGCGTTCCAGCGTGAAGGGGAACGGGTAGAAGGGCACGTCCCAGGGGTAGTCGTCGCGCGCCAGGTTCAGCGGCGCGCCGATCAGGCGCAGCACGTTCTGGATGCAGATCAGGTGACCCATTTCCTCCTTGGCGATGCCCAGGATGATCTCCTGCCAGCCGCGCACCCGTTCCCGGTGTTCCGGTGGAACCTGTGGACCGCCGAGCGAATACGCGGCGTAGAGGTACTGCACCATCAGGCCGTGCTCGATCTCGGCGTCGACATGCAGCAGGAAGGCGACATAGTCGCGCGGTGCGAACTCACTTTCATAGGGCGCGGATGGCTTGGCGGCCTTGGCCAGGCCAAAGATGTCGCGGGCGTCCACTTTTGGCAGACGTGCGGTGAGCGAGCCCAGATGGCGTCGTTTCGACGGTCGCATGGAACCCCCGGATCGGCGGTCGGTGCGCAGACAAGGCTGGCTGCGCGTGACGTGGCTGATGCCCTATATAGCACAGGAAACGAATGTTCCATCATCGCAATGTACAAAAGCCATCGATGTTGCGAAGCGGCAAAGATCTTCTTGTCCGCCAGTATTGCCAACCATGCCAGGCGTGATAGGCCGGGGAATCGCACTGCGCTTGCCCTGGTGCCGGGCACTGATGTCCGGCCGGACGCGCGCATTTGTCCACAGTGATTGGAAGTATCAAAAATGCGCGTATACTCAAGCGCCGCTTCCCGCGCGGCGTACGGTTTAGGGGATGGCCATGCGTCGGAATGCTCGTCAGGCGCTTCGCGCGCCCGTCTTTGTCACGGTTGCGTTTGTCTGCGCCCTGGATGCCACGGCGCAACGTCCGGCGATCACGCCGGAAGTCACCATTGATCAGGCCCGGATCCACCAGTATCCATTGGCCAAGATTCTCGAATCGGGCGGCGACTTTCACACCACGCCGTTCACGCCGGAAGACGGCCACGGCGAGGGCAAGGAGGGGCCGCGTGCGCGCCAGCGCCAGGCGCTGTATCCGGAAGCCTGGCCGGATTTCCCGTTCCTGCGCGTGAATGGCCTTGATTCGCAGAGCTGCTACGAGTGCCACAACACCATCGGCAGCTATGTTCCGCCGGACTACACCACCAAGGCGCTGCTGCGAAAACCCAGTCCGGTCGGCGGCTCGGCGGGACTTGCCAGCAACGCGTTCATCAATCCCGATTTCCCCTGGCAGCTGACCCAGCTGGTGCGCAATCCGCCGCACGTGTTCGGAACGGGCTATGCGCAGTCCCTCGCCGGCGAAATGTCGACGGAACTGGGACTGCAGCGCGGCATCCTGCACCGCGTGACGACTGCCAAGGCACGTCGTGACAACAAGCCGGCGACGTTGACGACGCCGTTGTCCGCGAAGGGCCTGGCCTTCGGTACGCTGGCCACGACCTGCGATCCGTCGGGAAGCTGCACCGACGACACCAGCAAGGTGACGGGCGTGGCCGAAGACCTCATCGTACGGCCGTTCCAGTGGAAGGGCATTGCCTCGAGCGTGCGCCACTTCGTGCGTGACGCGATGGATTTCCACTTCAGCATGCAGGCGGTCGAAAAGGTCGGCCACATTGACTGCGACCGCGATGGCAAGATCGACGAGATGACGCTCGGCAATGTCACGGCACTCACCGCCTTCGTGGCGATGACACGTCCGCCGACCGTGATGATTCCCAAGGATGCGCCGGGCAAGGCGCGCTTCGAACGTGGCAAGTCCCTGTTCGAAGGCACCGCCAGAGGCGTGACCTTGTCGGGTCGCATGTGCGCCACCTGTCACGAGCCGGCAATGACGCTCAAGGTGCCGGAGCTGGTGATCGAGGATCCGGGCGTGGCCAATGTCACCACGATGGACGGCTGTCCGGATGAAACCCTGCTGATCAATCCCGAGCCGCCGGAACGGCATACCGTTTCGCGCCTGGTGAAGCAGCGCGTCGAGGCGCTCCTGGGCAAGTGGGAGCCGGCTGATGAAAGCGAGCCTGCCGCCACAGCCGCGAAACTGCTCGAAGCCGATACCGCGACGGCGGCCAGCCTTGGCAAGGACGACCTGCGCATCAATCTTACGCGTCCCGGCAATGCGCCGGCCTATGTGTATCCGCGCCTGCCGGCCGCGAATGACCGCGCGCCGGTCACCGTGCCGCTGCTGTCTGACCTGCGTACCCACAACATGGGCAGCGGGCTGCAGGATGTGGCCGCGCAGGGTGCGGACGTCACCGGCGTTTCGATCGCACCGCCGCTGTTCCTGACGCGCCCGCTGTGGGGCGTGGCCGATACCGGCCCTTGGCTGCACGACGGCCGCGCCCGCACGCTCAAGGAGGCGATCCACTTCCACGCCAGCGAGGGCAGCGAGGCCAATCCGATCATCGAGGCGTTCGAGAAGCTGCCGCCGGACGACCAGCAGGCTGTGGTCGACTTCCTGCTCGCGCAGCGCCTGCCGATCGCCGAAGACATCCACCAGGGCAAGTAAGCAGCACGCGGCGCCGCGGCTTGCGGCGCCGCACTCTTCCTCGTTGCCGCCAGGAGCCACGTCATGAGCAGCGCCGCGCATCGCCCGCCGGAAAAAGTGGATCTGTTGATCATTGGAGCTGGCGTCAGCGGCCTGTATTGCGCCTGGCGCCTGCTGTGCGAAAACCCGAAGGCGAGCATCGCCCTTGTCGAACGCGATGGCCGCATTGGCGGCCGACTGGATACCGACCGCATTGTCATCGTCGATGACTCCGGCCGTCCGGTGGAAGTGAAGGATGAAGAAGGCGGCATGCGCTTCAACTTCCAGATGACGGAGCTGATCGCCACCGCCCGGGCGCTGGGGCTCACCGACCAGATCGTTCCCTTCGGCATGGGCGACGGGAACAACCGCTACTACCTGCGCGGCCGCAGCTTCACGGTCGCCGAGGCCGCCGCCAACGGCAATGCGCTGTGGGGCCAGCTCTACAACCTCGATGAACGCGAGAAGGGCCTGAGCCCGGGCCAGCTGATCGACACAGCGTATCGCGGCATCCTGGCGCAGAACCGCTGCGACCCGCCTGCCAATCCGACGCCGGAATTCTGGCAGCGCGTGCGCAATGAATTCCGCTACAACGGAGTTCCGCTCAACCAGTGGGGCCTGTGGTCGCTGCTGCGCACCTTTGGCTATTCGCAGGAATGCATCGCGATGCTCAGCAGCGTGGTCGGCTTCGCCGGCCCGTTCCTGTCGTCATCGAATGCGGGCGACGCGCTGCAGATCCTGCTCGATTTTCCGAGTGATCCGAAATTCCATGCCTTCAACCAGGGCTTCAGCACGCTGACCGATGCCTTGACTGCGCAGATCCAGCGGCACCACGTGCCGATCACCATCGGCACGACCGTGACGGCGCTTACGGCGCGGCCCTCCGGCGGGATGCGTGCCGAATGGCGCTCGACGCCGGGCGTCTATCCGGGTGTGCATGAGCATGGACATATTGACGCCGACCGGATCATTCTCGCCTTGCCCAAGAATGCGATCGAGACCTTGAGCAGCGAGTCGCCGCTGCTGATGACTGACCCCGCGGCGTGGCAGCGGCTGCGCCAGAACCTCGATTCTGCCGTCGGAATGGTGCTGTCGAAGGTCAACTTCTACTTTGACAATGCCTGGTGGCGCGATGGCACCACCAATCGCGCGCCGATCGCCGATGGCCCGAGCTTCACCGATCTTCCGGCCGATTCGTTCTACGTGTTCGACCCGATCGAGGGCACATCGACGACCGGCCCTGCCGCGCTCACCTTGTACTGCGACTTCAACAATGCGGATTTCTGGCAGGAACTCCAGCAGATCGGCCCGAAATTCAGATCGCCGCTGCAGCGCCACTACGACGAGCAGGTACCCCAGGTGCTGTTCGCGGCGTCCATGGCGGTGGTGGAAGAGATGCGCCGGCAACTGCGTGACGTTTTCGGCACCAATGCCGTACCCATGCCCGTGCTCACGAGCTATCGTCGCTGGGGTAACGAAGCCTATTTCGGCTATGCCTACCACCAGTGGGGCCGCGGCGCGGACGACAGCATCGTGATTCCCCAGATGGCCAAGCCCTACGAAAACCTGGCGCTGTACACCTGCGGCGAGGCGTTCTCGGACCAGCAGGGCTGGGTCAACGGCGCACTGCGTTCCGCGGAAATCGTCCTGACGACGTATTTTGGATTGGCGCCGATCGTGCCGGAAGCGTCGTCATCGGATGCGGCGCCGGCAGCGAAGGCGGCTGCGACGGTGTAGCACGGAGAGCGGCGGGTGCCGGAACGTGCCGGCATCCGCCGGGTGATCAGGCGACCAATGCGGGCGCCAGTTCAGACGGGTGACTGACCACGGCATCCGCCCCCGCCCCCTTCAGCTCTTCGCGGCTGCCAAACCCCCACGTCACGCCCACGGCGCGCACGCCGTTGGCCCGCGCGCCTTCGATATCGAAATAGCGATCGCCGATCATTGCTGTACGGGCCGGATCGACGCTGAAATCCGCCAACGCGCGGGCGATCATTGCCGCCTTTTCCGAGTGCTGGCCGTCGCCCGTGGGGGCATAGACCTGCTCGAAATGATGGCCGAACGGCAGGTGGTCGATGATCTTGCGGGCCTGGGAGAACATCTTGGTCGTGACGACGGCGAGGCGCTTGCCTTGCGTGGCCAGTGCCTCGACGACTGCGGGAATGCCCTCGTACACCTCGTGCTCGGCCCAGCCGAGTGAATCGAACCGCACACGATAGTGGGCGACGGCTTCCTCGACACGGGCGTGGTCGTCACCGACGACGCTCGGGAACGACTGGCGCAGCGGCGGACCGATCCAGGTGCGCAGGGTTTCCAACGGCGGCGCGTCCAGGCCCATCTGGGCGATGGCGTAGCGGATGGAACCGACGATGCCCGCTTCGGAGTGGATCAGGGTGCCGTCGAGGTCGAACAGGACAAGGTGCATGTCGATACGTTTCTGATAGCGGTTCAGCGTTCCACGAAGGCGCGTTCGATCACGTAATCCCCCGGCGTGCCGATGCGCGCAGAGACGACGAAGCCGCGGCTGTCGAGCAGTTCCGACAGCGATTCAAGCATGGCAGGACTGCCGCAGATCATGGCCCGGTCGTTCGCCGGGTCCAGCGGCGGCAGGCCGATGTCGCTGCAGAGTTTCCCGCTGGCCAGGAGCTGGTCCAGGCGGCCCTGGTTGGCGAACGGCTCGCGTGTCACCGTGGGGTAGTAGATGAGCTTCTGGCGCACCATCTCGCCCAGGTATTCGTGCTGCGGCAGCTCGTGTTCGAGGTACTCGCGGTAGGCGAGATCGGACACGTGGCGCACGCCGTGGGTGAGGATCACCTTGTCGAAGCGCTCGTAGGTTTCCGGATCGCGCACGATGGACAGGAACGGGGCGAGCCCCGTTCCGGTGGAGAGCAGATACAGGTGCTTTGCGGGCTTGAGGTCGTGCAGCAGCAGCGTGCCCGTGGGCTTGCGGCTGACCAGGAGCTCATCGCCTTCCTTCAGGTGCGCCAGGCGCGAGGTCAGCGGGCCGTTGGGCACCTTGATGCTGAAGAACTCCAGGTGTTCCTCGTAGTTGGCGCTGGCCACGCTGTACGCGCGGACCAGCGGCCGACCGTCGACCGTGAGGCCGATCATGAGGAACTGCCCGTTCTCGAACCGCAATCCGGTGTCGCGCGTGCAGGTGAAGCTGAAGAGGTGCTCGTTCCAGTGGCGGACGGCGAGCACATGCTCCGTTTCGAATGCCGCCATCTCAGACGCGCGCCTTCACCGCATCGACCAGCCGCTCGACGGTGAAACCGAAGTGCGCGAAGAGCTTGTCCGCCGGCGCGGAGGCGCCGAAGGTGGCGATGCCGATGACCTCGCCGTCCAGGCCCACGTACTTGCGCCAGAAATCCGGGTGTGCGGCTTCCACGGCGACGCGGGCGCGGCACCAGGAGGGCAGCACGCTTTCCCGGTACTCCAGCGGCTGGTCGTCGAAGGCCTCGGTGCAGGGCATGGAAACCACGCGTACGCCGATGCCGCGCTGCTCGAGCGTGCGCATCGCCTGCATGGCCAGTTCCACTTCCGAACCCGTCGCAACCAGGATGGCCTTGAACTGGCCGTCGGCCGGCTCGGACAGCACGTAGCCGCCGCGTTCGATCTGCGCGAGCTGTTCGTCGCTGCGGTGCTGGTGCACCAGGTTCTGGCGCGAGAACACCAGGCAGGACGGACCGCTGCGACGCTCGATGGCCGCCTTCCACGAAACGGCCGATTCGACCGCATCGCAGGGACGCCACACGCGGTTGTTCGGGATGTAGCGCAGCGAAGCGAGGTGTTCGATCGGCTGGTGGGTCGGGCCGTCTTCACCCAGGCCGATCGAATCGTGCGTGTAGACGTGGATCGAATGGGCCGGGATCAGCGCCGACATGCGCACGGCGTTACGGGCGTAGTCGGAGAACACCAGGAACGTGGCGTCATAGGGCACGAAGCCGCCGTGTAGCGCCAGGCCGTTGGCCACGGCCGTCATGCCGAACTCGCGCACGCCGAAGTAGATGTAGTTGGCCGAGGCATCGCCGGAATTGACGTCCTTGGAGCCTTTCCACAGGGTGAGGTTGGAGTGGGCCAGGTCGGCCGAGCCGCCGATCAGTTCCGGCAGTTTCGGGCCGTAGGCTTCCAGTGCCATCTGCGAGGCCTTGCGCGAGGCGACGGTCGGGCCTTCGGCCTGCAGCTTGCGGATATAGGCGTCGGCGTGCGCGGCCCAGTCGGCCGGCAGGATGCCGTTGACGCGGCGCTCGAATTCGGCGGCCAGGTCCGGATGCACGTTGCGATACTTGGCGAACAGCGCGTTCCAGCGTGTTTCGGCTTCAGCGCCTTTCGCCTCGGCATTCCAGGCGTGGTAGATCTCGTCGGGCACCACGAACGGAGCGTGCGGCCAGCCCAGCTTTTCGCGGGTGAGGGCGATTTCGTCCTTGCCCAGCGGCGCGCCGTGGGCGCCTTCGGTGTTCTGCTTGTTCGGTGCGCCGAAGCCGATGATGGTCTTGCAGCAGATCAGGGTGGGCTTGTCCGGATCGAGTGCGGCGGAAACGATGGCCGCCTTGATCGCTTCGGGGTTGTGGCCGTCGACGTCGCGGATCACTTCCCAGCCGTAGGCTTCGAAACGCTTGGCAGTATCGTCGGTGAACCATCCACCCACTTTTCCATCAATGGAAATGTTGTTGTCGTCGTACAGGGCGACGAGCTTGCCCAGCTTGAGCGTGCCGGCGAGCGAGCAGGCTTCGTGCGAGATGCCTTCCATGAGGCAGCCGTCGCCCAGGAACACGTAGGTGTAGTGGTCGACGATGCTGTAGTCCGGGCGGTTGAAGCGGGCCGCGAGCACCTTCTCGGCGAGCGCGAAACCGACGGCGTTGGCCAGGCCCTGGCCGAGCGGGCCGGTGGTGGTTTCCACGCCCGGGGTTTCGCTGGCTTCCGGATGGCCGGCCGTCTTGGAATGCAGCTGGCGGAACTGCCTGAGCTGGTCGATCGGCAGGTCGTAGCCGGTCAGGTGGAGCAGGGAGTACAGCAGCATCGAGCCGTGGCCGTTGGAGAGCACGAAACGGTCGCGGTTGAACCATTTCGGGTTCTTCGGGTTGTGGCTGAGGAAGTCGTTCCACAGCACCTCGGCGATGTCGGCCATGCCCATGGGCATGCCCGGATGACCGGATTTGGCGGCTTCGACCGCATCCATGGACAGCGCACGGATAGCGTTGGCGAGTTCTTGACGGCTCGGCATGGGTTCAACTCGGCGGAAAGGAAGTGGTGCGCCGGTTTGCGGCCCGGTCGGGCGGCGGGTGGCGCGAAGGGCGCGTATTGTCGCCGAAGCCGGCCCCCGATGTCGCCATACCAACGGTTATGGGCCGGAAGGCCCGCCAGAAGAAAGCCCCTGGCAGCGCCGTTGGTACGCTGCCAGGAACCCCGGGGGCTGGAACAACACGGGTCTGGACCCGCCGCGCTTACCGGTAGTCCATTACCAGTAAAACTGGGCGCGGGCTTCCAGGATGCTCGGATCGTCGTCGACTTCGCGGCGCAGCGTGCTGCTGTAACGGCTGCTGCTGACCTTGACGTAGTTGACCATGAACTTGAAGTTGGAACGCCAGTACCAGTTCACGCCCAGGGTCAGGTTCTTCTCTTCGCCGCCGCGGACCGGCACGTCATTCAGGTCGGTCGCGTCGTAGCGCAGGCCCAGCTGCCACATGCCGGCAGCCGGATCTTCCGGCAGCGGGGTGGTGGCGACGCCGGACTTGTAGCCCCAGGTTTCGCCGGTCAGGTTCCACAGGCCGTAGACATACCAGCTGTTGCCGGTGAAATCGCCGGCGCTGGTGGCCTTGGTGCGGTTCACGCGCGAGGTCAGGTATTCGCTCTGCACCTTGAACGGCCCGCCGATCCACATGGCTTCGGCGCCGATCGTGCGGATGCGGTCGGTGTTGGTGATGTTGCCGGTGTCGACCAGGCGCACGGTGGCGAAGTCGGCGTCCGGACGCACGCGCCAGCGCTGGGTGTCGAAGTCGGTGTCGTAGTCGAGGGCCGAGACGCCCAGGTGGAAGATGCTGCCGGTCTGGTTCATCGGTGCCCAGTAGAAGCGGCCGCCGTAGCCGGCGCCCTGGGCCAGGTTGCGGGTCAGCTCACGGCCGAAGGCGCTGATCTGGTAGCCCCAGTTCGGCGTGTCGTTGCCGTAGGCGATACCGGTGCGACGGGCGACGCCGAACAGGTTGGTTGCCATCGCCTTGGAGATGAAGTCGTTGTGGCGCGTGCTGCTGAGTTCTTCCAGGCTGTTGGGCTGCTTGTACTGGCCGAACATCAGGTAGTCCGTGCCGAGCTTCCACTTGATGTTGGCGTCGAGGTACTTGTTGGCCTTGGCGTCGTAGCCCAGGGTCCAGTCGAAGCTGCCGCCCTTGCCCTTGAGGACCACCTCGGCGCGGCGCATCTCAAATTCCGAGTCCTTGCCATCATTGCCGGCGGGCGTCGCGGCATTGAGGTCCTGCACGTCGTTGTGGAACCAGTTGCCGTCGGCCTGGATCAGGCCTTCGAGGCTGACTTCGCTGCCATTGATCACGTCAATGGCGATTTCGGCCTGGGCCGGGGCAGCGATCGCGGCGGCGACGGCGATCGCTAGGAATCGGGGGGACCACTTATTCATTGTAAGAACCCTGGTGCCGTTGTGAGGCGCGCAGGGTATTGCCGGCACATTGCCGAAATATTTCATGAAGACCGCGTGATGATTTCGGAAAGCGCCGTGCGAACCCGGTTTCCGTTCAGGCGGGGCGCGTGAACTGCTACTGAACAATGACCGGACGGTTCCGGAACACTCGTTCACATTCGGCCTCCAATCGCGCTGCCCGGTGGCGCGCACCGGCGCCCCGCCCGGCGGCTCCCGCCGGTCACCGAATCCATCTGGAGAACCTCATGAAACGTCCTGCCCACCTGTGGCCGGTTGCGGCTGCCTGCCTGTGTCTTTTTCTCCTGCCGGCCGCCCATGCAGCCCAAACCCATGGTTTTGCCGACGTCCGCCTCGGCAAGGCCTCCATACCCGACGAACCGTTCAAGGATTCGGCGACGAACCTGGGCGTTAGCTTCGGCTACCGCATCGGCTATTTCGGCTTCGATGTGGGCTATACGCGGCTGGGCGGATTTGCAGCCTATGACAAGCTGCCGTCCGGCGCCGAAGTCGACAACATCGCGAGCATTGCCGGCTGGACGGCGGGGCTGAACCTGCGTTTGCCCGTGGCAGAGCGAATCTATGTCAGTGCCCGGGGTGGTGCATTTGGCTGGAAGGCGGACCGCTACAGCGTCGCGACCGGCACGCATTCACCGCGCCTGCAGGTGCTGCCCAGGCAATCGGGTCGGGACTGGTACGGCGGCGTCGGTGCGGGCTACGACCTCAATGCGCTGACCAGCATTGGCGTCACGGTCGACCGCTACAAGGTCTCGGCCTCACCGTTCCCCGCGACGATCACCGCCTATTCGCTCAACCTGGAATACCGCACGCCCTAGGTCATCGGCCAGGATTGTCGCGGCCGGCGCGCCTGCGAGGCGGCGCGCCGTCGCGAACCGGTGCGTCGCCTTGGCGACGACCCCGGAGAAAATCACGCGGGCACGTTGCTGCTGCGGCGGCCATTGACCTCCGTGACCACGGTCGGTGCCGTCCGCAAGGCCGCCACGCGTCCGATCAGCTGGGCAATGTCGCTGGCCGGCGTATGGGCGAACACCTGGGCCAGAGGTCGGATATCCGTCAGGGCAAAAAACACGGCGGCGTCAGTCTCGTGCAGCCGATGCGCGCCGAAGGCGGTGGACAGTGCCGCGAGTGGGCCGCTGCGGGGTGTCCACCATACGACGCGGCGGACCGACTGGCGCAGCGCCATGTCGAACTGGGGCTTCAGCAACTGCTTGAGTGGTGCGAAGCCCTTGCGGAAGGCATGGATCAGGCCGATGCCGTGCAGCGCGAGGACCAGCTCGTCCCGGCACACCGCAACGGCCCGTTGCTCGGCTGCCTGCCAATCCTCGCTGCGCAGGTGGGCGAGCGTGGCAACGTGGCGATACACCGACATCGCCTCGGCGACCGGACTGGTACGGCCCCAGGAATAGCCGCCCAGGCTGCCGTCCTTGTTGGGCAGGACCACCGCGCAACCACTCCGGCCGAGCTCGCGGATGAGGCGCAGCTGCATCGCCAGCGCCGATTCGGCGACCAGGCCCGGGGTAGTGCCATCCAGCTGCCGCGCCAGCGCGATCAACGGATCGGCATAGCCCTGCTGGTCGAGGGTGCTGTAACTGTCGAACTGGGGATTGCCGCCCTGCTCGTGGTGCGCCTGCCGGTGCGCGCGCCAGGCCTGCCAGCGCCAGAACCACCGTGTCCGCCAGGCGGTGGCAGCGGCGCTGGCGCCACCTGCCGGGCCCATCAGTCCCTCACCCTTCGCGGAAACCGCCATGGTCATCCCTCCCACTGGGGTTGCAGTGGATACGAGCGCGATGAAGGGGAGACAACTATCACGCGATTGGCCGGGGCCCGCGTGTCAACATTCGTTGCAATCGCGGTACGGCCGCGGCCTCGCGCCGGCGCCGGTTCAGTCGGGCAATTCGAACACCAATACCTGCGCGCCGGCATCTGTCTGCAGCGACAGCGCCTGCTCACCGCGCAATGCCAGGCCGTCGCCGCTGGCCAGTGCCTCGCCGTTGGCCACGAGCGCGCCGGATACGACCTGAACCCACAGGCGGGGCGACGTAGACGTGTGCGCCACTGCCGCGCCGGGCGCCAGGTCCGCGGCGAACAGCGTGGCATCCGCGAGCACGGGAATCGCACCATTGGCGCCGTCCGGAGAGGCAATCGCCACCAGCTGGCCGTTCACTGCCGTCGCGAACGTCTTCTGGGCATAGCCGGGCCTGGCATTGGAGCGGTTGGGCTGGATCCAGATCTGCAGAAAATGCACCGGCTCGCTCGGCGATGCATTGAACTCGCTGTGCTCGATGCCGCTGCCGGCGCTCATGCGCTGCAGTTCACCAGGGCGGATGACCGAGCCGTTGCCGAGGGAATCGCGGTGCTGCAGCGCGCCGGAGATCACCCAGGTGAGAATCTCCATGTTGGCGTGACCATGGGTGCCAAAGCCGCCGCCGGGCGCGACGCGGTCTTCGTTGATCACCCGCAACGGGCCAAAGCCCATGCGTTCGCGATCGTAGAACTGGCCGAAGGAAAAGGTGTGCCAGCTGTCGAGCCAGCCCGTCGTGGTATGTCCGCGATCGGCGGCGCGGTGGATGTGGCGCATCGTGGATTCCTCGGCAGAAGTGCTTTCTCTACAAATAGGTGCTGCCGGCCGGCAGCGGGGCGCCGGCCGGCAGCGGCCGATCAACCGGCCTTCAGCGTTTCGGTGGTGATCTGGATCTTCACTTCGTCGCTGACGTTCGGCACGTATTTGCCGAGTCCGAAATCCGAGCGCTTGATCGTGGTGGTGGCATCAAAGCCGGCGGCCGGCTTCTTGGCCATCGGGTGATCGCCGATCTTGTTGATCTTCACATCCAGTACCGCCGGCTTGGTCACGCCGTGGATGGTCAGGTCGCCGGTCACCTTGAGCTTGTTGTCGCCGGCCTTTTCCACCTTGGTGCTCTTGAAGGTGGCAGTCGGGAACTTGGCCAGGTCGAAGAAATCGTCGCTGCGCAGGTGATCGTCGAACTTGGCGACGTCCGAGTCGATGCTGGCGATCGGCAGCGTGACCGACACCGACGACTTGGTCAGGTCGGCCGTATCGAGCAGCAGTTCGCCCTCGACCTTTTCAAAGCGCGCCGACGGGTTGGAGAAACCCATGTGGGTCCAGGAGAACACCACCTGGGTGTGGCTGTTGTCGAACTCGTACTTGTCGGCGGCCTGGGCAGCGCCGGCGGCGGCAACGAACGCGGTAACCAATGCGAGCTTGCGGAACATGGAGATCTCCGTGGGTGAGGGCAGACGACCGGCGGCAGGTGCCGTCAGGCGATGCGGCAGACTTCA
Source organism: Tahibacter amnicola (assembly GCF_025398735.1). Classification (NCBI taxonomy): domain Bacteria; kingdom Pseudomonadati; phylum Pseudomonadota; class Gammaproteobacteria; order Lysobacterales; family Rhodanobacteraceae; genus Tahibacter; species Tahibacter amnicola. The sequence continues at coordinate 1,080,433 of NZ_CP104694.1, forward strand.
TCGAAGTCAAAGCGCGGATTGCGCGGTTTCGGGGCGGCGGGATTGCCGCGTCCGATGTTGATCAGGAAATTGGATTTCACCTGGGTGCCCGTGAAGAACAGTTCATCGGCCTTGGCGGTGTCAAAGCCCGACATCGGGCCGCAATCGAAACCCAGCGCGCGGGCGGCGACGATCAGGTAAGCGCCCTGCAGGCTGGCATTGCGGAACGCCGTGTTGCGGATCACCTCGGGCTTGCCTTCAAACCACGAGCGCGCGCCGGTGTTGGGAAACAGCGTGTCCATGTGCTCGTAGAAGGCGTGGTCGCTGCCGACCAGCGCGGTGACCGGCGCGGCCATGGTCTGTTCCACATTGCCCTCGTCGAGCGCCTGGCGCAGTTTTTCTTTTCCTTCCGGCGTGCGGATGAAGACGATGCGTGCCGGCGAGCAGTTGGCACTGGTCGGGCCCATCTTTGCCAGGTCATAAATGGCCTTGAGGTCGGCGTCGGCGACCGGCGCATCGAGCCAGGCCCGGGCGGAGCCGCGGTAGGTGCGGGCTTCGCGGAAGATCTGGTCCAACGCGGCATCGGAAAGCGGGTTCTTGAACATGGTTCTTCCTGGTTGACGCACCGGCCGGATCAGCACGGCGCGCAGTGTAGGCACTGGGACACGGCCGGTCATTGTGCCCGGCGAAAACAGATTGGTGAACCGCGCTCTACAATGCGACCCCATGCCCGACTCTGCTGCCATGCCAGAAACAGCCAGGAACTGCTGGGTGATCACCGACGGCGCCGCCGGCAACGAGCGGCAGGCGCTGGCCCTGGCCGAGGCACTGGGTGTTCCGACCCGGGTCTGGCAGGTGGCGCCCGCGCCGCCGTGGCGTTGGCTGGCACCCCGCGGCGTGGCGGGCGCGCGCCTGGCTCTGCCGGCCTCGACCCGCGCCCAGTTCATGCCGCCCTGGCCGGATCTGGCCATCGGCTGCGGCCGCGCGGCTGCCCTGTACACCCGCGGGCTGCGACGCTGGAGCCAGGGTCGTACGTTTTGCGTCCAGATCCTTGACCCTCGTATCGATCCGGCGCAGTGGAATCTTGTCGTGGCACCGCGCCATGACGGCCTTTCGGGCGCGAACGTCCTGGTACCGCTGGGATCGCTCAACCCGATCGACGACGCCTGGCTCGCCGCCGGCGCCGAGGCCTTCCCGGACCTGGCCGCCTTCCCCGCGCCGCGCACCGTGGTGCTCATCGGTGCCAATCACCGGGATGTTGCCGTGAGTACCGAATACTGCGTGGGCCTGGTCGAACGGCTCGGCGCGTTTCACGCACGGTTCGGCGGCAGTTTCCTGGTGAGCACCTCGCGCCGCACGCCGGTGGCGCTGCGGGACTTTCTTCGCTCCGCTTTTGCACGCTTTCCCGGATGCTTCTGGGGCGGCGCCGAGGACGGCGCGAATCCCTATGCGGGCTATCTGGCGCACGCCGACCGCATCGTGGTGACGCCGGATTCGGTCAATATGCTGAGCGAGGCCTGTGCGGTCGGCGTGCCGGTTTCCTGCTGGCTGCCCACGCCGCCGCGCGGCAAGCTGGGGCGGTTCCATGCGGCGCTGGCGCAGGAAGGGTGGGTGCAGCCCCTGACGGAATCGGGTAGTCGTGCGCAGCCCGGTGCGCTACGGGAAACCGAGCGCATCGCCGATGAGGTTCGACAGCGCCTTGTTGCGCATCGGATGGCAACGGGCCACTGCGAGCCCGGATAGCGACCTGTTCTGCCGGCGGCCCCACGCCGGCGTGATCCTCCAGGGGGTGGTGATGCTGGCGACGATGCTGACGATGCTAACCCCGGTGGCGCTGCTGCAGACGGGCGCCGTCGTGACCTTCGAACCCGTTGCCGGCGCGCTCGATCGCGTCACCGGCATCACCTCGACGGCCGCTGTGCCGCAGACGGTATGGATCAGCGAGCAGGTCGGCCGGCTGCGCCTGGTCGAGAACGGCACCCTGCGGCCATTGCCCTTCCTGGATATCACCAGTCGCGTCAAATCCACCGGCTTCGAGCAGGGACTGACGGGCTTTGCGCTGGCGCCGGGATTTCCGGCTGTACCTGAGTTTTACGTGCACTACATCCGTGCGGACGATGCGTCCGTCATCGCGCGCTTTGCGCTCCTGCCCGGGCCGGTGCTGGCGGGCGACGCGGCTTCCGAGCAGATCCTCATGGTGGTGCCGCAGCCGCATCCGACCCACAACTGCAACCAGCTCCACTTCGGGCCCGCCGACGGCATGCTCTACATCGGCTGTGGCGATGGCGGCCCGCCGTTCACGCCGTTCTACGACCCGCAGTCGCTGTCCGATCTGCACGGCAAGATCCTGCGCATCGACGTCACCAACGTGCCGCCGGGGCACATTTATGGCATCCCGCCGGACAATCCCTTCGTCGGCCTGCCGGGCGCGGCTGGCGAGGTCTGGGCCGTCGGCCTGCGCAATCCCTATCGCTTCAGCTTCGATAGCGCCAACAACGACCTGTGGATATCGGATGTCGGGCAGTCGCACTGGGAGGAGGTCAACCACGTGTCTGCCGTCGCGCCGGCCGGTGTGAACTTCGGCTGGAACCGCATGGAAGGCGCGCACTGCTATCCACCGGGTAGCACGTGCAGCACGGCGGGCCTGCACGTGCCCGCGATCAGCTACTACCACGGTGTGGGCTGCGCCGTGATCGGCGGCGTTCGCCTGCGCCAGAGCCAGTTGCCGGCGATCGAGGCGCGCTACACCTACGCGGATTTCTGCACCGGCGATGTCTTCGCCGCCTATCCGGCCGGAGGTGCGTGGGAGACCTACCGGCTGGGCGTCTTCCCGCAGATGCCGACGGCGTTCGGCATGACGCCCGAAGGCGAGCTGTGGATCGGCAGCTACGGCGTGGGCGACGCCACGGTGTACCGGGTGCGGCAGATCGACTCGATCTTCGTCGACGGTCTTGGCGGCTGATCCAAATCGCGGGACCATCAACAGCCGGGCCAATCGGCTTTCAGGAAGATCCCCATGCGCGTTCTGGTGCTTGGTGCGGGCGGCTTCATCGGCTCGGCGATCGTGGACCGGCTGATTGAATCGGGCCATTGTCCGGTGCTCGGAGGCCGCGATCCGAAAGTCTTGTCCGCCCGCTGGCCCGGGTGGCCGACGCTGGCGTTCGATTTCGAGCGTGAGTGCAGCGTCGCGGAATGGGTCCAGCGCCTGGAAGGCGTCGATGCCGTCGTGACCGCCGTCGGCATCATTCGCGAGCGGCATGCTGACGAGTTCGTCGCGGTACACGAGCGCGGCCCGCGGGCCCTGTATGCCGCCTGTGCGCAGAAAGGCGGAATGGCCATTGTCCATATTTCAGCACTCGGTGCGGACGCGGAGGCAGCCAGCGCCTACCACCGCACCAAACGTGACCTCGACGCCTACCTATCCACCCTTCCGCTGCCCTGGACCATCCTGCAGCCCTCGCTCGTCTTCGGTCCGGAAGGGGCCAGCTCGCAGCTGTTCCTGATGCTGGCGACGTCGCCGCTCATCGTGCTGCCGGCGGGCGGGCCCCAGCCGGTACAGCCGGTGCATCGCGACGATGTGGTGAGCGCCGTCCTTGGTGCCCTGTCGCAGCCGCGCGGGTGCGGGCGCCTGGCCGTGGTCGGCGGCCGCTGCATGCCGATGGCCGAGTACCTGCTCACGCTGCGCCGCGGCATGGGCTACCGCCGCGGCTGGGTCTGGCGCGCGCCGGTGGCACTGGTGCGGATTGGCAGCCGGCTGGGCATCGGCGGTGGCGTCGCCGACCGCGACACCCTGGCCATGCTCGAGCGCGGCAGCTGCGCCGACGCAGGCCCAATGGCCCGGCTCATCGGCCGCACGCCGCGCGCACCGGACGCATTCCTCGACGGCAAGGACGCCGCACAGGCCCGGCGCGCGGCGGTGCTCGGCTGGGCCATTCCGTTTGCCCGTTGGACGCTCGCGGCGCTGTGGATCGCCACCGGCATCGTCTCGGCTTGGTTCTATCCGCGCGAGGAGAGCCTGGCACTGCTCGCGCGCACCGGCCTGACTGGCGGTGTTGCGGTTGGCGCGCTGTACGGGGCTTCGGTACTGGACCTGGCACTGGGATTCGGCGTGCTATGGAAGGTCACCCGCGGCGCGAGCTATGTGGCCCAGCTTGCGCTGATGCTCGGATACACCGCGATCATCAGCGTGTGTCTGCCGGAATACTGGCTCCATCCTTATGGGCCGGTGACCAAGAACCTGCCGATCTTCGCCCTGACCGTACTGCTATGGCAGCTGGACACACGACCGGCGAAGCCCGGCGCGACGCGCCAGCAGTGACGCCTTGCCACCTGCCGCCGACAGTCACGGAGAGACTTTCATGGCGCGCAGAAAGTGGCGCACCTGCGCGGACTCGTCAATCGCGAAGTACGACCTGAGCACGCGCAGGTAGCCGATCGCGCTGATCAGCAGTGCGGCGGCGGCAAGTCGTGCGGCGAGCATCGAATAGGGGACTTCGCGCTGTACGGGACGTGCTGACGGCGGCAGTTCCCCTATGGCGCGCAGTGCCAGGTCGAACTCTTCTTCGGCGCAGGCGGCCAGGGTAAGCGCGGAGAAGTAATCCTCCGCCGCGTAGAGATGCAGCGCCGTCTCCAGGTCTTCGGTCGCGTAGTGCAACTGTTCCTGGAATGGCGTTAATGAGGGCGAACGAGGCAGAGAGCTGCCGAGGGGGGCCATGACGCGTATCCCGTCCGCGAGCGCATTGACCGTGTCTGGCGCGACGTGGTCGTGTGCTCGCCATCCGGTGCGCGCCGATGAGTGCGCTGTCCGGTGGGCCTACGCTGGAAGCGCCGGGCTGTCCATCGCCCTGCGCCGGGCAGCGGCATCGAGGTCATGCAGGCAGCGGGCCGGTAAAACCGGCCGTCGTTTCGGGGCCCTGCAATGCCAGTATACGCAGCCCATGTCGCGCTGCCGTGATTATTGGGCGGGAAAATGACGCATCGTATATGTCGCGCAAAAAGCACGACGTGGATAACGCTGCATCCAGACTACTGAAAGCCGTTGGCGAAAATGCGGTCGATCGACGGCGCCAGGCCCGTTCGTCTGAGACTGCCCCGGCCGGTGCCCCAGAGCACGCGTGCATTGGCCGTTCCCGGCAGGTCGTAGGCCACTGCGCCGGACTGCGACGTGCCGATCACCAGTTCCAGGTCGGCATCGGCATCGAGGTTGGCCAGCGTGGGTGCGCCCAGGCCGCCGTTCCAGTCGTCGCCGCGCGGCGCGGGCAGGTTCAGCGCGAACAGCGACTGTCCACGGCAATTGAGCACATGCAGCTGGCCGACGAAGTTGTTGCGCTTCTCCGGGTAGGAGGTGAACAGCACTTCGGCGCAGCCGTCGTTATCCAGGTCGGCAACCGCCGGCTCCGCGGCGAACCGATAACCGGTGCCGGGTACGACATAGGGCCAGTTGTGGTGTTCGGTCTTGTCCAGCCACCAGGCGTGCAGCTTGCCGTCGTAGCTGGCGAAGAGAATTTCCTTGCGTCCGTCGTTGTCGAGGTCGGCCAGGACGGCGTTGCTCACCGATGACTCGATCACGGTGTAATCCTGCGTCAACGCCGGTCCGCTCGCGCCGGGTGCGGGAATGACGGTCCAGTCGTAGCCGGACGCCGCCCACCGCGTGCGGTCCATGCGCAGGATCCAGGGCAGGTAGTACAGGTCGCCATCCGGGTCGCCAATATCACAGTTGTATACATCGCCCGGAAATACCAGTTCCAGCGACCCGTCGCCGTCGAGGTCGCCGACCGCGGGTGCCGCGTTGGCGAAGTTCGGCCGATGTTGCACGCCGCAATCGGCGAAGCCGGCAAGATCGGCCGCCTGGTCCACGTGCACGCCGACCTGCGACCAGAACTTGGCCACGCCGCCGGGCGTTCCGTACAGGGTGCTGGCGCGCAACTGGTCGCCATTGCGGGCAAACGCGTTGATGTAGTGCGTGTCGGTCGGGGCGAAGATTTCCTTGAAGCCATCACCGTTCATGTCGGCGATGGCGATGTTCTCGTTGTACAGGCCCGCGCCGAAACCGGGCTCGCCCGTGCGGCGGGCCGGCCAGCCGGTTCGCACGACGCCGGTGTGTTCGTAGACATTGACCTGCAGCGTCGAGCCGCTGCTGCCGCGGCCGACGACAATTTCCAGGTCGCCGTCTGATTCGAGGTCTTCCACCGCCAGGGTGCGCACTTCGCCGCCGGAGAACGGATTCTTCGGCCATCCGGACCGAAGCACGCCGGCATTGGAATACACGGCGACCTGGTTGCTGCCGCGTCCGACGATGACTTCCACCGGGCCGTCGCCTTCCAGGTCTGCCACGGCAATCGCGGGCCAGATGCGCGCGCTGCCCGGTTGCTGCCACTCGGTTGCGCCCGTGGCGCCGTTGAAGCTGGCGATATCCTGGCCGCCCCAGATCACCTCGACTTGGCCGTCGTTATCCAAGTCGAAGGCGGCTGGCGAAGCGTACCAGCCGGTCTGGCAGTCCGAAGCGGAGCAGCCGGCATACTGCCACTTCAGGACCGGCGACTGGACCACCGAATGGGCTGGCGGGACAACCATCAGCAGCAGGGCGAGCGACAGGAAGCGATAGCGGAAGGCGTTCATCGGGCGGTGGAGAACCGGCAACGGGACGTCAGTCTACGCTCGCATTCCCCACGCGCGCCGTGGGCCGCTGCGCGGTTTGCGCGGTGATGCGCTGCCGCACGCGGCCCGTTCCGTTCCGATGTGGCTATAGTGCCCGTCCGCAGCGGCAACTCAGGGGGCTTTCATGTTCGATTGGCTCAAGCGGCTCACGGGGCAAGGCAGCGCGCCGGCGCCAAAAGCCCCGCAACTCACCGCAGAACCGGCGGCAACGCCGGCGCCGTCCGATCCCTCCGCGGCACTTCCCGATGCCCAGTCGGAACTCCGGCAGGCCCTGGCGCGTCGCGACGTGCCCGTCGACACCCGGGACGGGTGGCTGGTGGATACGGAATTCGACATGGCCATCCGCGCAGAGCTGCTGGAAGTGGCTTCCGCCGCCCAGGGCACGCGCGTGGCGATCGGCGTGGAAATTCGGCATCCGGTTTTCGGTGAAACCACGGTGCGCGAATACGTGCACAGTGCAGGCGATACCGTGCTGGATGCGATGGTGTCCGGCCTGGACCGGTGGGCGCAGGCCGACTACGTCGTTCTGGAGGACGTTTTCCGCGAGCAAGCCGAATCGTGCCTTGCCATGGTGATGGACGGTGCCGCCACCGCGGAGCGCCCCGCGTTTCGCCGGCGCATCCTGATGGGGCCGGTGCAGCACTTTGTCCGACGCGATCCGGACGCCGCGCCGCAGTGCGCCATTGACGGCGAGGAACACTCGCCGTTCTGTCCGTGCTGCCTGTTCACGAGCGGTCACGAAGCGTTCTTTCCGGTGGTTTCCGCGCCCGGCTTCTACGCCATCCGGCTGTTCGCGGCCCGTCACGAGGACGGGGAGATCTCGGCCGATTGCCGCATCAACGGGGAGGATTTCGAGCCCGGTGCCGAGGCCCTGCGCCGGTACGTGGCCACCTGGCCCGGTGAAGGCTTCACCTTCCGCAAGCAGTACGTCGTCGCCCACGATGCGGCCCACCTGCCACCGCCTGACCGCGGCGGGGTGTAGCGGCGTCGGGCATCAACCGCCGCTGGGCTTCATCACCATCAGCCAGAAAATGGCGATCACGCTGAGGAAAGCGGGCCAGCCCAGCCAGAACCACCAGCGCATCACGCGGAAGTACGCCGGCGGAAGCGGTGTTCCGTCGTCGGCGGCCTGCCGGGCGAGGTTGCGTGCGCGCACCTGCAGCCACAGCACCGGCAGCCAGCAGGCGCCGATGACAAAGAACAGCACGATCGCCATGCGCACCCAATAGACGTGCAGTGGCAGGTGCAGGATCTGCACCAGCCAAAAACCGGTGACAAACTGCGTGATGACCGCGGGTGCGGTGAAGCAGGTGTCGGCGATGACCACCGTCCGTGCCGTGGCGGCAATGACCCGCGCATCACCGCCGCGATGCGCCACCCACAGGAAGAAGGCGATGCCAAGACCCGTGCCGAACAACAGGGTCGATGACAGGATGTGGACCCATTTCACCCAGAAATACGTCACGGTGCACCCTCGCAGTGTGAGTAGCGTCGCTGCCTGCAGCCCAGGCTGTTACCGAAGCCGTTGACCGCCGATTATGAACCGCGTCGTCGTGGTGGTATCGCGACGAATGGTCGCGGTCAGAGACGGCCTGCTGCAAGGCCGACTTCGAACGGGCCTGGCCAGGCCGCGCAGTGGAGGTTGGCCCGGTCCCCTGTCTGCCGATCTCGGCAGAATGATCCGCCGTGTTCCACTCCGCCGCGGCAGATACGCACGCGCAGGTCATTGCGTTCTGTGCTTGGCAGCAGGCGCGAGTTAACCGATCATGCGTCTTGACCTTTGGGAGAGCGGAGCGCATGGAAGATTCCCCACCCTCGTCTTCGCGGCACCATGCTGAGCCCGGGCAGCCCGGTGGCCTGGATTTTCCCGTCGTCGGGCTCGGTGCGTCCGCTGGCGGCCTGGTCGCCCTGGGCCGTCTTTTCGAGAACATGCCGGCCGATTGCGGCATGGCATTCGTTGTCATCCTGCACCTTTCTCCCAAGCACGAGAGCAGCGCCGACCAGATCCTGCAACGCTCGACACGGATGCCGGTCATGCAGGTCACGCAGACCCAGCGCATCCAGGCCAATCACGTCTACGTGATCTCGCCGCGCAAAGAGCTGCTCATGCAGGATGGCGAACTGCGTGTCATGGATGCCGACAGCGTGCGCGGCCAGCACGCGGCGATTGACCTCTTCTTCCGCACGCTTGCCGACGCGCACGATGACCGCTCGATCGGAATCGTGATGTCCGGCAATGGTTCAGACGGCTCCGTTGGTCTTGCCCGGCTCAAGGAGCAGGGCGGCGTCGCGATCGCCCAGCTGCCCGACGATTGCGAGTATGACGCGATGCCGCGCGCTGCCATTGCCACGGGCAAGGTCGATTTCGTTCTCCCTGCAATCGAGATACCTCAAAAATTAATGGACTTGTGGCAAAACGCGCGAAGGATACGCATGCCCCGCGACGAAGCGGATCCCAAGATCGCTGTCAGGCGTACAAACAGCGAAGAGGCCGAGAAGGCACTGCACGACATCGTCGATCTGCTGGCCAATCGCACCGGCCATGACTTCCGTCATTACAAGCGGGCAACGGTGCTGCGCCGTATCGAACGGCGCCTGCAGGTCAATCTGCTGCGCGATTTGCCGGCGTACCTGGAGTACCTGCGCAAGAACGTGGAGGAAACAGCCGATCTCCTCGACGACATGCTGATCGGCGTGACGAACTTCTTCCGCGACCGGGAAGCGTTCGAGGGCCTGGAACGGCAGATCATCCCCGAGCTGTTCGTCGACCGGCCGCCCACCGACCAGTTGCGCATCTGGGTGGCCGGCTGCTCGACGGGCGAGGAAGCCTACTCCATCGCCATGCTGCTGGCCGACGAGGCGGAGCACCAGGCCAGGCTGCCTGCATTCCAGGTCTTCGCCAGTGACATTGACGAGCGGGCCATCGCCGTCGGGCGCAATGGCTGTTATCCGGAATCCATCGTGGCGGACGTGCCGCCGCAGCGGCTGCGCCAATACTTTTCCAAGGAACAGAACCACTACCGTATCCGCAAGTCCATTCGCGACAAGGTGCTGTTCGCGCTGCACAACGTGCTGCGTGATCCTCCGTTCTCGCGTGTGGACATGATCTGCTGCCGCAATCTCCTGATCTACCTTAATCGCGACATCCAGATGCGGCTTCTGGAAATGTTTCACTTTGCGCTGATGCCGGGCGGCGTGCTGTTCCTGGGCAGTTCCGAGTCGGCGGACGCGGCCGGCTCGCGCTTCGAACCGATCGACAAGCGCCTGCGCATCTACCGCGCCAAGGCCCAGGCGCGCGGGCTGCGGCATCCGCCTGAATTGCCGTTGCGGGTCAGCCCCGCCGTCAGCCGGACATTGCTTCCGAGTGGCGCGCCCAGTCCGCGTGAGCGCGGTTTTTCCTTTGCCGAGGTGCACCAGCGCATCCTTGAGCAGTACGCGCCGCCGAGTGTCATTGTCGACCGCGAGTACACCATCGTGCACATGTCCGACCAGGCCGGGCGCTTCCTGCGTTTCGCGGCCGGCGAACCGTCGCATGATCTCGTCACCGTCGTGCTGCCGGCGCTGCGCCTGGAGTTGCGCTCGGCCCTGTTCCAGGCCACCAGCACGAACAAGAGCGTCGAGGCCCGCCGCGTGCTCGTGGAGCACGAGGGGCGCGTGAGCTACGTGAACATGGTGGCGCGCCCGTTCCGTGATGTGGAGGCCTGCGCTGATTTCATCCTCGTGCTGTTCGACGAGGTGGAAGACACCATGAGCGTCGATGCGTCCTCCGTGGTCGGCAAGGACACGGTCCTCGTCCGCCTGGAAGAGGAACTTCATGCCACGAAGGAACGCCTGCAGAGCACGATCGAACAATCCGAAACCTCGAACGAGGAGCTGAAAGCCTCCAACGAGGAGCTGCAGGCGATCAACGAGGAACTGCGCTCGGCCACCGAAGAGCTGGAAACCAGCAAGGAAGAACTGCAATCGGTCAACGAAGAGCTGATCACGGTCAACTTCGAACTCAAGTCGAAGATGGAGGAGACCGCCAAGATCAACGACGATCTGCAGAACTTCATTGCCTCCACTGAAATCGCGACGGTCTTTGTCGGCGGCGACCTTCGCATCAAGCGCTACACGCCGCGCGCCGAGGATCTGTTCAACATCATCCCCAGCGATGTGGGCCGCTGCATTCTCGATATCACGCACCGCCTGGCGTATCCGGATCTGGCCGCCGATGCGAAAGCGGCGTTCGAGACTCTGCGCCTGATCGAGCGCGAGGTGCGCAGCCGTGATGGCAGCTGGTTCGTGGCCAGGGCACTGCCCTATCGGACAGCCGAGAACAAGATCGACGGCGCCGTGCTGACCTTCGTCAACATCACCACCCTGCGCCGCACCGAGGAACGTCTGCGCGTCGGTGAAAGCCAGATCAACCAGATGTCGACCAACGTCGGCGACCACGCCATCATTTCGCTCGATGCCGACGGACTGGTCGTGGCCTGGAATCCGGCGGCAGAAAATCTGTTTGGCTATACGGCCACCGAGATGGCGGGTGCACCGCTGGATCGCATCTTCATGCCGGAAGACCAATCGCGGGGACTGCCGGGGAAAGACTTCCGCGCGGCCAATGCGCACGGCCGCACCGAAAGCGAACGCTGGTTCTTGCGCAAGGACGGGACACACCGCTACTGCCGCAGTGCGGTAACGCGCCTGGACGCCACCCAGCTGGTCGGCTATGCCATGGTAGTCCGCGATATCACGGCACGGGCGCGGCGCGACGAGGAATCCGACCTCGCCGAACGGCGCGAACGCCAGCTGCTGGAACAGTCCGAAAGCGCGAGTGCGCTCAAGGACGAGTTCCTGGCGGTGATGTCGCACGAGCTGAAACACCCGCTCAACCTGATCAGCGTCAACGCCGAGGTGATGGCGCGGCTGCCGGAACTGCAGAACGCGCAACGCGCCCAGCGTGCGCTGACGACCATCCGGCGCGCCGTGCAGAGCCAGACCATGATCATCAACGATCTGCTGGATCTGTCGCGCATGCGCACCGGCAAGCTGGCGCTGAATTTCTCCACCGTCGACCTGGTGGCGACGGTGCGGGGCATCGCGGAGGTCGCGCGCGCGGATGTCGCCACGGCCAATCTCACGGTGGAGTACGAAGAACCGCCCTACGATGTGCTGATCCGCGCCGATTCCACACGCGTGGACCAGGTGGTCTGGAACCTCCTCAGCAATGCGATCAAGTTCACGCCCGCCGGCGGCACGATCCAACTGCAAGTGTCCAAGGACCACCGCCACGGCCGGCTGGATGTGCACGATACCGGGCAGGGGATCGACCCGCAGTTCCTGCCGCGGATCTTCGACATGTTCGGCCAGGCCTCCGCGCGGGCCGCCAGCGAGCAATCCGGACTGGGTATCGGCCTGGCCCTGGTCAAGCAACTGATGGAACACCACGGTGGACGGGTGGAAGCCACCTCGCCCGGTATCGGCCGCGGTACGACGCTGTCCCTGTGGTTCCCGCTGATTTCCTCCAAGCTGATGCCGCCGCCGTCGATGGAGGCCCAGGTCAACGCCCAGCTGGATGGCCTGGACATCCTCATCGTCGACGACACCAAGGACACGCTTGATGCCGTATCCAGCCTGCTGCAGCTGGAAGGCGCCAAGGTGACCGTCGCCGACAGCGGCGCTCGGGCCCTGGAGCTGGTGAAGTCGCACAACTTTGACCTGATGCTGTCGGACGTGGGCATGCCGGAAATGGATGGCTACGCGCTGATGCGGGAGTTACGCCGCAACAGTGCCGTCGACGGCATGAAAACCATTGCGCTGACCGGCTACGGCCGCAATTCCGACGTGGAAAAAGCCCTGCAGGCCGGTTTCGACGCCCACGTGAGCAAGCCGCTGTCGATGCCGAAGCTCGTCGCGGCGATCTCCAGCATCATGGAGGAACGGCGACACTGAGCGCGGGCGTACCGCCGTGTGGCGGCGCGACGGTACGCCCCCTTGCGCCCGGAAGGTGACGCGTTGTCACGCAGCCGTCATTCTCCCGTGATGTTGGCAGGTGAGCATGCCCGGTCCCTGCGGATGTCTCGAGGTTTCCCATGCGTGCGGTACTGCTGCTGGCGTTCCTGGTCCTGCCCTCCGTCCTGTGGGGGCAGGGATACACCGCTATCGAAGATCGCCTGACGGAAGCGCAGCGCAAGGCGACCGGCCTCGACACGCTCACGAGCGAGCAGCTCGCCCTGCTCAATCGCCTGCTGCGTGAGAAAGAACAGGCGGCACCAGCCGTGGCGGCGCATCCGGATGAGGCCGAACGCCACGCCATGCTCGCCGCCGAACAGCGTGCGATCACAGCCCGCCTGAAAGGCACGATTGCCCGGTGGGAGCCCGGTACCGTGTTCGAGCTCGACAACGGGCAGAAATGGAAGGTCCTCAAGGGTGAGCTGACGCTGCGCGCGCCGCTTGAGCAGCCCGAGGTCAAAGTGATTTCCGGTCTCGCCGGGCGCTGGTTCCTCCAGGTGGACGAGGCGCTTCCAAAGGCCCGCGTCTACCGGATTGATTGACCGCACTGGCGGCGCAATGGGGATATCCTTCCCGGTGCCGGCAACCACCGGCGTCACCGCCGGGAAAGGCCATGACCACCAAGGAACACTGGGAACGCGTCTATGCCACGCGCGCGACGGACACCGTCAGCTGGTACCAGCCCCATGCGGCGACCTCGCTTCGCCTGATTGAAGAAACCGGCACGCCCCGCAATCTGCCGCTCATCGATGTGGGCGGTGGTGCGTCAGTGCTGGTCGACAACCTGGTCGACGCCGGATACACCAACCTGACCGTGCTGGATCTTTCCGGCGCCGCGCTGTCGGCGTCCCGCACCCGCCTGGGCGCCCGCGGCCACGCGGTGCACTGGCTTGAGGCGGATATTCTTTCCGTAGCGCTGCCGTTCCGCCACTTCGCCCTCTGGCACGACCGCGCGGTGTTCCATTTCCTGACCGATCCGGACGAGCAGCGGGAATACGCGCGCCAGCTGCGCCAGGCGCTCAAGCCGGGCGGCCATGCCATCATCGCCACGTTTGCCGAGGATGGCCCGACGCAATGCAGCGGCCTGCCGGTTGCCCGGCACAGCATGGCTTCCCTGGAAGCGATTTTCGAAGAAACGCTCGAACTCGTCGCCCATCACCGCGAATCGCACCTCACGCCGGCGGGCGCTAGCCAGTCGTTCCTGTACTGCCAGTTTCGCCGCGCGCCATAGCCGCGCGCGATGGGCTCGCCAGATCGGGCTCTGCCGCCGACTCACCGGGCGACAAGCTGGCTGACCATTGGTCGCCAATGACCAGCCCGGCCGCAAAGGCGGCGTAAACCAGCGCCATGTCGCTCAAGCGCAGGTGTGCTTCAAAGCCCGGCGTCAGGCGGCGCGGCACGACGCCGTAGTCAACAGCCGCCGCTGCTGCGGCGATGGTGCCGGCTTTGGCCGCCACGCGTAGCGGCTGATCGCCGGGTTGCCGCCAGCCTGCAAAGAACAGCGCCCACCAGATTGAACTGGCGTGGTGGATCAGATAGCCCAGTGCGGTATACCGCAGGCTGGGCCGGTGCTGGCGTAGCGCGCGGCGTCGCCAGAGCCAGTGACTGGTTGCGTTGGTTCCGCTGGCGCCATGGCCCGTCTGGCGTCGACTGCATACGCTGACCGCGAGAGTCGACACGACGGCGGCAACGGTGCCGACGAGTACGGCGCTACGGATGACCTTCCTTGTATCCATGGCGGCTCCTGCAGAACGGCCAGCTGATTCTAGCCCGCGCCAGGACGGATTGCCGTCCGCAGGAATTTCGCGCCAATGTAGAAAATTCCCGGAACCGGACCGCATCCGGGTTCTGCAGGCCGCAGGCAACGGCGATGTCGCGCGGCATGTGCGTTGCATCGTGGTACCGCCGACCGCTTCGCTCACGGAGGAACGTATGCACGCGCTGACCTATCACGGCTCAAGGGATGTCCGCTATGAAACCGTCCCCGACCCCACACTGCAGGAACCCGACGATATCGTGCTGCGCGTGACGGCTACAGCCATCTGCGGATCAGATGTCCATCTGTACCGTGGCAAGGTGCCGGGACTGAAGGAAGGCGACGTGCTCGGCCACGAATTCATGGGCATCGTCGAGGAAGCAGGCGCGGGCGTCACCGCCCTCAAGCGCGGCGATCGTGTAGTGATTCCCTTCACCATCGCCTGCGGCAACTGCTTTTTCTGCGAGCGCGAACTCTATGCGGCCTGCGAAACCACCAACCCCGACAAGGGATTGCTGGTGAACGGCAAGGGGCTGCGTCCGGGCGCCGGCATGTTCGGCTACACGCACTTCTACGGCGGCTACGCCGGCGGCCAGGCGGAATTCGTCCGCGTGCCAAAGGCCAATGTGGGGCCGCTACGCATTCCGGAGGGGCTCACAGACGAACAGGTGCTATTTCTGTCCGACATCCTGCCCACGGGCTATCAAGCGGTGCTCAACGGACAGGTCGGGCCCGGCAGCACCTGCGCCATCTTCGGTGCCGGCCCGGTGGGGCTGATGGCCGCCGCCTGTGCACGCATGCTGGGCGCCACGCGCATCTTCATGGTGGACCATCTCGACTATCGGCTCGAATTCGCCAAGAACGCCTACGGCGTCGAGCCCATCAATTTCAAAGCCCAGGACGATCCCGCCGAACACATCATCGCGGCGACGACCGGACGTGGTGTGGATTGCAGCATCGAGGCGGTGGGATTTGAAGCCGAAGGCAGCCTGCTCGAAACGGCGCTGACGACCTTGAAACTCGAAGGTTCCTCCGGCGTCGCCTTGCGCCAGGCCATCGCAGCGACGCGCCGCGGCGGTGTCGTCAGTGTCCCGGGCGTGTATGCCGGCCCTATCCATGGCCTGCAATTTGGCGATGCGTTCGAAAAGGGACTGACGTTCCGCATGGGCCAGACGCACGTGCAGCGGCTCATGCCTGAACTGCTCCAGTTCGTCCAGGAAGGAAAGCTCAATCCGGCGGTGATCATTTCGCACCGATTGCCCTTGTCCCGCGTGGTCGACGGCTATGCGATGTTCGACAAGAAGGAAGACGCCTGCCGCAAGGTCGTGCTTGCTCCGGGCATGTAGCGCCCGGCAGGCGCGCCATGCGCAGGCGCCAGGAGGGCCTGCCGGAACAGCCGCGGCCGTTGTGGCCGTGGATCGGTCGGCGGCACCGGGGCAGATCGCGCGCCCATTGCCGGCGCTCTACTGAAATCCGCTGGCGAAGATCCGGTCGTAGGCGGGCAGCTCCACGACATAGGTTTCTGCGCCACCGGAGTTGAACCAGTCCGAGTTGAACGCCACGCGCGTTCCACTCGGACTGAGTACCGGGTGCGGTTCGGAGAAATAGCCGTTGCTGCCCTGGCCAGCCGCCGAGCGGTGGTGGCCGATGCGGCAGACAACGCCCGTATCGACGTTCGCCAGGTACAGCTCATTCTCCAGCACGCTCTGTCCGAGCAGTCCGTTCTGCAGCTGGCCGACCGAGCTGACGACCACCCAGCCCGGATTCTTCGTCGCCAGCGCCGACACATGCGTACCCGACGGCGGATACGGCCAGCCATTGGAAGGCCCGACGTGCACGCGCACCTGGCCCGTATCCAGGTCTGCGCCGACGACCGAGCCTTCGTAGGTACCGAACTGCACACCGAAGAAGGCGTCGTGTCCGTTCGCGTACTTGCCCAGGCTCGCGTGCTCATGCGGTACCAGGTTGGCAATCGTTCGCACTACCTGTCCTTCGAGACTGCGCACCTGAGCCTGATTGTTGAGATACGACAGGAACACCTTGTCGCCCGACGGCGCCACGATGTAAGCGGTCTGCGGATTGTTGTTCTGGGTGACCTGGTTCACCACCGCGTGCACGACATCGTTGCGGAAGTCGTAGACCCAGTTCTTTGTGCCGCAGGTCAGGCCGGTCTTTCCTCCCACCCATGCACCGAACATCGGGTCGCTGCCCATGGTCAGATCCTGCGTGCACGACGCTGGCGGAGCGTTGAAGTCGCGCAGCATCGTCCTCGCCCGCGTAACAACGTTGTACCTGTAGAAACGCCGGTCGACGCGATTGGCGTAGTAGATGACCTGCGGATCGTCATTGTCCCAGAGCACCTGCTCACCGTCGCTGGGGCTGATCTCGCTCGAGATATTGCGAATGAACTGGTACGTGCGACCGTCATAGAGCACATGCTGGTAGCCGGTGGAAAGCAGCAGTAGCAGCGACTCATCCGCATTCCAGGCTGGCTGGGTGGAATACATCGTCTTGACGTAGGTTTTCCCGATCGCCGCCGCGTCCGTGACACGACGGATGCGGGTGCCGAACTGTGGATCGGTAAACGACTGCCGTGCGGCGGGTTTGCTGACCGCCGCCACGGAAAGCGGGTGATTGAGCTTGTCGGTGACGAGCCCCTCGCACAGGTTCGCGTGGCTTGGTGCTGAAAGTCCCGCGCCGCTGAAACACACTGCCACCGTGGCGCACTGGCGCCATGATCGACCGGCCTTGGCTGACATCGTAAATCCCCTCTGGATGGTTCGGCGGAAAATCCCTGCGTTCTCCGGCGTGGGCGCATCCTGAGGTGGAGTGCCACCCGCCGTTTGGGCAGGCGTCACAGAAACCGGCGTTGGTCTTCGTCGATGGACAGATTGTCCAGTCATCCCGCCCGATGACGTCGACACTACGCACGCCGTCAACCGGCCCACGGTCGCGCCAGGAAATAGATGGAATGTGAACAATCACGCTATATGTAGAGTGCGCAGCGGTGCACATGTAGGGAGATGTAGGCGGGCTATCCGGCATCGCACGGCCCCCGTCTGGAACCGCGCTCTCCGCGTGCCTGCGCGGCCGGGTGCCACGTCACACCGGCATACCCGACGGACGGTCATCGGTGAAATTCGCCAATTCTCATAACAATCCGGGTGTTACGGGCAGAAATTGAGGTCAATCGGGATCCTGCCCCTACGACGAACGGCTATGTGACATCCACGACAATCTGATACTTCCGTCACGCTTTGGTCGGTGAGTCCCACGCTACTTTGCATCGCAAGGGACAGGGAACTCAGATCGGCAATCTGCTCGGAGCCATGCGGCGCAGTAGCGTTCGTATGCACCCGATTCGCATCGCAGCCTGCCGAAGCAGCACCGACACCAATTTGACCGACGTCCACGCGCTGTACGCGACGTTGGTCAAGACAGAGAACAACGGGTGGCCGAAACTATGCTCTCCGTCGATAGCGAAGTGATGCGTGACGCCATTGCCGATGAAACCGTGAGCGAGGTTTCGCTCAACGCTCTGATGCGCCGACTGGCATCGGCACGTGCCGCAGGGCAATCCCCTGTACCGCTGCAAAGCCGGGTGACGTGGTCGCGTGCGGAACTGCGCGCAGCCCTCGACGCCATCGAGCGTCGTATTGCCCATGACTTCAGCGCCATTCCCGCGCTATCGCTGCAGGATGCCATTACGGATCAGCTCGGACGCCTGTTCCGTTCGGCTGCGGCGGTCTATACGTTCCATCCGGAGGATCGCCAGCTCATCGCGTCGGTCGACCGCCACACGCAGCAGATCCTCTCGCTGTACGACGCTGCCGAAATTCTTCGACCGGATGTATTCGTGCTGCGCATGCTGCTGGTTGCAGATGCCCTAGTGCAGGCCGATGCCAGTTCGCCGGTGACCCAGCTGCTGCGGCAGCTCGTCGGTGGCTGCTGGGCCATCGTCAAGACCGCGTTCGGCGATGCGTCATCGCGCGTAGAAGGGCACGCCGTCATCCGTCGAACCTTGCGCGATGTCCTCGTCAATCGCGCGGATCGGCGCCATGCACTGGAGCAGGCGCTGGCGGCCGTGGCGGAGTTCGTCGATCGCCGCTCGCAGCGCGAGGACGACGCCACGTCGGCACTGCCCAGTGCGCGGTCCCGCCTGGATGAAGCGCGCCGCTATCTTTCCGAAACGCTCGATGCGGTGATCGGCGCACGCGCATTGCCGAAGGACGCCCTGCAGTTCGTCCGGCAGACGTGGGGCCGTCATCTGTTGACGGCGTACCTGGCTTCCGGGCCGGAAGGCGAACGGTGGAGCCGTGGCATCACCGCCATGCAGCGGTTCTGCGCGCGCATGGACGGCCACGCTGCCGGTGACGAAGGGGTCGTCGATATCTACGTCCTCGAAAGTCTGGAAGCTGCCGGCTATGACCACGCACAGGCCCGGCGCCTGACCGATTCGCTTCTGTCACGCGTTGCCCACGGCGCTGAGCCGGGTGCGTCGGAAGAGGCTGCGGAGGTGGCTGTCACGTCGGCCAGTCCGGTTGAATCCGTCCACGCGCCGCTGGTGAAAGGCGACTGGATCGAAGTGCGTCAGCCCGACAGCACCTGGCTGCGCGGCAAGCTCTCGTGGTTCTCCCTCCAGGGGCGCGTCTACATCTTCGTCGACCACAACGGCCGCTGCGTCTTCGAACTGCACGAAGATGACCTGAAGCACCACTTTGCGGATGGGTTGGCGCGCCACGTAGCAACGTAAGGAACAGCCCTTCCGATAAGCGCGATGACGTCGCCAACCCGGTTGATGGTTCGGGTTGCTGCCAGCTTGCCATGGTCTGCTACAAGAACCGCAGCGTCCTGTGTGGGCCGGGTGAGCGCAGCGCACTCGGGGTGAGCGGCGTATCGAGGGTGGATGAAGTGAACATCCCGCATTTCACCAGCGCCACCGCAGATCTACCCCGGCTTCCCTAAAGCACTGCGGATACCGCTACCAGATCAAATCATCCGGCACCTTGAACTGCGCGTAGTACGCATCGTCGTCGGATGTCGCGGCGGCTGGCTCGTCGTTCGTGTTCTGGCCGTGATCGAGCACGATCAGTGCGGCGTCGCGCTCGCGCACCTTGTCGGCGGCCATGCGCGGCAGCAACTCGAAGCGATCACCCACGCGCACGATGACCAGTGCACCGCTGGAGAGCCGCTTCCGCAGATCGTCGTTCACCAGGATGGTGCGAATCGCACCATCCACGCTGAAGCGGTACTCGCTTTCACCCGAGCGCGGCACCTTCTTGTCCTCGATGATCTGGCGTGCCTGGGCGCGCAGTTCGGCGGTGCGGGCCTGCGCCTTGCGCTCCGCCTCAAGGGCGCGGTCGCGCTCGACTTTCTCGGCCCGCGCCCGTTCCGCTTCGAGCTGGATCTCGCTGGGTGTGGCCGACGCCTTGGCATGCCGGGCCTTGTTCTGCTCGCGCGCCACCTCGGCCACCTTGGACTTCTTGACCAGGCCCGCCTTGAGCAACTGTTCCTGCAGGGGATTTCCCTTTGCCATGTCGCTATTTCGTGCTGGGGATAGACGGGTCATGATACCCGCCGTTTCCGCCGTCTGCGCGCCCCTGGCCGATCATGAATCCCCTGAAGTATCTCGCCGGCTATCCCCCGCAGCTCCAGGCCCGCGTCAGCGAACTGATCGCCCAGGGCCGGCTGGGCGCCATGCTCGCCGAAAAGTACGGGCAATCTCACGCCGTACGCAGTGACAGCCAGCTGTATGACTACGTGCAGGCGCTCAAAGACCAGTACCTGAGAAAGTCCGTGCCATTGGGCAAGGTGCTCTACGACGCCAGGCTGCAGGTGCTCAAGCATGCGCTGGGCACCCACACGAGCATTTCCCGCGTGCAGGGCAACCGACTCAAGGCCAGTCGCGAGATCCGCATCGCCACCGTCTTCCGCGATGCGCCCGCCGATTTCCTCAGGATGATCGTCGTGCATGAGCTGGCGCACTTGAAGGAGGTCGAGCACAACAAGGCGTTCTACCAGCTGTGCACGCATATCGAACCCGACTATCACCAGCTGGAATTTGACGCGCGGCTATACCTGACGCATTGCGAGATGGTGCGGCGGTAGGCGGGCACAGTGGATCAGCCACAGCAGGTGCAGGCAACAGGCTACTGACGATTGGCACATGAGTGCGCGACACCGTCTGCCTAGCCTGTTTGCACATTCAGGGAAGGTTGCATGGACACCATCAAACGCAACGCAAGAACCGCCGCACTGCTCTACCTGCTGCTCGTACTGGTGGCGCCCATCCGGCTTGTCTACGTGCCCAGCCAGCTCTTCGTGAGCGGCGACATGGCGACGACTGCCGCGAACATCATGGCGCACCCCGGTCTTTTCCGGCTCGGCATTCTCACTGATCTGTTCTGCGCGACGCTCGAGGTCTTCCTGACGCTCGCGCTCTTCCGGCTGTTCAAGGATGTCGATCGTCGATCCGCCGTGCTGATGGCCGTGCTTGGCCTCATGCCCGTGCCGCTGTACTTCGTCAACGTGTTCAACGATGTCGCGGTGGCGCACCTGCTCCTGGGGGCATCGCCTGCTGGCTTCACGGCCGAACAGGTCATGTCGTTGGTGCGTCTTGCCATGACGCTGCACGACGCCGGCATCAATATGCTGCAGATCTTCTGGGGCGCCTGGCTGTTCCCGTTGGCGGCCCTCGCCGCGAAATCGCGCCTGGTGCCGCGTTTCGCCGCCGGCTGGCTGTTCGTCAATGGCGTCGCCTACCTGGCGCTGAGCGTCACGGGGCTGGTGGCGCCCTCCTGGAACGGCACCGTCTCGCTCGCGGCCGTTCCGGCGCAGCTGGGCGAAGTGGTGTTCGTTGTCTGCCTGCTGTGGTGCGGCATCCGTGGACACCGCGCGACGTCGGCGCCTGCTGCCGGAGCGGTAGCATGACGGCCGCGCAGACAACAAAGGATGCAGGGGCGTCGACACCCTCCCGCTGGTTCGTGGCTGCGCCGGTGATCGGGTTCGTGGTCTCCGTCGCCCACCTGGCGTGGGAGGCCTCGCACGGCGGCATCAAGAGCCATCACCTGCTCAATGATGCCAACCTCCCCGCCATATCCAACAGCTGGGGCCTGCTCGCCCTTCCATTGCTTGGTGCGGTGGCGAGCTACGTGCTCCGGCGCCGGTCTTCGACGAACCCGCAGGCGCCGCGGCAGGCATTGGCCCCGTTCTGCGGTGCGCTGGCCGTCGGGCTGGCGTTATCGATCGCGTTCCAGCTTGACTGGAGCGAGGTCACCAGCGGGCTGTTCCTCGCGCTCCTTCTGAGCGGCACGGTGCTGCGCACCTACCGCGCGGAGTATGGCTTCGGGTTCGTCCTGGGCATGACTTTCGTGTTCGGGTCGGTTTTGCCGACGTTGGTTGCCGGGGTTGCGGGAGGTCTTTCCGCCGTGGCGCACTTCGCGGTGTACCCGGGCGTCGCGGCGGCGTACCGAAGGCTGCGCGCCGTCTCGGCTTGAGTGGCTCGCGCCGGTATCCGCTATCGGATAGCGGCGCGAAGCCGGGAACGGATTACGGTGCTTGCTTGCGCCGGCCGCTCCACGATTTGCTGACGATCATCCATTTGCCGTCGATCTTCGACAGCGCCAGGTAGTCCAGCCCTTCCCAGGCGGGATAGTCCAGCTTCACCTTGACCACCGCGGCGTTCTCGGTCACGTCCACGATTTCGTAGCTGCGTTTGCGCTGGGCTTCGTCATCCGCGGGCTTGCCGGGAAAACCTTTCGCCCATTCCTCTCCGGTTTGTACGACCACCTGGCCTTTGGAAGTGGAGTAGCCCAGTACGACGCCGTCTTTCCGGAGAACTTCAAAAGCCAGGTTGGCATCACCCGTTTCGAAGGCGCGCATCATCGTTTGCATGGCGCGATCGACGGCGGCGCGTTCGCTGCTCTGGGCCGTGGCAAAGGCGGGAAGGAGAAGGGCAGCTGCGAAAGCGATCGATCGGATAGCGTGTTTCATTGTGGTCTCACCGTGTTGGGGGATTTGGGCCGGCCCTGGCCGGCGCTGTGCAGCGTTGGAGCGATCAGGCCGTCTTCGGATCGCGACGGGGCGGTTGGGCGGTGCGCCCGGCAAGCAGCTCGACGACGGCCTGGGCCACCTGCGTGGCGGAGGCGTAGTTCTGGCCCGTCACCACGCGGCCGTCGACTTCCACGTACGGCTGCTGGCCGTCCACCGCATGGAAGAAGCCGCCGCGTGCTTCGACTGTCTTGCGCATCAGGAAAGGCAGCTGCTTGAAGTAGGGCGCGTCCTGCTTCTCGTGTTCTTCCGGATAACCGGTGATGCGCCTGCCGGCGACCAGGGCCTGTCCACTGGCGAGCGTGAGGTGCACGATTCCCGCGGTGCCATGGCACACGGCGGAAATCACGCCGCCGTTGCGCTCGTACACATGCATGGCGATTTTCTGCAGAACCGGATGCTCCGGCACGCCGTACATGGCGTTGCTGCCGCCCACGTAGTAGACGGCCCGGTACCGGGCGGGGTCGACCTGCGCGGGCGTCGCGGTATTGCGCAGCCCGTTCATGATGCGATCGTCCTTGAGACGGGGTTCCATTTCCTTGCCGACATAGGTGTCGAGGATCGGCACTTCACCGCCGTCGGGCGAGACGAAGTCCACCGGATACCCGGCGGCCTGGAACGTATCCCAGGCATTCACCACCTCGCCGAAGCTGATGCTGGCCGGGATCGTCGAGCGGCCGTGCACCTTGCTGCTGGCGAGGATGAACAGGATGCGCCCCGGATTTTCAGGGGCAGTCGGGTCCGTCTTGTCGTTGCCTGGGGCCGCGTGAACGCTGGGCACGGCTCCCAGCCAGGCAGACAGCAGCAGGGCCAGGAAGGAACGGATGATGCGGGATACAGGCATGGGCACTGGCTCGTGGGAAGGAGCCAGCACACTATCCGATCTCTTTCAAATCAATATCTTGCGATACGATTCCGGACTACTGGAATCGATTTCAGGAGTCGACCTGCGCCGCGCGGAACGCTGCCGGCGTGGCCCCTTCGAGCTTTTTGAAGGTGCTGTGGAAGGTCGACATCGACTGAAAACCCGCCTCCGCCGCCACGACCTCCAGCGGCTTCGGCGGCAGCTGCCGCAGCAGCGTCTTCGCCTCCACCACACGCAGCTGCGCCAGGTACTGCTTGAAGGAGGTCTGGTTGTTGTCGTTCAGCAGCTGCGACAGCCGGGCCTGGGGCATGCCCAGCCGGCGGGCGAGCCGGGGCAGGGTCAGCCCGTGATCCAGATGCAGGCGCTCGCGCGCCATCAACTCCGCCAGGGCCTGCAACTGCGTCGCCGCCTCCGGCTCCGGAATCCGGCGATCCTGGTACGGCTCGATCGGCGCCAGGCCTGACCGCAACCGCAGATACACCACCACGCTCGCCGCCAGGACGAAGGTGAACGACAGCGCGCCGACGATGTACGAGGTGTAGCCGGAGGTGAAGTACGCCAGCCAGATCACCCACACGCCGGCCACGGCCCCGAGCAACAACACACGCGCCGGCGTCCCCCGGATCCGCGCGCGATGGATGTACACCTGCGCAGTGGCCAGCAACAGGTAGCCCAGCCAGCTGTAGAGAATCCCCGGCACGATCACCTGCTTCCAGAGATCGACATGGTCGCCATACGGCCACAGCAGGTTCACCACCGTCGCGATGACCAAGAGGCCCGCGATATGCCACCCGTCCGCCCGACCCGGCCTGGCCGCATCGCCCTGGCTCGATCGCACCAGAAAGAACAGGCACGGCCCGATCAGAAAACAGGCGGTGAGGCCCACCTGCAGCACGATCCGCGGAATACCCGGCCAGAAATAGAAGACCACCGACTTCCCCGTCCGCAGGCCAACCGCCAGGACCAGCAACGCCAGCCACCGCTGCGTCGCCTCACCGTTCGCCCGCCACCAGAGAAACGACGCCAGGCCAATGCCGTTGAAGGCGCCGAGCATGGCGAAGAAGAAGAGGAAGTGTTGGGTGAGCATGGGGTGCTGCGTCGAAAAAGCGGATTCTCGCTGAGTTGTGGGTGGGCGGGGAGAGGCGGGGATGGAGGAGCGATGTCTGCTTCGGCTAGATGCGCGCTCCGGGGGCGCTGCGCTCTGCGCGCCGAACATTTGCGCCGGCGTTCCCCGGATGATCGCATGCACATTGCGAACGCGGGTTCGTGTCTCGTCTTGATTTCCGGACAGATTCCCAGTCTATTGCTTGCTGATTGCCGGTCGAATGCGCCAGGCGCAAGGGCCTCTGCTACCACTTCCTTATCGCGACCTCATGAGCGACATCCAACTATTCCACCTCTCTGCCGGCCGCGCCACTGAACTGCCTTCCTCATCCGCCGCTCTCGAGCGACAGTTGCAGGCGTTGATCGAAGGCCAGATGGACGCCTTTCTCGGTGTGCGTTTCCTCGCATCGGAGTACACCACCGGCAAGACCCACCGCGGTCGTATCGACACCTTGGGCCTGGATGAGAACGGGTGCCCGGTCATCGTTGAGTACAAGCGGCACAGCAACGAAAACGTCATCAACCAAGGGCTTTTCTACCTCGACTGGCTGCTGGATCACAAAGCGGAGTTCCTATGGCTGGTGATGGAGAAACTCGGCAAGGACGTGGCCGACAGCGTGGAATGGGCGGGCACCCGACTGCTCTGCATCGCGGCCGACTTCACCCGCTATGACCAGCACGCAGTGCAGCAGATACCGCGCAACATCGAGTTGATCCGCTACAAGCAGTTCGGCGACGACCTGCTGCTGTTGGAGCTGGTAAACGCGCAGAGTGTGCAGGAGGTCGGCGGTCCGGCCTGGTCGCCGGCGTCAGTCGACGGGGTACACCCGGTGGCGCATGGCACCCCCAAAGCCATCGGCAAGGACAAAAGTCTGCAGGAGCAACTGGAAAGCGCAACGGAAAGCACCCGCCAGCTTTATGCCGACCTTCGCTCGTTCGCCCTGGCTTTGGGCGACGATGTCACCGAGAAGCCGCTGAAGCTCTATACCGCCTTTCGCAAGCTCCGCAACTTCACCACGGTTGTCGTTCAGGCCAACCGGTTACTGGTTTACGTGAAGCTCGATCCGGCCACCATCACGATGGAAAAAGACTTCAGTCGCGACGTCAGCGCCATCGGTCATTGGGGAACGGGAGATGTGGAGCTGTGGATTCACGCGCCGCCAGACCTCGAACGCGCGAAGCCGCTTATCGAGCGGGCGTATCGGGAAGGATGAGTTCGCACGGCATGTGAACGCGCGCCGGTCACCGCATCGCGCAATTCACGCAGGCCCATTGTTCCGCGGACGTCAGCGTCCCTTGCTCTGTGGGTACCACAACTCAACTCGCCCGGAGGCTCCCGGATCTATCGCCGCTTCGCTCGCGCCGGGGCGGTACACTTTTGCAATATACGGTGGGTGATGCTGTCCGACAAAGCGCAGAATGCGGGGGAGGGTGGCGACAAAGGCTTGCGCAAGTTCGGCGTAACGTGCGTGTCCGATCACCACCAGCAGGGCGACGTCATGTTCCACCACGGCAGCCAGTTCATTGGGCTTGTAGCGAATGTTTCGATCATGAGTGATGGCTATCCATCCTCGCGATCCGATCTCGCGTAGCCAGGCAGGGTCTGGGCAGTCGGGCGCGAAGTGTTCGGCATGGCGCTCCACCACGAGGCCTGCCGACTTTAGAATTTCCGGAAACTGCTTGCCGAGGTCGCGGTCGGTGAAAAATACCGGAGCCGCGTCCGGGGCATCAGGCCGCACGCTCATAGAGGGCCGCTACTTCGATATCCTCGATGCTCAGATCGTAGTCCGCCGCGATCTCGGCTTCGCTCTCGCCTGCATCCAAACGGTCGACAATTGCGGCGGTCGTGATGCCGCCGCGCGCCAATACAGGCCTGCCGAAAGCCACATCCGCTGCAATTGCTACCGATCGATCGGTTCCGCTCGATGTGAACGGATAGAGGCGAACCGGAAACTGCCACTCGTCCCATTCCACACGCGCAAGGTGCTCATTGAACATACGGCGCATGGCAAGCTGCCCCGAGGCGGAAAGGTCGATCAGCTCACCGTAACGTTCGAGCAGTAACCTGCCCGCGTCCGTACGCAACTCCTTGCTCAGCAGCAGTCGATCAATGCGCTGGGCACTCTGGGCGTAACCGATTGCCGTACGAAGCGCATCCATCGAGACACCGTGGTCAGTGCGCAGAGAGCGCAACACATGGGTTTCGATCAGATTCCAGAACGACAACACGGGGGAGAGGCCTTCGCGGGTCGAATCAGGGGATCCGAACGGACTGTGACGGATGCCTTCTGATAAGGGCGTCCAGCCACCCATGAGCGCAGTGTTGCCGGCGCAACCTTCAGGTAACGGGCGGCCTCGGCAACGGTGTACGCCGGCTGATCCCGGACGTCAATTCTGGTCATGCTGAAAGCAGGCTCCGACAGCGCGGTTTTCAGAGTGCATTGTACTCGGTCCGGCGAGCGCTGAGCGCGCCCTGGCAAGCAGGCCTAACGAATCGCCATTCATCGGGGTGGCGTCCTATTCGCAATTCGCGAATCTCGAATGCGATGCGCCGTCTCTGGCCTTGTTCACGTCGCTTTGCAGGGGGAACAACACCCCAGCCTGGACGAACTCACAACGGCGGTAGCGATGGCGCCATGCCAGGACCGCCTAATGGAGCCACTGCGGATTCGGCAGAGGACGCCGGCGGAGACTCTCACGCGATTCTCGAATCTACGGCCTGTCACGGGAATCCTGGAGGAGCATCCGGCTCCAGCCTGGATCGCGCGATCGAAACCCGCCATGCGCCCCATACCGCCCCGCCCGGATTTTCCGTCACCATACGGATTGACGCCGTCGCGTCGCGTTCGCAGAATCACGTCGCTGCCGCCAAATCGGCAGCCCGGGATTGGCCTCCTGGTATTAGTCTAGGCGCACGAAAGCGCCCATCCGACGATGACGGCGCTTTTTTCACGCCCAGTCGTCGGCTGGGCGCCCTATTGCCCCCAGTTTTATGGCGGGCGGCGCATGGCAGCAGCAATGCTGGCCGGTTCTAGACTACCGGTAGGCCAACCAGGCGTCGTCCGTCACCGTTTCGGGTCCGGTGACGGGTTTTTCCCCACTCGTCGAGGACACGCAATGTCTCTCCGCATGGAACGCCCGTTCGCCACCGGCGAACGTTTGCCGTCGAGTCGTACCCGCTGCCTGCATCCGGCCACGAGCCGGTGCAGGCGGTTGCCCAGTCTCTTCACTTTGCCGCTGCCGCGCACGCCGAACTGGCGCTACACCTTGCGGTGCGTGATGCTCGTGTTCCGGCGGAGGGCATTCGCATGACGCCCTGTCGCAACGACACTCCCGCACACGAAGCGCCCGAATACAGCATCCACGATGTGCTGGTGTCGCCGCATGCCGTTGACCCAGCCGACTTCCCACGCCTGCTCGGCGGCGCCCGGCACGTCTGCGACCGCGGGCTGGCCGGCTTGCGGACGCTGGCGAAGATGCTCCGCGCGATCACCAGTGGCGATGAGGCGCCCGATGCCGACCTCGTCCACGATGCCGGCATGCTGGTGGCGGATCTCGCCGACTACATCGACGCGATGATCATCCTGCAAAGCCATGCGGAACATGCGTGGGAGAAACAGGGATGTAGCAGGACGAACAGGCTGGAAGCATAGGCTTTCGAACTTCGTCGTACGATGGGCGGCTGGGAGATCGGCAAGACCCGGCCGTGCGGTCACCTGCGGCGACCGCACGCTACATCAACCGTAGCGTGTGGTCGCGAATGCGACCGCACGATGGAGCGGTTCCACAATCCGCACCACCCAATCGCGCGATCCAGCCCCCTTGATCTTGCGAACGCCACAGGAAACACCGTCGACCGCACCGGAGCGGTCGCTCACCCGAACCTGCGTTGTGGACTTTTCCGGAGAGCCCCCCAGCGTCGTTGACGGTGAGACGGTGTTTCCGGTGACGCTTGCCATGAAAACCACCGACAACCCACACCCTGCCGACCGCGCCACCCGCGGAACGCGGTCGGGCATGGCTGTGCTGACGAGCACGGGTGCAGAGGGTGTGGGTTGTCGGTCTTACTAACCGAGGTTGCCAGCTACCGGCAGTAGGAGTAGTGCGTCAGCGCTTACGAGATGCGAAGCACTTCGCACGGGTCATAGCATGCGTGTGGAGGGGTGAACGTGCGTCGAGATGGTGGAGCAGAGACGACCGGCATCAAACCTTGGCTTTAGGAAAGAATCGGAACGATTAGACGACCTTCCAACAAACTAGGGCCCTTGGCATATCCTGATTTTTGCGCAACCTACGCGTCGCCTGTAACACGACAGGCTGCTTGCGCCGGTAAATCATCTGGTGGGGGGCGGGGCTGCTGTGTCAGCAGCCAGGCTCAAGTGTGTTCCTTGTTCAAACCGCTGATACTCGCGGTATTCACCTACTGCCATATTGAATGTGGTTGCAATTTGTACGAAATCGTCTAGTTCTGGGCTAACGATGTTGGTTTCGCGCAAGAGGTTTGTAACTGCGCGCTTTAACTCGTTTGCCTCATCCCAGCTACTCTGCGGTATGTCGTTCTCTATGCCTTCAAGTAAAAGGACTACATCTACATCGTAGTGTTCCTCAGCACCGATATCCCCTTCCGGCACAATTGAGATCAACATTTCCACAACAGAGGGGGCGGCGCTCATTGCGGTCTGTAGGCGCTTCTCGGCTGGCTTTAGGCGTTTGTTGAACTCACCCGGAAACGCACTTCGAAGGTAACGGCCAATAATCCAACGAACGACAAGCTCAAGGTCCTGGTCGAAGAACGAAAGTGGCATGGGTGCTACTTTCGCTAGAGCGGCGCGATCCACAAAATGACGGTCCACAATGCGTATTGAGAGGTGCACGACCTGGTCGCCGTCATTGGCATCGACATGTAGCTGCCTTGGGTGGCGACAATTGATAAATTGACCGTCGAGCCGCTCAACAACCTCGGCAAGCAGCAATTCAATTTTTGGTTCTGTGGCAAGCTTTCCGCACCTGATGTCGCAGGACTGCGACACAACTATTCCTATGCGATTTTCGCAGGCCTCTGAAGGCAGGCCGATTGTTACTAAATCAGTAGCAGAGATGGTGCTTCCTTGAAGCCACCCTGCGGTGACAATGGCCCCTACTATTTCGGCTTCACCCTCAGTCGTCGTCACTCCTGAAC
The DNA here is from genome assembly GCF_025398735.1 of Tahibacter amnicola. NCBI lineage: Bacteria > Pseudomonadati > Pseudomonadota > Gammaproteobacteria > Lysobacterales > Rhodanobacteraceae > Tahibacter > Tahibacter amnicola. The sequence continues at coordinate 1,110,016 of NZ_CP104694.1, forward strand.
TCCACCGAGCGCGTCAAATGTGGATTACGTTTTGTCTTCGTACCACGCTTACTGCTGAGTCGTCTCGCCCTTTCGGCCGACGCCGCAAATCTCGGTGTAGGATCGCTCCATGCGGCGAGAAGCGCGGAAATGTCTGTGGAGTTGTCTAACAGCCAATCCTTTGCAGTCCGACCGTGGATACGAGCTTGTAGATCCAACTTGGATATAAGTCGACCAAACTTGTTGCGCCACCCACGTGCAAATGTCGCCAGGCGGGCAATTTGGAGGGCGTTGCCATCACGTATTGAGCTTGGGGAGTTTTCCTCATCAAGCCAAAGGTATACTGTCTGCCTTTCGACCCCTAGTAGCTCTGCCTGCCAAGTAATAGGGATGTCGAATGTCTGACGAATAACTTTCAGGTCATCGTTAGGAGCGGACGCGCTTGCGCGCGCGCGCGGTAGGGTGGTGCCGGAAAAAAGCCATACATGATTTATGCCTCCGGCAGCGTCTTTCACAAAAAGGGACGTGCCATTGGGAGCAAGTAGGTCGCCACGCGAACCTACGTGCGAGGGCGCTTTTCTGACTTCCGCTGACCGAGGAGCCGAAAGCGATGTTGAGTCCATTAAGTCTGGCGCAGCAAGCATGGTTCACGCTCCCAAGATGGTTGGATCCCCCCAAACTTTGCGCGCATGTTGTGTAATAAGCGTTCGAAACAGCTGGTCCGCATCTCTGTGAAGTTCATCAAAAACGCCAATAACCTTGTCCACATCTAGCAGCATTCTTACATCGCAGAACCTGTCCGTATCCAGTACGGAAATCGGTCGGCCAGCAACAGCTAGTTGGCTAATCTCATCGCGCAACCCGACTGGTAGTGGCTCCAGATCAGGCGGGACTACTGGAGTTCCAGCACCTGAGGCAAAGCGCACGTTTGCTGTTCCCGAGCCCATAGTAAAGCGACAAATGCTTATGCCCTGTTCGGCGTGTCCGCGAGCAGTGGGGGGGCGATGGCGTAGCCCCTCGGACACATACATTTCTGGCTCTTCATCATCGCCAGTGGCAAATGCGTCAACGTAACGCAACCCAACCCGAGTGCAGTTAAGTTTGCCTCCTTCTGACAGCCCTGCTACCGCATGTTCTAACGCAGAGAGTACTTTTCGTAGCGTCCCTGCGAACGGTGCGTAAGTCGTGTAGGACGTAGACATGAACAGCAAGCCACCATCACCAATCACAACTCCTTCACTACCATCTTCACTGAAGAAGGCAGACCGCTCGACTTCAAACACTACCTGCGCAGCGCCAAGTGAGTGCTTCTTTTGGAGGCTTTCCTGTCGATAGCCAGGCAGAAATGGACGTACGGCATCCTGGAACGCCGGAAGAGCCTTTGGAAGATTAAGCAGTTGGTCGTAGAGCAGCCCAGCGACCGCAAATACCAAGGGGGGTTGGACCACTGCCCTGTGCTCATGGTGGTTGCCGTTAATGGTTGCGACAAGAACTTTACATCTTAATTGACACCTTGGAAATGCCGGAAGTTCCTCCCTGAATAAGGAAGGCACGGCGCTCTATATTTGCCCCTGGCAAGTTCTGGTTTGGTCGCTCCAGTTGTCGTACTAACCCATTTAAATCAATGACATGCGACTCAGTGCGGGCGCGAGAAACCGGTTCCGATCTCGCTGGAACTTGCCCGGAGGGAGGCCGCATTGCTCACCGCGAGGCGAATTGATTATCAATAGTTATAAACACGTTATCAACAAGGTTATCAACAACCCGGCGTGGCCTCGGTCACCGACCGGCTCAATATATTGGGGTGAGTCAGCCAGGACTCCCACTGCACCTTGTGTATTCGACGGCGCGTCGTCAGCGTTTGCCTAGATCGTGCTCATGACGATGTTCGATTGGAGCGGCGGTCCTATCCACGACGGACGGTGCCGATCTGCCGATTAGTGTTTCTCGCAAAACGTTATGGCGACCTGATGCACATGGCTTCATCGGTAGCGGACGCCGAACGGAAGAAGTTCGGTGCGCGTCGGGCGGCCCAGTCCTGCCGGTGGGCGTACTTCTCCTCGGGGCTGCGGCATTCTCACAGCCGCGACATGCGGCCCAGCTCATGCTCAAAGGTGAAGGTGGTGCCGAATCACTTCTGAGTTAGCCATGTAAGTGTTGCCGTTCCGGCAAACCACAGCCCAGCAGCAATCGCCGGGGACGCCAGAAGCGTTTTCCATCTACGCACGCCCACGGCTCGGCAAAGCGCGCGTATCACGCCGCCCCCAATCACTAGCGCAACTGCGTATAGAAGGACAGCAGCTACGGCAGTGACGACGTTGAAATTCTTGTAGTCGGAAAGGCCGGGATGGGTGAGTGATTCCCAAATCCAGGGAACCACCTTGATGGGAGCAATCAGGAGCCAGTAGTAGAACGAGGCGATCGCTTTGTACGGCTGGTCAAATGTGTGCCATTTAGGAAGATTTTCCCAGGTCCAGGCGACGCCCGCTACAGCGCAAAACACTACCGCCGTGACGAGATTGGATGGGCCTCCGCTTTGGCCGTGCGAATGCTCGTCGTGCTGGCTGTAGGCTTCCCTTATTCGACGGGCTTGTTCCTGCTCCTCCTCGTCCCGTGCTATCCGCAGCCTTCGACGGCGATCGTCTTCCTCGTACGACATAGCGGCTCCTATGAGTGGCAACACGGAGGGGCTTGGGCCGTTGGCGAGTCAGGCATTCGCCAAGCGACGACGGAGCTTGCCTTGCGGCAACTGAAGAAGCTTGGATAGCTTGGTGTGTTGCGCGGACCGCGGGCGCGTCTTTCCAGATTCCCAGTTGTAGATCGACTGAATGCTGACGTCCATCAGTGATGCTAGATCCTGCGCTGAAATCTCCAGGGAGCGGCGGATCGTACGCAAGTCAGTGGCGTCAGTCCCAACACCATCGCCGGGAATCTTCTTTCGATCTGCATGTTTCCGCGCCTTCGAAATCCCCGTGCCGCGCTCAATTCGATCGATACGGCCCTTGACCGCTGCAACGTCCTTCGCGTGGGCAGCTACCAGCTTGCGGATCTCGTCTAGTTTTGGACCGACTTCTCGGCGGAGTACGCGGGTGAATTCCTCAGCGAGCAACGATTCGATGGAACCCATGGTGCTTAACTTGGCAGTGGTTGAGCACCAAAGTGTACACTGTAGCAATGTAGATGCCGAGCGGTATGCGCCGGCACCTGTTCATACATCGGTTGCTCAAGGGCTCGGTCGAGGTCCCGAGTAATCGACTACCGTCATGGGGAAAATCATGTATCAGGTCCAGTTGATCTGCACGGGCGTTCCCGAGTCATCAGGGGCAGAGGCGGCTGTCGATATCACCGAGGAATTTTCGCAGCATCGCCAGTGGCATCGGAACGTCCTATGCACATGGGATGGAAGACATCTTCGCCTTCAGGCTGACAACGACTTCGACCCTGATGGTTTGGCACTGATGGATGAGTTCTCCGACTGCATAGCGGCGTATATTGAGCCGTTCACTGGAAGCCTCCGGGTCGAGTCCCTCTCGACGATTCCGGTTGTTTGATCGCATGAGACTTCCCGAAGAAATTGTTCCAGTGCTGAACGAGACGCTGCGACATTGCGCGCCCGGTACACCCCTGGAAATATGGCGCGGCGACGATCACCACCAATGGATCAGCAACTTCGCGGCACTGGCTGATCAACTCGAGCTGAGCGAATTGATTGAGGATGATCTGCCGCGTGGTTTCGGCTTGGTCTGCCATGCGTTGGGCTGGGAGGCGGCTTGCCAATGCGAAGGCTGGCACGCCTTTTCGAACAAGGCAGACAGCTTGGACAGAATCTACGCGGCGCTGGAGGAAGTCGGTCTGGCTGACGAAGCGAGCGCGCTCAAACGCGCCGCTGCGGTGTGGTTCGAAACCGGCGGCGATCTTGACGCGACCGCCGCCGCCTATAGCGCCGCCTCGATACCGCACATGTGCGACCTAGACCGAATGGAGCACATGGTGTGCTATTTCGTGGACCACGCGGACCGGTTGTTCTACCGGCGGTAGTCCGGGCGCCTCAGCGAATCATGGAGCGAAGTAGCTCGTACTGCTCGCACCACGCATGAGGCGGCGAAATTGCCATGTCGACCAGGCGCGTCTCATCCGGCAGCGCTTCGTCGAGGATTGCCTCAACGATTCCGGGGGCGAGCGTCGTCAGGTTGATCATGCGGGCGATGTAGCTGGGGTCGCCGCCGGTCTGTCGCGCGATCTCCGACATGGATGCGACTTCGCCGCGTTCGATCATCCCTAGCCACCGATGCCCCCGCGCCAGCGCCAGCTGCAGCGGCGTGGCGGTTCGTGGCTCGGCCCTCGGGTCCATATGTTCCGTACGCGGTAGCCGGCGCCCGCTGCGACGCACCAGCCGAATGGGTATGGAAATGCTGCCGCCGCCGTCGGTGCTCGGCGCGGCCGACGGCGGACCTTCCACTACGAGCTGCGGCTTCACGCTGCCTCCGCGTGCGAAGGCGCCGGAACGTCGGCCAGCTCGGCCAGCCCTAGCGGGTGAAAGTCGATGTCCAGCCGATCGGGGTACACGACGACTTTCCGCACCAGCAGGCGAAGAAGGCGCTGCCGCTCGCCGGGGAAGAGGCTTTCCCACACGGTGCCGACTTGTGTCATGGCAACGGTTACCTGCGCCTCGTCCAGCGCCGGCTTCACGCTCGTGGCGGCGGCCACAACGTCGGCGACAAGGCCCGGCGTCTGGAGCACGACAAGTGCCTGGGCCTCGACCAGCTTCTCGATATCGCCGGCGGGTAGGCGGACAAGCTCGGCCGCGTTGGCGCCCCAATGAATGGCCCGGGTGCTGACGTAGTACCGGTACTGCCGGCCGTTGGGCTTTCGCGTGTGCCAAGGTGTCAGCGCTGAGCCGTCCGGCGCCCAGAGTAGGCCCTTAAGGGCAAACGCCACTTTCGCCCGCGATTCGTTGCCCCGCGTGCGGCTCGGGACAGCCAGAGCCGAGCGTCCCTGCTCCCATATCTCGGTCGAGATGATCGGCTCATGCGCGCCGGTGATCCATTGATCCCGGTGGCGCAATTCGCCGAGGTACGTTCGGTTCGTCAGTATTGCGTAGATGTAGCTCTTGCCGATCGCGCGAACCGGGCGAGCGCGTCCATTCTTGCTGGTCCAGGCTTTGGTGGTCACGCCGGCGGTCTTGAGCTCGTTGATCAAGCCGACGGCGGAGCGCAATTCCACGAAGCGTTGAAAAATTCGCCGGACCCACGGCGCTTCGGTGGGGTTGGGAACGAGCCGCCGGTCGACCACGTCATAACCCAAGGGCGGGATGCCGTGCATCCACAGTCCCTTGCGCTTGCTGGCGGCGAACTTGTCCCGGATTCGCTCGGCGGCAATCTCGCGCTCGAACTGGGCGAACGAAAGCAGCACGTTCAGCATGAGGCGCCCCATGCTGTCCGTGGTGTTGAACTGCTGTGTGACGGACACGAAGGCGACTGGTGCCGATCGAACACGTCGATCAATAGCGAGAAACCACTAATCGTACGGGTGAGCCGATCGGTCTTGCAGACAACGACCAAGTCATTGGGTCTTCGTCGAAGAGCTTTGCTGGCGTTGACTTCACATCAACGCCATCGTGTGGCACTCCGAATTGCCCCATCGAAGATGCTGTCGCAATCGCGCTACACTTTCGGAAGAAACTCTGCTGGACGACAAACGCTCCAGAGAGGCGAGCCTCGAAGATTCTCCGCGTGCACCACACGGCGGGGAACTCGGCATCCGATTGGTGGGCCCACCAGGATTCGAACCTGGAACCAAAGGATTATGAGTCCTCTGCTCTAACCGTTGAGCTATAGGCCCGGCATGGACGATGGCGTGTCCCGCGGTGCGCGGGCTGGGCCAGGGGAAGGTGTCCAGTCGGGGGATTGTAGCAGCGCGTAGCCGGGGATTGGCAGAGGAGGGCGACGGCGCGTGACCGGCAAACCCGCCGCACTTCCCCTTGGCGCCAGCCTTGGTGAGAATTTCCCCCTGCCGAAGGCCTGAGTACTGCGCATGCAACCGGAAATCTGGCGCCTGGGGGAGGCTGTTGCTGACCTGGGTACCCAACGCATCGATCGGGGTGGCCAGTCGCACCGGTTGACGCCGCGTGCGGCGGCGGTGCTGCGGGCGTTGATCGAAGCGGGTGACCGGCCGTTGTCGCGTGATGCGGCGCTCAATCAGATCTGGGGCAATGTCGCCACGGGCGATGAGGTGGTGGGCAAGGCCATCAACGAGTTGCGGCAGGCGCTGGGTGATACGGATCCGGCGCAGCGACGTTACATCGAGACGATTCCGAAGCTCGGTTACCGGCTGATCTGCACCTGTGCGCCGGCGGAGCGAACGGAAGTGACCGATCTGGACGTCGCGACGGCCGTGCCGGAGGAAGCGCGTGTCGATCGTGCGACGGCGCCGGTGGAGGACGCCGATGCGGACGTCGCGACTGCGCCGGAACGCGTTACCGTGCTGACGTCCGGCAGGCGGCCCTGGCGGCTTGCCGTTCTGACGGGATGCAGTGCACTGGTCGCGGTTGCCGGCTGGCTGATGTGGCCGGTCGCCGGACGCAGCGTGTACGACGCACCGGCCTTGGCGCATGCACTCACTGGTTCCATCCACACCCTGGCGCCGGCCGGAACGTACGTCGGCTATGGCGAAGTACTGCCGGATGGCCGTCGTGCGTTGTTCTCCACCGTGATCGATGGTCACGTGCGCGTGGTGTCGCAGGGGCTGGACGGCAGCGCCAGTACGCGCATCGGCGCGCTGCCCGGTGGCCAGGATTTCAGCATCGCGGTGGCGCACGACGGCCGCACCGTCGCGTACCAGCATTTCGACGACAACGGTGCGTGCCGGATCCGTCTGCATCGCCTGCCCGAGGGCACGGAGCGTGAGCTGGGCAGCTGCAGCACGCGGTTTGCCGAATGGATGACGTTCTCGCCGGATGGCGAATACCTGGTGACACCGCGGATGCGGCCGGGTGACGCGGCGATGAGCCTGCACCGGATTCGCCTCTCGGATGGCCAGGTTGAACCGTTGGATTATCCGCGCGACGCCGCGGTGAGCGACGTGCAGGCGCACTACTCGCCGGACGGGCGATACCTGGCGATCCGACGCGGACCGCAGCCGCACAGTGGCTTGTGGTTACTGGATATCGCCGCAGGAAGACTGCGCGAATTGGTGCCCGACTACCTGGGGCTGGATGGCTTCACCTGGCTGCCGGACAGCCGTGGGCTGGTGATCGGCATCCATCGTGGTGCCGGATCGGGTCTGTGGCGCGTGGATGCGGGCACCGGCCAGCGTGACTACCTGGGGCTGCCCGGTGCAACCGATCCGATCCTGGCGCGTGAGCGCGAAGCGCTGCTTTTCTGCCGCGGAAAACGGCGATTTGGCCTGGCGCAGCTCACGCTCGACGGCACGGCGGAGCCGTCGCCCACGGAACCGCTGCGGCGGGAAACGGGGAGCGAGTGGTTTCCACGGCGATCGTTCCAGGGGGATCAGCTGGCGTACCTGGCTGATCCGGATGGCCGGATAGCCGTCTATGTGGCCAAGGAGGCCCAGGCCGTCCGCCTGCCGGATATCGACGGCTTCGTGCCGCAGGCCACGCCCGCTTTCAGTGGCGACGGCAAGCGGCTGATCGTGCCGGTGCGCAACCAGGCGGGTGACACGGCGCTGTTCGAGGCGGACCTGGCGAATGCGGCCTGGAGCCGGCTGGGCGCGACGTCCCGACGCATCGAGCAGGTGTATCTGTCGGCTGACGACAAATGGATCTACTACGTGAGCGCCGACAACGCGGCGCGGGCGTTGTGGCGCCGCTCCCGCGAAACCGGCGTGGAGCAATCGTTGGCCTCTCCGGTGGAGCGGGGTCCGATTAGTGGTGACGCGAAGGGCGGTATTTTCTATATCGATACAAAGCAACAAGCGCTGGTGCGCCGATCGCCGGAAGGCGCGGTAGAGAAGTGGGTCGACGACATGGGCTACTGGACAGCCTACGGCTGGACACCGGCCGACGATGGCATCTATGCCGTGCTGGAGCCCGCCGGCGCGCACTTCGGCGTGTACTTCGTTGCGGCGGCAGGCGCCGCGCCCGTGCTGGTCGAACCGATGGACGGCATCACGACACTGGGTATGGCGATGCGCGATGGGTCAAGGACGCTGGATCTGGTGCGTCCGCCGCGCGCGGTGCACGATCTGGTGTGGGTGGATCTGCGTACCGCGGCGAAACCGCCATCGCCCTGATGCTGGCGCGGTAGAGAGAAGGAAGTGGGAAGGATCCGCACAGGGGGTGACGGACCCTTCCCGACGTCGCGTTAGGCGGTGATCCAGGGGATAGATCGAGCGCCGCCTGCGGTCGCGAACGTCGAACAATTTTATCGCAGCGATCCTGGCGCTGTTATGGCATTTTCGACCGTCCGCCCGCGGATTGTCGGTAAACGATCTTTACAGCAGGGGCCGGTTTGGATGTGAATTCCCCGTGGATGGTGCGGGGAGTGCGCGTTGGTCGGCTCGTTTCCACCGGTACTCCAGCGAATTCCTACACTCGGCCTGAACCTTGTGGGGAAGGAGGTCGGGTATGCGAGTCCGTTATTTCGGCAGGAAGGGCTGGACCACTGCTTTCATCGCGGCGGTGGCGTGCGCGGCAGGGCCTGCTGCCGCGCAGGAGGAAAAACTGGAAACGATTGTCGTGACCGGCTCGCGTATCAGTTATCGCGACCTGCTGGAAACGCCGGCTGTTTCCATAACCCGTCCCGGCGATTATCTCCTGCTGTCGCTGACACTCGTCAGCGACACGCGCAACAAGGAGAGCCGGGAAAATGAAATCCACGAGACGATCCGGAAAATGCAGGCCAGCGCCGGAAAATCGTTCCAGCTGGTTTACGGCGACACGTTTCTGTCGACCATTGATTCGAAGAATTATCAGATTCCGCTCGATGATGACGACAAGCGGCCGGACGTGAGCAAGGTGACGATCTTTGTCCGTACGGCTATTGGCGGCAAACCGGAGAAGGCGGAAGAACTCACCCGCGAGTTGCGCGATTTCGTGGGCAAGGCCGAGCGGATGGGACGTACCGAGATCGATGTGGCATCCGAGACCGCCTTGAGCCTGACGCGCCCCGAACGCTTCCGCTACGAGCTGGTCACCGCCATTGCGGAGGACACGGCACGGATCCGTGGCCAGCTGGGGGCTGGTTGCGAAGTGTCGATCGAAGGGCTGAGCAGCCGCATCGAATGGCAGCGGGTGTCGGCGTCGGAGCTGATGCTGTACATCCCCTACACCATGGCCATTGAGCACTGCGGCACCGGCAAGCCCGGTTGAGTGTCACGTGCCGCGGTGGACGCGTTGACGCGAACCGTCAACGCGTCGATGCCGTCACGCCTTCTTCAGGAAGCAGGTCTTCAGAACCAGACCTTTAACCTTCTCGGCGTTGCATTCGATCTCTTCCTCATCGTCGGTCAGGCGGATGTTCTTGATGAGGGTTCCGCGCTTGAGCGTAACGGACGTGCCCTTGACCTTGAGGTCCTTGATGACGGTGACGCTGTCACCGTCGGCGAGCGGATTGCCGTTACTGTCGCGAACGTTCTGGGTCATTGCGGTACTTCCAGTCAGTGAGTGGTGTCAGGAACTGCACGACAGCATGGAGCAGCCGGCGCGGCTTTTGGCCCATTCCGGGCGCTTCTGCGCAAAGGCATCGCGGCCGGGCTGATCGTCGTAGGGGTGGCGCATCACGTCCATCAGGTCGTGGATACCGGCGTAGTCGCCGGACTCGGCGCGATCGATGGCCTGCTGGGCGAGGTAATTTCGCAGTACATAGCGCGGGTTGGCGCGGTTCATCCATTGCCGGCGCTGGGCTGGATCGACGCCATCGCGCCGCAGGCGCGCGGCGTAGCGATCAAGCCACGCCTGGAAGGGGCTGCCGCTGCGGCCTGTTTGTCGGCATCGTAAAAGGCGTCCGCCACGGACCCGAGCGACGGTGCCTGCGTGTCGATATCAGCCAGGCCCCGGAAGAACAGTGTCATGTCGACTTCGGCGGCAACCATCAGGCCGTACAGGTCGCCCATCAGCGTCGCGTCGTCGTCTTCGCAGTCGCGCAGGCCCAGCTTGGCGGCGACAATGCTGCGCTCGGTGCTGGCGTAGGCCTGCATGAAGCGTTCAAGACCGGCTTCCAGCGGGGTGGTATCCGGGAACGCCGAGGCCACGGCGCCGGCCAGCCGGGTCAGGTTCCAATAGGCTACTTGTGGCTGATGTGCAAAACGATACCGGCGACCGTGCCGGTCGGTCGTGTTGGGAGTCCAGTCCGGATCGAAATTGTCGACCCAGCCATAGGGGCCGTAATCGATGGTGAGGCCCAGGATGGACATGTTGTCGGTGTTCATCACGCCATGGACGAAGCCCACGCGCATCCAGTGCGCCACCGTGCGCGCGGTGCGTTCGCACACCTGGGCGAACCATTCGGCGCGAAGGGCGGGTGTATCACCGGACAGCTCGGGAAATTCGCGCCGGATGGTGTAGTCGACCAGGCGCGCCACCAGTGCAGTATCACCGCGCGACGCCGGAAGCTCGAAGTTGCCAAAGCGCAGGAACGACGGCGCCACGCGGCAGACGACAGCGCCCGGTTCGTCGCGCGGATGCCCGTCGTAGAACATGTCGCGTTCGACGGCCTCGCCGGTCGACACCAGCGCGAGCGCGCGCGTGGTCGGAACACCCAGGTGGTGCATGGCCTCGCTGCAGAGAAACTCGCGGATCGACGAGCGCAATACGGCGCGGCCATCGGCCGTGCGTGCGTACGGTGTGGGGCCGGCGCCTTTGAGCTGGATTTCCCAGCGCTTGCCGGCCCGGTTGATCACTTCGCCCAGCGTGATGGCGCGGCCGTCGCCGAGCTGGCCGGCCCAGTTGCCGAACTGGTGGCCGCCGTAGTTCGCCGCGTAGGGCTCCATGCCCGGCAGCAGGCGATTGCCACCCATCACCTGGGCGAACAGCGGCGACTGGATGGCTGCTGCGTCGAGGTCAAGCACCTGCGCCATTTCGGGTGAAATGGCGATCACTGACGGTGCCGCGACCAGGGTGGGGTTCACGCGTGAGTAAAGTGCGCCGACGACCTGGCGGCGGAAGTTTCCGGATTCCGGATCACCGGGCAGTTCCCGCACGAAGCTGTTGTCGAAACGCCAATCCATTGCCGTGATCCGCCGCTGCCAGACCGCCATTCTACTGCGCGGCTGGCAGCGGCTGCGCGGAGGTCTATTCCGGCTCTTCGATGGTGTAGTTGCGCTCGGAAAGGGCGGCGAGGTATCCGTCGCTCTTGAGCAGCATGTCCATGGGCAGCACGGCCAGGGTGGAGGCATTCCTGGCAAGCGCGGCGTCCGCCGCTGCGAGAAATTCCTTCTTGATGCGCGCAGGCAGCTCGTCCAGCCCCAGTCGTTGCGACACGCTCGTATCGAGCGCGGCCTTGAGGCAGGCCGCTTCGTTGTCGGCGAAAGTCAGCTGGCGCAGCTGCGCGACATCGCCCACGGCCCAGGCGTTGGCGCGTTCGCGCATGGCGTCGAGGTCAGTGTCCAGGCGGTTGAGGGTCTTGGCGAAACAGTCCGCATCGTCGAGCGGCGAGCGGGCGAATTCCTTGATGGTCTTGCGGGGCTCCTCGATCGGGATCTCGATCTTGGCCACCGTCACGGGCACCTTGTGCTCGCGGGCGAGTTTCTCGACGACCGGCCACACCACGCCTTTCTCGGAGAGCCCGCGTTTCTCGATGGCAGCTTCGTACAGCTCCTGCGCTGCGAAGAGCGGGCGCCAGCGTTCGGTCTTGTCACTCTTGCCCAGGTACTGGGCTTTCAGACGCGTCCAGTGGGCATAGGTGTCGGCCGGAAGGATGTCGGCGAGCGTGGCGTCGTCGGGGTTCTTGCGCGCGCTCATGGCGGCTGGCAGCAAGGTCAACCCGCGCAGGAAGCCGATATTGCTGCCGACCTCCACGCGGGGCAGGCGCAGCACTTCCTGCGATTGCGCGATCACGGCCTCGACATCCTTGGACCGCCACGACATCTTCTTCGGCAGGGGCGACTGCACGCCAAGTATCCAGAGCACGTGGTCACCCTTGGATACACGCCACATGCCCGGGCCGGGTTGTTCGCCGCTGACCAGCACCTGGTCGAGCACGACGGTTGCCGATTCGGTGGCCGGTGGCAGTGGCTGTTGGGCGTTCGTCGGCATGTGCGCCAGGGCGGCAAGGGCAAATGCGAGGCAGCTGGCGAGGTGTCGCGGCATGACGGGTTCCCTGGGAAAGAATCTACGCAGCCGGACGCGGCTGCGGCGCGAGACGATAACCGGTGAGGCGGCCCGATGGCTGGATGAAGCGTAAATGCCGTTCGTCGGCGGCGGCACGGGTGCGTCAACGGTCCGCGGAGGCGCCCGTTACGGCCGGTACCAGCCTTCAGGAGACCGTCATGCGTGGGATCTGCCTTGTACTGCTGTTGCTAGCCAGTGCCGTCGGTCATGCGCAGACGTGCACCTTCCCGGAGGCGACGGGCCGCTTCGCGGCGCTGCTGCAGTCCGAGGGACTGGAAGGCGGCGCGCTGCTGGTGGGTGACCGTCAGGGAATTGTGTACGAAAACTATTTGGGTACCTATACACCGGCGACCTGGGTGCCGGTCGCCTCGGCGACGAAGCTGCTGTCGGCCGTACGCCTGGTGCAGCTGGCGGACCAGGGGGCCCTTGGGCTTGATGTGCCGGTTTCCAGCTACTTGCCGGCTTTCAGTGGCGAGAAGGGCACGATGACGGTGCGACAGATGTTCAGTCACACTGCAGGCTACGGGGATGACTTGCTGGCCCCGGTGGTGAACAACGATTCGATCACGCTGGCGCAGGCGGTGGAGCAGATTGCCTGCTGCCGCCCGCTCAATGCCGGATACACCGTGGGCGGGCAGTTCTCCTACGGGGGTGTCTCGATGCACGTGGCCGGTCGCGTGGCGGAGGTGCGCGGCGGTGGCGACTGGCAGGCGCGCTGGATTTCCGAACTGGGCGAGCCGCTGGGGATCAGCAGCATCGACTGGCAGGGGTTGGGACCAACGCTCAACTACCGCATTGCCGGCGGTGCGCGCAGCACTCTGCGTGACTACGGGCGTGTGCTGCATCTGCTGGCCAATGACGGGCGCAGCAACAATCGCCGCCTGCTCAGCCTGGGTGGCGTCCGGCAGTTTCGACAAGATAACGTCGGCAACCTGCCCGTCGCGTATGCGCCGCCCAATGCGGTACCGCCGGTACGCTATGGATTAGGTAGCTGGATGATCGGCGAGCGGCCGCCGGGTGAAGCGCCGCTCATCCACAGCCTCGGCATGTTCGGTTTCATGCCCTGGGTCGACCTGGAAAAGCATCGCTTCGGCGTGTTCATGATTCGCGGCGACGCCGGCGTCAATGACCGGGCCTGGCCGGTCTACCAGCAGATGCTCACTGACATTGGCACGGCGTTCGACCAGGGCTGCAGCCCGGTGGAATGGTTTGACGAGATCTTCGGCGCCGGCGAGTTCGAGTGACGCGCGGTACTGCGGCCCCGGACAGCAAGACGCCCCGCGTGGGCGGGGCGTCTTCCGGTTGCGACGGGAAAAGGTCGGGCGCCCGGGTCTGAAACACCCCGAACGCCCGTACTCCCGTAACTTTGCCGATGATCGGCGGGTCGGAGTTCCTGGCGCGGATGGCGCCGCGAACCCGACAGGCGGTGCGACTGTATTCGTCACAATGATAAACAAATGTGACGATATTTTCTGCCCAAAAATGCCGGGAGTCGAAAATCATCGCGCACCGGTTTTTTCCAATTGGCGGCCAGTGGAAAAGTGCAAACCCGCCCGTGGGGCCGCGGATACGCTCCCCTTTTGATCATCCCGTTGAAATTTCACGCTTTTGACCGAGATGCAAAGACCGCTCCGGTCGCGGCTTTGTTGCGCTGCGCAACGCCAGCGCCGCTACAAAGGGGATCGATGGCGGCGATGGCTATCGGGCCGCGCTGACGTGCCAGATCGCATTGCCGACGTCGTCGGCGACCAGCAGCGCGCCACGGCTATCCATCGCGACGCCCACCGGCCGACCACGCGCCGCGTCGCCCGCGAGAAAGCCGGTGAGCACGTCCCGCGTTTCTCCAGTGGGAACACCCTTGGCGAAGGGCACGAAGAGCACCCGGTAGCCGCTGCGCGGCCTGCGATTCCACGATCCGTGCTGGCCGACGAAGAGGCCGTTCTGGAACCTTTCCGGCAGCGCGTTCGCGCCGCTCCAGGCAAGCCCCAGCGATGCCGTGTGGGGGCCGAGCGCGAAGTCGGGGACGATGGCGGATGCGACGAGATCGGGGCGGGCCGGTACGCGTTTGTCCACATGTTGGCCGAAATAGCTGTAGGGCCAGCCGTAGAAGCCGCCGTCCTTGACGGAGGTAATGTAGTCGGGGACGAGGTCGCTGCCGAGCTCGTCGCGTTCGTTGACCGCGGTCCACAGCGCGCCGGTCCCCGGCTCCCACGCCAGTCCGACCGGATTGCGCAGGCCACTGGCGAAGACCCGGGATGTGCCGCTGGCGGGGTCGATCGCGAGAATGGCGGCGCGGTGTTCCTCTTCGGCCATGCCGTGCTCGGCCACATTGCTGTTCGAGCCGACGCCGACATACAGCGTGCGTCCGTCGGGGCTTGCGATCAGACTCTTGGTCCAGTGGTGGTTGCGCTCGCCGCCGGGCAATTCGGCCACGCGGCGAGGCGGCCCGTGCAGCGTCGTCTGGCCGTCCGTATAGGAAAACGCAACGACGGCATCCGTATTGGCGACATAGAACTGCCCGTCGACCAATGCCATGCCAAAGGGTGAATGGAGCTGCTCGGCAAAGACCGAGCGGAATTCGGCCACACCGTCGCCGTCGGCATCGCGCAGCAGGGTGATGCGGTTCGCGCTGGGCGTCGCGGCACCGGCCTTCTTCATCAGAAGCTTCTGCAGCTTGGCCTTGAGTCCGCGGTTGTCCCGCGGGCGCGGCGGTGCATTGGTTTCAGCGACGAGCACATCACCGTTCGGCAATACGTAGAGCCAGCGTGGATGGTCCAGGCCGGCGGCAAAGGGCGTAACCCGCAGCCCGTCGGCCGCGTCGGGTGTTTCTCCCGCCGGCCAACCGGTCGCTGTTGCGACATGCACGACGGGTATAAGGGATTTTTGCGGCGGCGGCAGTTTCGGGTCAGGACCGGTGCCCTCGCGCACGTCCAGCCGGGCACGACCGCCGCATGCGGCGAGCGCGGCGCAGATCACGACGACAGCCCATCGGGCGTACATACGACCTCCCGGCTTCAGGCAGGCATCGGTTCGGCCGTCTGCCCGACCTCCTCGGCCACCATCTGGCGGCAGCTTTCCGCGCAACGCCGGCACGCTTCGGCGCAGTCGTCCATCTTGCCGACGGAGTCGCAATCCGCGGCGCAGGCTTCGCACACCGCCGCGCAGGCGCGGCAGAGTTCCTCGTAGAACGGTGTACTGCTGAGCAGATAGGCGGCGGTGGTGCGGCACACGTCCGCACAGCCGGTCATCAGGCGGATATGAACCGGCGCGATGTGCCGGCCGCCCGCCTCCAGGCAAAAGTTCATGGCCGCCGCCAGGCACGTGCGAAAGCAGGTCAGGCAATCCTGGATGCAGCGGGCGGCGTCGCGAGTCGATGGGGAATTCATCGGCGTGTTCCTTCTGGTTCGGGCCGAGGCCGGTGGCGCGGAAAGGCCGCGATCGCTCATCCTCAGCGGTTCTTCGGACGGCGCTGCAGATCCCGTGCCGCGCGACGGTCGGGCTCGTCGAGCGCGCCCGATGCGTTACGGCAGTGCGATGAATCTGTTATCGAAAGGGCTGTGGCAGCTACGTCAGCGATAGCGAGAACCGGGGCGTCGGCCGCTCCTTTCACGGCAGCGGCGCGCCGATCGGGCAATCACCCCGCTTTCACCACGCTGTATGCCGGGCAACGGGCCGCAGCGGGTTCAGCAGGCGCTGGCACAGGTATCGCAGTTGGCGCTCAGTCGTTCGGCGCGGCGCCGCCGCGAACGACGACGCTGACGGGATTCGGGTGTCTTGCACACCAGCGCCCTATCGAAGGAGTCGAAGCATGAAATCCCTACTGTCCTGTGCCCTCGTTACGCTTGCTTGCCTCGTGTACCCGCCGCTGGCTGCCGCCGATTCGGTCGTCATTACGGCCGATGCGTTCGTGGTGGCGAACTCGGAAACCTTCAGTATCGGCAGTTCCTCGGGCGAGGAAGCGCGCAATCGCGTTGCCTCGCCCGTGGGAGGCACCGCGCAGAACCTGCACCTGATCGCGAACATGGCGCCGACGCCAGGCGCCATCGTCACGGCATGCGTGCGCCTCAACGGTGTCGATACGAACCTGTGCGCCACCTACACCAGCACCGACTTTCCCGGCGTTCGCAGCAATCTGGTCAACACCGTCAGCATTGCGCGTGGCGATGTGATCACCGTGCATTTCACCGAAACCGGCAACCAGAACAGTGGCGCCAATATCCGCGCCAGCTTCCAGATCGCACCGCCGACCTGGACGTCCGATATCCTGTTCGCGGACGGCTTTGAAGTGCCGGCACCTTCGCATTCGGCGGTGATCACCGGCGAGCCCTTCCTGGTTGCCAGCGGCGACACCTACAGCATCGGCAGCACCGCGGGCGATGAACCGCGCAATCGCGCCGTCGCGCCGCGCGCCGGTACGATCCAGCACCTGTACCTGCTGCCGAACCTGCAGCCGGCTGCCGGCTCGCGCATTCAGGCCTGCCTGCGCAAGAACGGCATCGATACGCCGCTGTGCGCATCCTATGTCGATGCCGACTGGCCGGATCCGACCGTCAGCACTGGCTCCGTCAACGTCGCCCAGGGGGACGTGATCACCGTGCATTTCACCGAAACCAATGGCGTGAATTCGGGCGCCAACGTGCGTGCCAGCTTCGACTATGCCGGCCCGGTCAACACCGGCGCCATCGTGATCACGGCCGAGCCCTACGTGCCGGCGGCCAGTGAAATCTTCAGCATTGGCGGATCAACCGGCGAGGAAGCCCGCAACAGCGCCCCGGCGCCGCGTACGGGCAACCTGCGGAATTTCTACATCCTGCCGGACCAGCAGCCCGCGGCGGGTTCCCAGCTGGTGGCGTGCGTCCGCGTGAACGGGGTGGATACCGCATTGTGCGCAACGTATACGCCGGGTACGTGGCCCTCGCCGTCGGGCGACAACGTGACGGGTGTGCTGGTGCAGCAGGGCGATGTGATCACCGTGCGGTTCCGCGAGATCAACGGCGTGAACTTCGGTGCCAATACGCGGGCCAGCTTCACCGTGGACTGAGCACGACGAGGAAAGGGGCGGCCGATTCTGGCCGCCCCGTCCGTTCACGCCGCCAGTGGCAGGGTCTGTTCGGCAATCGTCGCGTGCGCAGCGGCGATGGCCGAGGCGCGCTGGTCAGGACCGATGCCGACGCCTTCGGCGCGAACGAATTCGACGTGCGTGATGCCGATGAAGCCCAGCACCTGGCGCAGGTAGCTTTCCTGGAAATCGGCGCTGCTGTTGGCGGTGCCGGCGTAGTAGCCGCCGCGCGAAGACACCACGATCACACGCTTCCCATTCACCAGGCCAAGCGGGCCCTCGGCGGTGTAGCGGAATGTCCTGCCGGCTACCGCGATGCGGTCGATCCAGGCCTTGAGCTGGCTGGGCACGCCGAAGTTGTACATGGGCGCGCCGATCACGATGACGTCCGCAGCCAGGAATTCCTGCAGCACCGCTTCGTTACGGTCGGCTTCGGCGGAATTGGCGGCATCGCCCGTGGCCGCGACGGGAGCCCAGTGCGGCAATGCGTCCGCTGCCAGGTCGCGGTAGGTCACTTCCGCCGGCCCATTGGCCGCGAGCCAGCGGGTCACGACGGCGGCGCTCAGTTCGCGCGTCACCGAGTAGGCGCCAAGGGGGCTGGAATCCAGGTGCAGGAGTTTCATGGATGTCTCCGGTCAGGAGCCGCGCAGTACCGGTTCAGGCGATGGGCGGCGGGTGAGATCATCCTATGGGTGAGGCGAATAGGCCGGTAGACGGCTAGAATCGGACATATCGTCCTATAGGTGGAACGCTCGTGCGCGACCTTAACGACCTCGCCTACTTCGTTGCCGTGGTGGATCACGGTGGATTCGCCGCCGCCGGACGCGCGCTGGGCATGCCCAAGTCGCGACTGAGCCGGCGCATTGCCCAGCTGGAAGAAGACCTCGGCGTGCGCCTGTTGCAGCGGTCGACACGGCGATTCGCGGTCACGGACGTGGGCCAGGAAGTCGTCCGCCACAGCCGCGCGATGCTGGCCCAGGCGCAGGCCGCGGAAGAGGCGGTGGACGTGCAGCGGGCCGCCCCGCGCGGCCTCGTGCGACTGAGCTGCCCGGTCGAGCCGGCGCAGAGCATCCTGGCGCCGTTGCTGCCCGAATTTCTCGCCGCCTATCCGCAGGTGCAATTGCAGATGATCGTGAGCAACCGGCGCGTGGATGTGATCGGCGAGGGAATCGACGTCGCGCTGCGCGTGCGTCCGCAACTGGATACCGACGCCGAGCTGGTCATCCGCACCTTGGGGCAAAAGCGCGGCCATCTGGTCGCCAGCCCCGGTTACCTGACGAAGCACGGGCGCCCGGCCCATCCCTCCGACCTGCAGGGCCACGCCAGCCTGAGCATGATCGAGCACGACGCGGTGCAAACCTGGACCCTGGTCGGACCCGATGGCGAAACGGCGAAGATCGACCACGAACCGAGGCTGCGTTGCGGCGATTTCAACGTATTGCTGGCGTCGGCCCTGGCGGGTCAGGGCATCGTGCTGCTGCCGGAGATCGTCTGCGCCGCCGAACTGGCGCGCGGCGAGCTGGAACGCGTGGTGCCGCTGTGGCGTCCGCCGGAAGGGATATTCCACATTGTCTACGCATCGCGGCGGGGCCTGCTGCCGTCGGTGCGGGCGCTGATCGACTTCCTGGTGGAGCGCGTGCCGCCGGTGGTGACCGAACGCCGGCGCGAATGCGACGAACGCGAGGCGGACCTCGCGTCACCGGCGTCCGCGTGACAGCAGGTACATGCCGCCCATCACCAGCGCGCTGCCGGCCAGCTGCAGTCCGGTAACGGGTTCGTCCAGGATCAACGCGCCGAGGAATACGGTCGATACCGGCCCGATCATGCCGGTTTGCGACACGGCGGGCGCGCCCACGCGCGCAACGGCGGCCATCGTCAGGAACACCGGCAGCACGGTGCAGAACACGGCATTGAGCAGCGACAGTCCGTACACCTCGCACGAAACAGCGAGCGCTTCGATCGGTCGCAGCACGAGGAACTGCGCGACGCAGGCGCCGGTGGACACGCACATCGCGTAGGCAACCAGCCGTGTCGAACCCACGCGGCTGACGAGCTCGCCCGTGCCGGTGAGATAGATCGCATAGGCGACGGCGGAACCGAACACCAGCGCGCCGCCCAGCCAGACGCCGTCGCCACCCAGGCGCAGGTCCTGCACGAAGACGAGCACGATGCCCAGGTAGGCAACGACCAGTGCAAGCCACTGGTGGCGCTCGATGCGTCGCCGCATCACGGTCGCGGCAATCAGCAGCACGATGGACGGGGTCAGGAACAGGATCAGGCGTTCCAGGCCGGCGCTGATGTATTGCAGGCCGAGGAAGTCGAGAAAGCTCGACAGGTAATAGCCCATCAGTCCGAGCACGCCGATCAGGGCGTAGTCGCGGCGCGTCAACGGCGGCGCGTGGCGGAACTGCCACGCCGCGACAGCCGCGAAGAAGGGGGCGGCCAACACCATGCGCAGGGTGAGCACCAGTACCGCATCGACGCCGTGGCGGTACAGCAGCTTGGCAATGATGGCCTTGGCCGAGAAGAAGACGGCGGCAATCGCGGCCAGCGCAAGACCATGCCGGGCATTGAGTGGTACGGCGGCTGAAAGGGCGGCCTCTGCCGCGGAGGAAGGACGATTCATGGCGAGGGATGTGGTGCTGCCGGTCAGGTCCCGCTACGGTGGTGCGCTACGCAAGGTGCAGCGCGATGATCAGCGCCGTGCGTCAGGCGGGCAGCGGTGCGCGGCGGCGCAGCTGGTCCCGCGCCATGAAGTAGCTGACGACCGCCTGCAGGGCGACCGTGGCGACAGACAGGTACCACACGTGCTCCAGGCGGAATCCCGGCTGCGTGGACAGCCAGATCGCCGGGAGCACGAAACTGATCAGGCGCGTGCCGGTGCTCAGCAATGAGGGCAACGTGTTGCCCAGCCCCTGGAACAGGCTCGAGCAGGTGAAGACAAAGCCCGACGCCACGAAATTCCAGGAAATGATGCGCAGGAAATCCACGCCGACCGCCGTCACGTCGGCCTCGGTGGTGAAGGCGCTGATAAGCCATTGCGGGCGCCACTGGGCCAGCAGCGTCAGCGTCAGCATGACCACGGCCCCGAGCAGGGCGGCTGAGCGGAACGTCTCGTGCACGCGGGCGATCTGGCGGGCGCCGAAATTCTGGCCGGCGATGGGCGCGACCGCGAAGGCGATGGCCATGGCCGGCAGGAAGATCGCCTGCATCACGCGCGTGCCGATGCCGAAGCCGGCCTGGGCCGCGGCGCCGAACTGTTTGATGATCCAGTAGATCACGCCCATGTAGACGAAAACGAGCGCAAACTCGCCGCCGGCGGGCAGGCCTATCAACAGCAGGCGCTTCCAGGTTCCCAGGTGCGGGCGCGCCAGTGCCCAGGAGAAGTGGACGTACTTTTCCAGTTTCACGAAGTAGACGGCCAGCATGATCACGCCGACGGCGATCGCCAGCGAGCTGGCCAGGCCCGCGCCGGCCACGCCCATGGCGTATCCGGTGCCCCAGCCGGCGATCAGCACCGGCGCGAGGATGATGTTCAGCACGACCGTGAGCATCTGTACGACCATTGCCGGTTTTACGATGCCCGTGCCGCGCAGCGCCGAGCTCATTGCCACCAATGCGAACTGCATTGCCAGTCCTGGCGTATACCAGAGCAGGTACTCGATACCCCGTGCCGTGGTCGCCGCATCGGCGCCGACGGAGTGCATGTAGCGTCCGCCGAACCCATAGCCGACGGCCAGTGTCACGAGCGCGCAGATGACCGCCAGCACGAGGGACTGGTTGAAGATGAGATTGGCGTCGGCGGGATCCTTACGCCCCACCGCATGCGCGATCAGTGCGACCGTGCCCGCGCCGAGCATCGTGGTCAGGCCCAGGATGAGAAACATGATGTTGCCCGCCGTGCTGACGCCCGCGAGTGCGGCGTCGCCGAGGCGGGCGACGAAATACAGATCCACCAGGAAATACAGCATCTGCACCATCATCCCGGCGGCCAGCGGTGCAGCCATTTCCAGGATATGACGACGAATGGACCCCTGAGTCAGGTCTTTCACCGCGGGGCACTCCCTATCGAACGCGTAACAGCCATTGTACGTCGTTCGCCGGATGAGCCATGACGGCGCATGTCCTGACAACTGCGCCGTTGACACCACGGGGGCGCGGCGGCAGCCACGTCCCCGTGGGCAAGCCCGCGTGCGTCAGTGCGTTTCGCGTCGATTCACCCGTGCCGCGAGCAGCTGCCAGTGCTGCTCGCGCGCCAGCGACCAGTGATTCTGTTCGGCCCACGCGGCCACGTCACGGACCGTCTGCTCCGAAGCACCGAGGCGCCGCGCCAGCTCGGTGGGCGAGACGGCTTCGGGCGAGGTGCGATACATCCGTTGTAGCAACTCGGCGCTGGGCTGGGGCTTGTGTTCGAACTTGAAGCCGAACACCGCGCAGTTCGCGCTGCCGTAGAAGCGGCTCACGCCCATGATCTTGATGCTGGAGAGAATTTCGCCCGGATAGGTGAAATCGTGGTCGCCGCCGCCGGGATAGTTGCCGCCAAGCTTGTTGCTCCAGCTGCCGTCCTTGAACTGGAACCACAGGGCGTTGAGGATGTCGCCGGTGCGTGCGCGTACCAGGGTGATCGGATTGCGCGTCGTATCGAACGAGCCACCATGCGGCGGCATATTGCTGCCGCCGCTGCTGTTGCCCATGCGCCCGGTCGTACTGCGGCCATCGGGCCCGCCGTTGGGCGGATAGTCGACCTCCGCCGCATCGATGCGGTCCCAGCCCCAGACGATGACGCGGCTGATGGGCAGCGTCGGCGGTTGCGTGGGCAGGGTGAAGGCGGAGTCGTGCGAGGTACCGACGGCATCGGAGTAGATTTCGCGGTCGAGGTAGATCGCCGGCGGCGTCGGATACTTCGAAATGTCGTAGTACTGCCACATGGCGCGGAAGTCGTTGACCGTCAGGGTCATCTCGCGCACGAAGCGGTTGACGTAGTTGAACGGTTCGGTCTTGGCCGGGTTGCTCGGCGCCTGCGCCTTGCGCTGTTCCAGCGCCGACGTATAGATCTTGTCCGTGTAGGCGGTGTACGAGCCGATGGCCTCGACCAGCTGTTGCTTCACGCGCGCGATGATCTCCGGTCCCCAGCCCCACTGGGCGCCGAAGGCGACGCCGTCGCGCATCAGGCCCAGGTGCAGGTTGGCGAACTGCGCGAACAGAGGCAGCAGGAGGAGCTCATAGCCCTTTGACTGGAATGCCGGGAGGTCGTGCAGGAAGTGTCCCTGGGCGACGTTGTACTTCTCGGAAATGTAGCGCGGGTCATTGGGGAAGTTCTGTGCGGCGTAGATGTAGTCGTCGAGCACGTTCTGCAGTCCGGCCAGGGCTTCCGATACCTGTTGCCACACGCGTTCGGCGATCTTCTGGTTTACCAGCGCCTCCACGCGTGCTTCCACCATGGCCCAGACATCGACCGTCGGGCTGGGCCAGAAGATGTCGACCAGTGCACTGAGCAGTGCGCCGACGGCCGGGATCTCGCCGAGTGCAGTGGTGATCACCACGCGCGCGGCGTTGTTGTAGTCAAAATCCGATTCAATGCCGAGCGCGACCGTGACGCCGAGCGCCAGCTGGCCCTTGGCAGGATCGAGTGCGGACATCGGCGGGGGGCGGAGGGCGAAGGGACAGCAACGACTGATGCACCATTACCGGTACTCATGAGCGTCTCCTGGGAAGCGCTTTCGGACAGCGCGCCGGGCACTATAGTCGCGCCAGCCGGCGTATACAATGGAAACTGGCGCATAGTGGATGTAGTCGCCCGGTGCACCCGCATGGCTTATGCTAGGGAAGGTCTGAACAAGTCCGACCCGATTGTGTTGAGATAGTACCCTCCCACACAAAGGCACGCGCATGGACCAGATGAGCTTCGGCGACTCCGAGTATGCGAGCAAGCGCAAACGGACCCGCCGCGAGGTGTTTCTGGCAGAGATGGAGCAGGTTATTCCCTGGACGATCCTGCTGAACTTGATCGAGCCGGTGTATCCGAAGGCTGGCAATGGGCGGCGACCGTATCCGCTGAAGGTGATGCTGAAGATTCATCTGATGCAGAACTGGTTCGGGCTGAGCGACCCGGCGATGGAAGAAGCGCTGTACGAGATCGCGTCGATGCGCCAGTTCGCGAGCCTATCGTTGACGAAGCCGATCCCGGACGAGACGACGATTCTCAATTTCCGGAGGTTGCTGGAAACCTACGAGCTGGGTGCCGAGATTCTGGCTCGAGTGAACGGCTATCTGTCGCGCAAAGGGCTGATGCTCAAGCGCGGAACGATGGTGGACGCCACGATCATCGCAGCACCGAGCTCGACGAAGAACGCCGGAGGTGAACGAGATCCGGAGATGCATCAGACGAAGAAGGGGAATGAGTGGTTCTTCGGCATGAAGGCGCACATTGGCGTGGATGTCGACTCCGGACTGGTGCACACGGTGACGACAACCGCAGCGAACGAAGCGGATGTGAATGAAGCGGAGTATCTGCTGCACGGCAAGGAAAGCGTGGTCTATGCCGATGCCGGTTACACGGGCGCGGACAAGCATTCGTCGCGCCGAGGATTGGACTGGCAGATTGCTCGTCGACGCAGCAGCGTGAAGGCAATGCCGGAAGGACGCCAGAAGCGTGCGATCGAGAAAGCGGAGAAGCGCAAGGCGAGTATTCGCGCGCGCGTGGAGCACCCGTTCCGTGTCGTGAAGCGTCAGTTCGGCTACGTGAAGGTGCGCTTCAAGGGACTGGCGAAGAACACGGCGCAGATCCTGACGCTGTTCGCGCTATCGAATCTGTGGATGGCGCGAAAGCGATTGCTGGCGATGACGGGCGAGTTGCGTCCGAAGGTGGCATAGCGCGTTAAAAAGGCTGCTATTTGCAGCCTTTGCAAAGCAATCTCGTTCGCTCTGAACCGATTTTCATCACCACCGGCATGCGACCGAGTCTTCAGACAAGCAGTTTTCGAGGCTTGTTCAGACTTTCCCTAGGCGTACCGGCCACAGCAGTAGGCGCGCTCCGGGCATCATCGTGCCGGCGGCCGGCAAGAGATCTTCTCAAACCAGCCAATGGGAGTATCCCGTGAGAACCCTGAAGAAGACGGTCGCCGTGCTTGTGCCCCTGTTGTTGCTCGGATGCGCCGGTTCCGCGACGCGCCCGGATGCCGCCGGCGCCCAGGCCGCGCCGCCGGCCCCCGCGCCGGCAGAGGCCGCGCCGGTCGCTCCGGTGGAGACGTCCGCCGCCAATTGCGTCGTGCCGCGCCAGGCGGAAGTCATCGCGCTGTTCGATCGCTGGAATGACTCGCTGAAGACGGGTGATCCGAACAAGGTTGTCGCCAACTACGCCGCCGACGGCGTGCTGCTGCCCACGTTGTCGAACCAGCCACGCTCCAATCACGCGGAAATGCGCGAGTATTTCGTGCACTTTCTGGCCAAGCGGCCGAGTGGAACGATCGACCGTCGCTGGATCCGCACGGGATGCAACGTTGCGCAGGATGTGGGTTTGTATACCTTCAGGTTCGGCGACAATACGGAAGTCAAAGCCCGCTACAGCTATTTCTATGCGCTGATCGGCGGCCGCTGGCTGATCACGCATCACCACTCATCGGCCATGCCCGAGAAGTGACGGAACGATCTACGCGCCGTCGGCCATGCGGTCGGCGGCGCGCCGACGTCGGCGTGGCGCGGCCGGCGCCTGCCAGATCATGTAGACATCCGAGCGCGAGTAGTGCGAATCCGGCTTGAGCGCCGGCTGGTGCACGAAGCCCATGCTTTCGTACAGCGCCAGCGCCGGCTTCAGGCGTGTGCTCGATTCGAGGAACAGCGTTTTGCCGCCGCGCTTCTGGAACGCGGCGATGGCGGCAGCGAGCAGTTTGCGTCCGATGCCGCGCCCCTGGTAGCGCTCATCCACGGCCATCTTGGTGAGTTCGAACGTACCTGCGGATTCCTGCAGCAGGGCGCAGGTGCCCACGACCGTCTCGCCGATCAGGGCGAAGAAGATTTCGCCGCCGCCGGCGAGGATTTCCGTCTCCGGCTGCGACAGCACGCGATGGTCGATCTCTTCCAGGTAGAAGTACTTGCGCAGCCAGTCGGCGTTGAGGCGGTAGAAGTGTTCGCGCAGTGCGGGCTGGAACCCTTCGATGCGCACCTGCGCTGCGTCCGTCGCGGAACAGCGCTCGGCAACGCGTCCCGCCAGGCCCTCGTCCAGCACACCTTCGAAGCGAGCGAGCGCCTGGAGAATGTCGACGTCGGCTGACGCACAGCGCTCGCCCAGTTCCTCGATGAGGGCGCGCCACGCCGGTCGTGCCTCGCGGATCGCGTCGCGGGCTTTGTCTGTCAACGCCAGGTAGCGGCAGCGCCGGTCGGATTCACCGGGAACAACCGTCAGCCAATCTTCCCTGACCAGTTTGTCGGCGAGCTGGCTGACGGCCGAATGGGTCTGCCCGATTGCTGCGGCGATCGCGCCGACCGTTTGCGGGCCCTTGTCGTGCAGAAGGCGCAGCAGCGGGAACCAGCGGCCCTGCACCGGGCATCCGCGCAGCCGGTACACCTCGTCGGCGATGCCATACAGACGGTCACTCAGGGCCTTCATGCGACTGCCCAGGGCCAGCAGGCCCAGATCGGCGAGAAATTCCACGGCAGCTGTTCCAGTATTTACGTAAGTACTAACATAAATCGGAACCGAGCCGGACGCAACCGCTTCCCCGCCCGGTAGCGACGGGGAAGCGGCGCGGGTCAGGCGTTCACCAGCGGCATGTGCGCAGCGGCATAGCGCGTGCCGACGACGGCGTGCCCGCCGATCGCAGCGGCGATGCGTGCCAGGTCGTCCTCACCCAGACGCAGCTGCAGCGCGCCGGCATTCTCGTCGAGCCGGGCGAGGCGACGTGTACCCGGAATCGGCACGACGTCCTCGCCCTGGGCCAGCAGCCAGGCCAGGGCCAGTTGTGCCGGTGTGCAGCCGCGTTCCTCGGCGATCGCCGTGACGGCGTCGACCAGGGCGAGGTTGTGCGCGAGCGCATCGGTTTCGAAACGCGGATTGCTGCGGCGCCAGTCGTTCTCCGCCAGCCCGTCGACGGAACGGATCGCACCGGTCAGGAATCCGCGTCCCAGCGGGCTGTAGGCGACGAAACCGATGCCCAGTTCGCGGCAGACGGGCAGGGCATCGGCGGTGACCTCGCGGGTCCACAGGGAGAACTCGCTCTGCAGTGCGCTGATCGGATGTACGCCCGCGGCGCGCCGCAGGGTGGCGCCGGATGCTTCGGAAATGCCGAGGAAGCGCACCTTGCCGGCTTCCACCAGACGCGCCATCGCGCCGATGGTTTCCTCGACCGGAACCTTCGGGTCGATGCGGTGCTGGTAGTAGAGGTCGATGTGGTCGACGCCCAGCCGCTGCAGGCTCGCGTCGCAGGCCTTGCGCACGTAATCGGGCGTGCCGTCGATGCCGAGGTATTCGCCAGCCGGCCCGCGCACATTGCCGAACTTGGTCGCGAGCGTTATCGCGTGGCGCCGCGTGGCGAGCACCTTGCCCAGCAGCCGCTCGTTCTCACCGCAGCCGTACATGTCGGCGGTATCGAGGAAGTCGATTCCGCGATCAAGCGCGCCATGCAGCACGGCGAGATTGGCTGCCTCGTCGGCGGGGCCGTAGAAGTCGGACATGCCCATGCAGCCAAGGCCGATGGCCGATACCGACAGGCCCTGGCGGCCGAGTGCGCGACGGGGAATGGAAGCAGTCATGGAGTCTCCGGATGGTCGGACGGGAGCGACAGGCTAGTGGCCCGCGCCGCGGCGACGTTAGCTCGATGCTGTCCGAAACTTGCCTGTTCCTGCAGGACTGGCGAACGGCATGCCTGGAACTGCGGGGCACGATTGCATAATCGCCGCACTGTCCTGCCGGAATGTGCTCCATGCCCAGTGACTTCGCCGCCACCGACGCCCTGGCCGGCCTGCGTCGCCGGATCCTCGGCCAGGTGGATACCGACGGCATCCACGCTACCGCCGTGCCATCGCTGTCGCTGATCCGGGCGAGCGAGCCGTCGCTGCCCCTGCCGTCGGTCTACCAGCCCAGCCTCTGCCTGGTGGTACAGGGCCGCAAGCACGCGCTGCTCGGCCAGGAAACCTTCGTCTATGACGCCATGAACTACCTCGTCG